>JAXIPI010000423.1:0-5587 GCA_045403015.1 Gaiellaceae bacterium | reverse complement strand
ACCGCTGCCCTTCGGGTCGATGACGGTGCTGGAGAACGCTGTCCTCGGTGCGATGTTCGGTGGGAGCGACGGCGTCGTCGGCGAGCCGGAGGCCCGGCGACGGGCCTCCGACGCGTTGGCGTTCGTCGGGCTGGACAGCCGTGCCGAGCAGCCGGTCTCGAGCTTGAACCTCCATCAGCAGCGGTTTCTCGAGCTGGCCAAGGCGCTCGCGGGCCAGCCGAAGGTGCTGCTGCTCGACGAGGTGATGGCCGGTCTCAACGAGGCAGAGCTCGCCGCCTCGGTAGAGATCGTCCGGAACGCCCGCGACCAACTCGGGATGACCATCCTGTGGGTCGAGCATGTGATGAGCGCCGTCATTCAGCTCGCCGAGCGTGCGATCGTCCTCAACTTCGGCCAGATTCTCGCCGAGGGCGTGCCCGAGGTCGTCATGAGGGACCCGCAGGTCGTCGACGCCTACCTCGGGCGGGCCCGAGTTGCTTGAGGTCGAAGGACTGGCGGCCGGGTACCTCGGCGAACGCGTCATCGACGGTATCGACATCGTGGTCGGCACCGGTGAAGCGGTGGCGATCATCGGCTCGAACGGCGCGGGCAAGACGACGCTCTTCCGGGCCATCGCCGGGCTGCTCCCGGCGATGGACGGCCGAGTCGTCCTGGACGGGGAGGATCTGACGCGCCTACCTGCACACCGGGTATCCCGCGCGGGGATCGCCTACGTCCCGGCCGAGCGGCACCTGTTTCCGGCAATGTCGCTGAAGAGCAATCTCACTCTGGGGGCGTATCCCAGGCGGCCCGATGCCGCGACGCTGGAGCTCGTGTACGACCTCTTCCCGCGGCTGAAAGAGCGACAGCGCCAGCAGGCAGGAACCCTTAGCGGAGGCGAGCAGCAGATGCTGGCGGTAGGTCGTGCGCTGATGGCGCGACCGCGGCTGCTGATGCTCGACGAGCCGACGACCGGTCTTGCGCCGATCATCGCCCAGTCGGCGTTCGAGGCGCTCGAGGGGCTCAAGAACGAGGGTATGACGCTGCTGATCGCGGAGCAGCAGGTGCCGCTCGCTCTGTCGGTCGCCGACCGCGGCTACGTGCTCGAGAACGGTCGGATCCGTCTGACCGGGACGTCGGAGGAGCTCGACCGGAACCCGGAGGTACAACGCGCGTACCTCGGTGTGGCATGAGGGCGGTCATTCTCGACGGGATCGTGCTCGGCCTCGCCTTCGGCCTGCTCGGCGTCGGGATGACGCTGGTCTACGGTCTCGGCGGCGTCCTCAACCTCGCATACGGCCAGATCGTGGTGCTCGCGGCGATCGTCATCTCGCTCGTCATGGAGGACGGTAGGGCGACGATCGTGGCAGCGCTCGTGGGCGTGCTGGCGGCTGCGGGTGTCGCCGTGCTCCTAGACCTGACGCTGATGCGGCCCGTCTACCGCCAGCACGGCGAGGAGCGGACGCTAATGGGCCTCCTGCTGACGCTCGGCGTCGCGTTCGTGATCGGGGGTCTGCTCACGTGGCGCTACCCCTCCGGCGCGCTGTACATCTACATCGGCGGGGAGCCGGTCTCGGTCGTCGGCGTGCCGATGGCAGTGGGGAGCATCTGGGCGTCCGTGATCGCAGTCGCGGTAGGCGCGGCGCTCCTCGTCTTCTTCGGTGTGACGACCTTCGGGCGTGGCGTTCGGTCCGTGATCCAGGACGAGGTCGGCTCGCGGCTCGTCGGCATCAACCCGTCGTTCGTCAGAACGGTCGTCTTCGCGCTGAGCGGAGCGCTGGCTGGGGTCGTCGCGATCACTGCCTCGATGAGCGGGCCGTTGACCGTGAACGCGGGTTTCGAGCTCACCACCTTCGCGCTGATCGTCACTGTCGTGGGCGGTCTCGGCAGCGTCGGCGGCGCCTTTCTCGCCGGAATTCTCCTCGGAGTCGTGAACAGCCTGAGCGCCCACTACATCGGGCAATACGTCACGACCATCATCCTCCTCGCCGCCGCCGCCCTGACGATCCTCATTCGGCCCCGCGGGCTGCTCGGGCGGTAGGAGAGATGGCGAAGACCGGAAACCGGCGTCGTCTCGGCAGGATCGGTTGGGCGCTCCTGCCGATCGTCGTCACGGCAGCGATCCTGGCGGTGCTCCCGTCGATCTGGTTCGGCGACTCGCCGTACACGACGTCGCTGGCCGTGCAGGCGCTCGTGTTCGCGTCGTACGGCGTCGGCTTCAACCTGATCTTCGGGAGCACGAACCAGCTCTTCCTCTGCGTCGGCGCCCTGGCCGGGGTCGGTGGCTACGGTGCGGCGATCTTCACGGACGAGACCTCCCTGCCCATGGCTGCAGGCGTGATCGTCGGCACGGCGAGCGCGGCGATCGTCGGCGGGCTCCTGAGCTGGATCGCGGTGCGACGCTCACTCGGCATCATCTTCACCGGCATCGTCACGCTGGTGTTCTCCCTCGCGTTCGCGAATCTCCTCCTCGGCCAGCGCGAGCTGACGGGATCCGAGACCGGTCTCGTCGTGAGGGCTGTGCCGTCCGACCTCGGCGACGATCGCGTCGGCGGCTACTACCTCTTCGCCGGCCTGCTCGTCGCGTTTCTCATAGTCTTCCGTGCGCTCCAGCTCTCGCATGTCGGCTGGGCGTTCCGCGCCCTCCGCGACGACGAAATGGCTGCCGAGCTCGCGGGCGTGAACGTGTCGCGATACAGGATCTACGCGGCGACGATCGGGTCGGCGATGATCGGCCTGACGGGCGCGCTGCTGGCGTACAGCGCGGGCTTCATCAGCCCGGCGACCTACAGCTTCGACCGCGTGGACGTGCGCGTTCTCGTGCTCGTGGCCTTTGGCGGCCTCGGCACCTTGCTCGGCCCTGTGCTCGGCGCGGGCGTCTTCGCGATCCTGGACGAGAGGCTGACGGCGAGCCTCGAGTTGCGAGAAGTTCTCTACGGCGTCTTCGTGATCGCGATCTTTCTCGGCTTCAGGCACGGCGTGGTGCATGCCATCGTCGCTCTGTACGACCGTCTCGGCGGCCCTCGTCGACGTTCGCAGCCAGACCTCCAACCGTCTGGCGAGTAGGAGGCTACGACTGTGCCACGCGGGGACCACGCGAACTCGCAGACCACGAAGGCGACCCTCGGGCTCCGCGAGCTCCTGCTCAGCGGGGCCTTCAAGCCGCGCGAGCGCGTCGCTGAGCTCCGCCTCGTCGAGGAGCTCGGTGTGTCGCGGACCCCGCTCCGATCCGCCCTCGTGACGCTCGAGCACGAGGGTCTCCTCGAGACACTCCCGGGCGGCGGGTTCGGTGTACGTGAGTTCACGCGCACAGACATCGACGACGCGATCGAGCTACGCGGCGTGCTCGAGGGCACAGCGGCGCGCCTCGCGGCGGAGCGGCTCGAGTCGGATGACGAGCTCGGACCGCTGCGCGAATGCTGTCGGGAGCTGGACGCGATCGTCCGGACGCAGAGCATCGAGACGTTCATGGCCTACCTCCGCCTCAACGAGGAGTTCCACCACCTGTTTCGCGAGCTCGCCAAGAGCGCGCAGCTCGGACGCGCGCTCGACCATGCGCTCGCGCTGCCGTTCGCACCGCCGAGCGCTCTGCTGATGGTGCACTCGGCGCTACCCCAGTCGTGGGAGCTCCTGCTCGTGGCGCAGCACCAGCATCAAGCACTCGTCGACGCGATCGGACGACGTGAGGGAGCGCGTGCGGACGCGATCGCACGAGAGCATGCGCGCATCGCACGCCGGAACCTCGACATCGCGCTCGAGAACCGCCACCTCCTCGAGCGCGTGCCGGGCTTGACGCTTCTCCGCCTCCCCGCGGCCACGCGACGAGAAAGGAGCGCAACGTGAGCGCACGGAGTCTCGAAGACGTACTGGTGACGGCCGAGAGCCCGGTCGAGTTGCTCCGCAACGCGAAGGCCGGGCCGAATGTCTATCCGGGGGTGCCGGCGGAGTTCACGAACTGGCGCGACGAGCAGCGAGCCTGGCAGGAGTCCTGTGTCCTGTTCAACCTCTCGTACCACATGAACGACCTGAGGGTGGAGGGCCCGGACGCGCTCAGACTGCTCTCGCGCCTCGCGGTCAACAGCTTTGACGGATTCACGGGCGACCGAGCCAAACACTTCGTGCCGTGCAGCCCCGACGGCTACGTCATCGGAGACGTCATCCTGTTCGCGCTCGGATCCGACCGCTACGACCTGGTTGGACGAGCTCCCGCGCTCAACTGGATCATCTACCACGCGGAGAGCGGCGAGTACGACGTCACCGTCGACCTCGACGCGCGGAGCGCGCTGCGCACCGACGGACGGCGCAGGTGCTACCGATTCCAGGTGCAGGGTCCGAACGCGATGCGGGTGATCGAGAAGGCGCTGGGAGGTGCCCCACCCGAGCTCGGGTTCTTCCGCACGACGACGGTGACGATGGCGGGCAAGACCGTCGGCGCGCTGCGCCACGGCATGGTCGGCCAGCCGGGCTGGGAGCTCTTCGGCCCCTGGGACGACGGCGAAGCCGTGCTCGAGGCGCTCCTTGCGGCCGGCGAGGAGTTCGGCCTGCGACGGGCCGGCGCTCGGGCGTACTCGTCGAACACGCTCGAGTCGGGTTGGATCCCCTCGCCGCTACCGGCCGTGTACTCCGGCGAGAGCACGAAGGCTTACCGCGAATGGCTGCCCGCTACGGGGTACGAGGGGTCTGCGTCGATCGGCGGCAGCTTTGTCTCCGACGACATCGAGGACTACTACTTCACGCCGTGGGACCTCGGCTACGGAAGTTACGCCGTCTTCGACCACGACTTCATCGGACGGGACGCGCTGGAAGCGATGGCCCGCGGAGATCACCGAACGAAGGTCACGCTGGCGCTCGACGACAGGGACGTGACCCGCACGATCGGGACGATGTTCGGGAAGGAGGAGCGGGCGAAGTTCATGGACTGGCCATCGGCGGTGTACTCAATGCACCAGTTCGATCGGGTCACGGTCGATGGGGAGACGGTCGGCGTTTCCACCTGGATCGGCTACAGCTCGAACGAGGGCAAGATGCTGACTCTCGCCGTTCTGGATGCCGTGCACGCCGAGCCCGGCACCGAGGTGGCGTTCGTCTGGGGAGAGCAAGACGGCGGCACTGCGAAGCCCACCGTCGAGCCTCACGTCCAGGTCGAAATCCGCGCGGTGGTCAGCCCGGTGCCGTACGTCGAAGCGGTTCGGACGTCGTACGCCCCCGGCGGCTGGCGCGCGTCGCGTGCCTGAGCCAGCGCTGCGGTTGGCCACCAACGCCATGTCGAATATCCACGACGCTGTTCCAACAGACGGGGCACCGCGCGCGCCCGGGATGCTGTTCTTCGTCGCTGTCGTCCTGCTCGGCGCGAACCTGCGAGCGGTATTCTCGAGCCTGCCGCCGCTGCTCGAAGACGTGCGTGCCGAGCTCGGGCTCTCCGCGGCCGCAGCGGGCCTGCTGACCACGTTGCCACTCCTCTGTTTCGGCCTGCTCGCGCCCCTCGCTCCCGCACTTATCCGCCGCATCTCGATCGAGCGGGTCTTGGGAGCGTGTCTCGCGCTCACCGCATTCGGGTCCGGGCTGCGCGGAATCGGCGGCACCGCCGGGCTGTTCGCCGGAACGCTCG
>JAXIPI010000226.1:0-6772 GCA_045403015.1 Gaiellaceae bacterium | reverse complement strand
GTGCGTCATCGCCTCCTCGGCTAGCTCGCGCGGCACGTCGTGGTAGAAGCTGACGTAGGGGTCATCGTTGCCGGTCAGGCCGCCGTCGCGCGCGGCCTGCTTCTCCACGGCCTCTTTGTAGCCGGTATTTGCCCACCAGTCGTCCGGCGGCTCACCCGGAGCCGGGATCATCCCGGCGACCAGAACGAGCACGTCGACCGGGAGCCGATCGGCAACCAATGGCGCGGTGAACGCGCCGAACGACTGACCCACGACGACCAGATTCTTTCGGTCGTCGACAATCTCGACCACCGTGTCGGCGTACTCGTTCAGCGTTGCCGAGTCGTCATCTGCCGGAAGATCGGGAGCCACAGCGTCGTGCCCGCGCTTGCGCAACTCGGCCTCGACCAGGTGCCAGTACCAGCCAACGTCTCCCGCGCCGTGGATGAGAGCGAAGGTGCTCATGCCGCCCCGAGCCGCGCCTCGATCGTGGCGACGAATGCGGCCTCGAGCTCGCCTTCCTCGACTCGCAGGACGAGCATCAAACTGGCGGCGGCTCGTACACCGCTGCCTGCCGTCCTGCCTCGAACACCACCTCGCGCTTGCGCGGCGTGATCTGTCCCGCCTTGATCTCCTCCGCGAAGTGGCACTTCACGAGGTGCCCCTCTAGTGGACGCAGCTCCGGCTCGTCCTCGCGGCAACGAGTCTCCTGGACGTACGGGCACCGCGTGTGGAAGCGGCACGCATGCGGTGGGTTCGCCGGGCTCGGTAGGTCGCCCTGGAGCAGGATCGACGTGCGGCGGCGCTCGATCTCGGGATCGGGAATCGGGATCGCCGAGAGCAGCGAGATCGTGTACGGGTGGAGCGGATTGTCGTAGAGGTCGTCGGCGGGGGAGAGCTCCATGATCTGCCCGAGGTACATGACCGCGATCCGGTTGGAGATGTGCCGGACGACCGCGAGGTCGTGCGCGATGAAGAGGTACGTGAGCTCGAAGTCGCGCTGGAGCTCCTCCATCAGGTTGACGATCTGCGCCTGGATCGAGACGTCGAGCGCAGACACGGGCTCGTCGCAGACGAGGAAGTCCGGGTTCAGCGCAAGCGCGCGGGCAAGGCCGATCCGCTGCCGCTGGCCGCCCGAGAACTCGTGCGGGTAGCGCGAGGCAGCGTCGGCCGGGAGCCCGACTGTCTGAAGGAGCTCGCGTACCGTGTTCCCGAGCCCCTTGCCGCCCCGCCCGTGCACGCGCAATGGCTCGCCGACCATCCGCCCGACCGAGTGGCGCGGGTTCAGCGAGGCGTACGGATCCTGGAAGATCATCTGCATCCGCTGGCGCAGCGGCCGCAGCTCGCGTTCGCCGAGGTGCGTGATGTCCGTCCCGTCGAACACGATCTTGCCGCCGGTCGGCTCGTACAGCCGCAGGAGCGCGCGGCCGACCGTCGACTTGCCGCACCCGGACTCGCCGACGAGCCCGAGCGTCTCGCCGCGCTCGATCAGGAGTGAGACGCCGTCGACGGCCTTCACGTCGCCGACGTGGCGGTCCATCACGATCCCGCTCCGGATCGGGAACCAGACGCGGAGGTCGTCGACCTCGACGAGCGGATCGCTCACACTCACGCGGCGCCGCCGAGCCTGGTGCGCTGCCACTCGTCCGCCGGCACGGGGTTGAAGCAGCGAACCTGGTGACCGGGCTCGAGCACCTCGAGCGGCGGCACTTGCTGGCGCGACAGCTCGACCTCGTAGCGGCAGCGGGGCGCGAACGGGCACTCGCTCGGCGCGCTCAGCATGTTCCGCGGCGCGCCCGGGATCGGCTGCAGTTTCTGGCGCCGCCCAGCGTCGATCCGCGGCACGCTCTGGAGCAGCCCGAGCGTGTAGGGGTGGCGGGGTCGCGAGAAGAGGCGGTCGGCGCTGCCGGTCTCCACGAACATGCCGGCGTACATCACGTTCACGCGTTCGCACATGCCGGCGACGACGCCGAGGTCGTGCGTGATCATGATCAGCGCCGTGTCCAGTTCGGAGACGAGGGCCTTCAAGACTTCGAGGATCTGCGCCTGAATCGTCACGTCGAGAGCGGTCGTCGGCTCGTCGGCGATCAGCAGCTTCGGTTCGCACGCGAGCGCCATCGCGATCATCGCGCGCTGCCGCATCCCGCCCGAGAACTGGTGCGGGTAGTCCTTCAGGCGCTGCCTCGCGCTCGGGATCCCGACCTGGTCGAGCAGCTCGGTTGCGCGCGTGTCGGCCTGCTGCCGGTCCATGCCGAAGTGCACCTCGAGCGCCTCGCGGATCTGCCGGCCGATGGTGAGCACCGGGTTGAGCGAGGTCATCGGGTCCTGGAAGATCATCGCGATCTCGCGGCCGCGGACCGAGCGCAGCTCCTCGTCGCTGAGCGCAAGCAGGTCGCGGCCGCCGAACATCGCCGTGCCGTTGGTGACGCGTCCGTTTCGCGCGAGGATTCCAAGCAGCGCGAGCGAGGTGACGCTCTTGCCGCAGCCGGACTCGCCGACGATGCCGAGCGTCTCGCCGGGGGCGATGTCGAACGAGATCCCGTTGACGGCGTAGACGAGCCCCCGCTCGGTGCCAAAGCGGACGTGTAGGTCGTCGACGACGAGGAGAGGCTCTCTAGCCACGGCCTCTCATTTTCGGGTCGAGTGCTTCGCGGAGCCCGTCGCCGATCAGGTTGAACCCGAGTACCGAGATGATGATCGCGACACCGGGGATGATCGCCAGATGCGGCGCCGTCTGGAGGTAGCGTGTCGTGTCGGTCAGCATCGTCCCCCACTCGGGCGTCGAGGGATCCTGTGGGCCGAGTCCGAGGAACCCGAGCCCGGCGACATCGATGATGGCTGTCGCAAGCGCCAGCGTTCCCTGCACGATCACGGGCGAGATCGCATTCGGGAGGATGTGGGAGCCGAGGATCGAGCGTCTCGGCACGCCGATCGAGCGTGCCGCGAGCACGAAGTCGTTGTCCCGCTGGCCGAGGATCGAGCCGCGCATCAGCCGCGTGAAGATCGGAATCTGGGTTACACCGACCGCAATCATGATCTGGAACAGGCCCGGACCGAGCATCGCGACGATCCCGATCGCGAGCAGCAGCCCGGGGATCGCGAGCATGATGTCCGTCAGGCGCATGATCACGTTGTCGACGGCCCCGCCGACGTAGCCCGCGATCGAGCCCAGCACCATGCCGATCGAGAGGCCGACCGCGACCGAAACGACGCCGATCAGGAGCGAGTAGCGGGCGCCGTAGAGGATTCGCGAGAGCTCGTCGCGCCCCTGCTGGTCGACCCCGAACCAGTGGTCGGCCGACGGGCCTGGGCAGCAGCTTCCACCGAGCCGCGAGAGATCGCCGACGACCGGATCCTCGGGTGCGAGCAGCGGCGCCAAGAGGGCGCAGGTGACGAAGAAACCGACAAGCACGAAGCCGACGATCGCTCCCGGATTTCGGCGCAGGCGTGACCACGCGTCCCGCCAGAGACCGGCGCCGCCCGGCTCCAGCTGAATCTCTCTGGCTTCGATCTCCGCGACGCTCATGAAAGGCGGATCCGTGGGTTGAGGAGCCCGTACGAGAGGTCGACGATCAGGTTGATCATCACGAAGACGAAGGCGATGAAGAGGATTCCGCCTTGAAGCACGGGGTAGTTGCGCGCCTTGATCGCGTCGACGAGCCAAGTGCCGATTCCGGGCCAGGCGAAGACGGTCTCCGTGAGGACTGCGCCGGAGAGCAGCAAGCCCGCCTGGAGGCCGATGATCGTCACGATCGGCAGCATCGCGTTGCGGAGGATGTGCCTCCGGTCGACGGTCCTCGGGTTGACGCCCTTGGCCCGCGCGGTGCGGATGTAATCCTCGTTCTGGACGTCGAGCACGGCTGCCCGCGTGATCCGGGTGATGATCGCGAGCGGGATCGTGCCGAGCGCGATCGCGGGCAGGATCAGGTGCTTGATCGCGTCCCAGAGCGCCGCCCAGTCGCCGGCGATCAGCGCGTCGAGGATGTAGAAGTTCGTCGGGTGCTCGAGCTCGATCAGGACGCTGATCCGGCCAACGGTCGGGAGCCAGCCAAGCCGCACCGCGAACACGTACTTGAGGATGATCGCGAGCACAAAGATCGGGACCGAGATCCCGAGCAGCGATGCGAACAGGCTGAAGTGGTCGAGCGGGCCGCCGTAGCGTTTCGCCGCCAGGAAGCCGAGAGGGATCCCCAGGAGAATCGAGAAGAGCAGCGCGCCCATCGCGAGCTCGATCGTGGCCGGGAAGCGCTCGAGGAACTCGTCGAACACCGGGCGGCGCGACGTCACCGAATCGCCGAAGTCGAACGACCCCAGCTGCTGCAGGTACGCCCAGTACTGGTCCCAGATCGGATCGTTGAGCCCGTACTGCTCGTTGATCGCCGCGATCTGCTCTGCGGTCGCCCGCTCCCCGAGCAGCGTCGTCGCGGGGCTCCCCGGCAAGGCCCTGATCCAGAGGAACACGAGGATCGAGAGCCCGATCAGGATCGGGATCAGGAGGATGAGCCGGCGGACGACGAAGCGCAGCATGTCGTCCGCCGGACTCTAGTCCGTCCTCCTACTTCTCCAGCGTCACCGGCGCGAACGACTCGTTCGTCGTCGGGCTCGCCTCGTATCCCCGGACCGTAGCCCTGAAGGCCAGCGCCGGCTCGGAGTGCGCATACGGGACGCCCGGAAGCTCGGTCATGATCTCCCGGTTCGCGTCCTGGTAGATCGTCTCGCGCTTCGCCTCGTCCGTCTCGGCCTCACCCTGATTCAGAAGATCCATGATCTTCGTCAAAGGTGTCGTCGTCGTCCCCCAGGACTTCTGCGGCGTCTGGAAGAACGTGCCGATGAAGTTGTCGGCGTCGCCGTAGTCACCGGTCCAGCCGAGCAGGCGGGCGTTCCCTGCGTTGCCGGCGTCGACACGGCCGAGGTAGTCGGGGTTCCACGGAGCACTCTTCGGCGTCACCTTGAAGCCCGACTTGTTCAGGCTGGCGGCGAACGCCTCGAAGTTCCGCTTCGGATCTGGCATGTACGGACGCGAGACGTCCGTCGGGTACCAGAACTCGAGCGCGACCGGGAGGGTGTAGCCGGCATCCGTCAGGATCTGCTTCGCCTTCTCCGGGTCGTACGTGTACGTCGGGACATCGTCGGCATAGCCGACGACCTCCGGCGGCATGAACTGCGTCGCGACGGCGCCGCGGCCGGAGTAGAAGTTGTCCACGACCGCCTCGCGGTCGAGGCCGTACGCGATCGCCTCGCGCACCTTCGGGTCGTCGGTCGGCTTCTTCGCGATGTTGAAGCCGACGTACGCGACGTTGAAGGCGGGCCGGTCGATGATCTGCAGGTCCTGGTCGCCTTCGATCGTGGCGATGTCCTGCGGCTCGACCAGGTCGTAGCCCTGGATCTCACCCGTCTGGAGTGCCTGCAGGCGGGCGGCGTTGTCGGCGATCGGGCGGAAGATCAGCGTGTCGAGGTGCGCCTTGTCACCCCAGTAGTCGTCGTTCTTCGACACCGTCAGCTTCTCGTTCCGTGTCCACGAGTCGAACTTGAACGGGCCGGTTCCGATCGGATGCTCGGTCCCGAACGTCCCCGTGGAGGTGAAGACGCCTTCTGCGTCGATGGTGCCCGAATCCGCGTCGTAGTCCTTCAGCGCTTTCGGGCTCGCAATCGAGAACGACTGCTGCGAGAGCGCCGGGATGAACGTCGCGGACGACTTCGTCAGCGTCAGCACGGCCGTCGACTCGTCCGTCGCCTCACAACTCTTGTAGAGGCTCTCCTCAGGGGCGCCGCTGTCCTTGTCGAACTCGGCGAAGCCGCCGAAGACGACCTGCCAGTAGTAGCTGGCGGCCGGGTTCGCGAGCGCTCCCTTGAAGTTGTACCAGCGGTCGAAGTTGTAACAGACCGCCTCGGCGTCGAGGTCCGTGCCGTCGTGGAACTTGACGCCCTGGCGGATCTTGAACGTCCAGACAGTGCCGTCGGCGTTCGCCTCCCAGCTCTCGGCCAGGCCGGGCTCGGGCTCCGTCGTGCCGGGCTTGAGCGCCACGAGCGTCTCGAAGATCTGCGTGATCACACGCAGCGACTCGCCGTCCGAGACGAGCGCGCCGTCGAGCAGGACCGGATCAGCGGCACCCGCGAAGACGAGCGTCCCACCCTCGGCACCACCGCCTTCGCCGGTCGTCGCTCCCGTACCTGTCGCCTCATCGTCATCGCCGCCACATCCCGCCGCCGCGACGGCCAGCATGGCGACGACGAGCAGCATCAGCAGCCTGTGCCACTTGATCCTCAAAATGTCTCCTTTCAAAAGCTCCCGGGTTCAGCTGGAGTATCCCGGAGTTCCGCCTAGAAGCGCAAGCGGACCCAAACGATGAAGGGCGCCCGTAGGCGCCCTTCAGTCAACTACCTGTCTGACGGACGTTACGCAGCCAGGCTTGCGAGATCCCGCAACGCCGCCAGACGAGACAGGGCTTGGCCCTCGAGCTGGCGGACACGCTCGCGCGTCAGATCGAGCTCGTGTCCGATCGCCTCGAGCGTCCACGGCTCGCCCTCGAAGCCGAACCGCAGCTCGAGGATGCGCCGCTCGCGCTCCGGCAGCGCGTCGAGCGCGCGGCGGACGCCCTGCTTGCGCAGCGACTCCTCCGCCTCGTCGAACGGGTCTGCGGCCTCGCGATCGGCGAACAGGTCGCCGAGCTCGCCCTCGTCGTCCGCGCCGACCGTCTGGTTCAGCGAGACGGACGCGTGCGCGGCGCCGAGCGCCTCGTCCACGTGCTGGATCGGAAGTCCGGTCGCCTCCGCGAGCTCCTCCTTCGTCGCC
>JAXIPI010000279.1:0-6091 GCA_045403015.1 Gaiellaceae bacterium | reverse complement strand
GCAGGGGCTTCGGGTGTGGGACGCGCTGTGGCGGGCCGGCCGGCCGCATGGCATGGCGCCGGTGGGGATCGGTACGTACGCCGTCACCGCGCGACTCGAGAAGGGCTATCGGGCCCACGGGGCGGAGCTCGAGCTCGACTTCAACCTCGTTGAGGCGGGCATGGCCCGCCCATCGGTGAAGGACGCCGCGTTCGTCGGCAAGTCGGCGTACCTCGAGCAGCGTTCGAAGCCGCCGGTCGCGACGCTCTGCACGCTGACGGTCGACGACCCGACGTCGTCGACCGGGGTCAAGCGCTACATGCTCGGGCGCGAGCCGATCCTGACGGAGGACGGCGACCGGATCGTCGATCGCAGGGGGCGCCCGTCGTATGTGACCTCCGCCGGGTCAGGCCCGTCGGTCGGCAAGCACGTACTGATGGCCTACCTGCCGCCGGAGCACGCGGTCGAGGACAAGCAGCTGCTCGTCCAGTACATGGGCGAGCGGTACCCGGTCACGGTGGCCGTCGCCGGCAGCCGGCCGCTCTTCGACCCGGAGAACACCCGGGTCCGGAGCTAGCGCTGAACATCGCTGTCTGCATCAAGCGCGTGCCGGAGACGGGCGCACGGATCACGCTCACTCCGGACGAGCAGGAGATCGACACCAGCTACCTCGGCTTCACGATCAGCCCGCACGAGGAGTGCGCGGTCGAGGAGGCGCTGCGACTCGTGGAGCACCACGGTGGCACGACGACCGCGGTGACGCTCGGACCGCCGGCCGCTGCGGAGCAGCTGCAGAACGCTGTCGCGATGGGAGTCGAGTCGGCGTTGCTGCTCGAGACAGAGCGGAGCGACTGGGATCCGCAAGCCACGGCCGCTGCACTGTCAGAAGCACTGCGCGACGGCGGTCACGATCTGCTCCTCTTCGGCAACGAGTCGGCCGACTCAGGCGGCTACCAGGTGGGCATCCGCGTCGCGCACGGGCTTGGCCTCCCGTGCGTGACCGGCGTGAAAGGGATCGAGATCGCAGACGGCGTCGCGACCGTGCGACGCGAGGAAGGCGGCGGCTGGGAGATCTTCGAGGTGCGGCTCCCAGCTGTCCTCACGGTCAAGGAGGGGATCAACCTCCCGCGCTACGCATCGCTCCCGGGCCGGCTGCGCGCGAAGAAGCTGGAGATCGTGCGTGTCGAGCCGGCATGGCGCGAGGGCGGTCTGCGTAAGCGGCGGCTCGTCGTCCCCCAGGAGCAGGGCTCGCATGTCGAGCTGCTCGGGGAAGGCGCGGCGGCTGCACCACGCGTCGTCGAGGTGCTGAAGGAGCTCGGGGTCGCATGATCCTCTGCCTCGTCGAGCCCGGCGAGCTCTCGCTCGAAGCGCTGGGGTTCGCGGAGCGGCTCGGGCCTGTGCAGGCGTTCTCGATCGACATCGAGTCGTATGCGCCGGGCGCGTGGGCGACCGCGATCGTCCAGCTGGTCGAGAAGCATTCGCCGGACGCAGTCGTCGCGGCGGCGAGCGCCCGCGGCCCGGAGGCGATGGCGCACGCCGCCGCGCGCCTCGACCTGCCGCTCGCGGCGAACTGCGTCTCGGCCGAGAGACGGGGCGACCCGTGGCCGGTGGTGCGCCAGCGCTGGGGCGGCAGCCTGCTCGAGGAAGCCACACTGGACGGCGCCGTGAAGCTCATCACAGTCGCGCAGCACGTCGTCGAGCCCGCCGCGCCGGTCCCGGTGGAGCCGTTCGCGCCCGAGCTCTCTGAGGCCGATCTCGCGGTGCGGGTCGTCCGGCGTGAGGAGCCGCCGCCCGGCACGGTCTCCCTGACCGACGCGCGGGTCGTCGTCGGCGGCGGCCGCGGCGTCGGCAGCGCAGAGGGCTTCGCGGTCCTCGAGGAGCTCGCGGATCTGCTCGGAGGCGCCGTCGGCGGCTCGCGCGTCGTGACGAACCTCGGCTGGCGGGCGCACGCCGACCAGGTGGGCCAGACCGGCGCGAGGATCGCCCCCGACCTGTACATCGCCTGCGGGATCAGCGGGGCGATCCAGCACATCGTCGGCTGCAAGGGCGCGAAGAAGATCCTCGCGATCAACAAGGACCCGCACGCGCCGATGCTCGCCCGCTCCGACTACGCGGTCGTCGGCGACCTGCACGAGGTCGTCGCGGCCGTGATCGCAGAGCTGCGAGGCTAGCCGCCGAAGTCGACGTCCTTGGTCTCGACCGTCCCGGCGGTCCGCCCCGGCGCCGTCTGGTCGGCCCAGTACAGGTTCGTGTGCGCGATGACCTGTTCCGGCGGCGGCGCCCCCCAAGCCGTCTGATCGCCCGTCGTATGGGCGTCGCTGACAAGGGTGGCGTCGTATCCCCTGACGAACGCGCCGTGGATTGTCGAGCGGATGCATGCATCGGTCTCTGCGCCGACGACGACGAGTCGCCCGACTCCCAGCCCCGACAGCACGGTCTCGAGCGTGGTGTCCTCGAATGAGTCGCCGTAGCTCTTCTCGACGAGAGGCTCGGCGTCGTCCGGAGCCAGCTCGGGGACGATCCGCCATTCGTCGCTCCCCCTCGCAAGCTCTTGGCTGGCGTGTTGGACCCAAACGACGGGGACCTGTTCCTGCCGCGCCCTGTCGACCAGGCTGCCGACGTTCGCGACGATCCGATCGCGCTCGTGAGCTCCCTCGACAACGCCGTTCTGGACGTCGACGACGAGGAGTGCGGTCTTCGGCCGGTTCTCGAGTGTGGTCATCGTCTCCCTTCCTCCCGCTGGAACTCTCGTGGTCCGCCCACCGTACTAGTGGCGTGCAACCGCGCCGACGTGCCGCTCGTAGGCGCCGGTCTCGACGATCTCCGTGATCTGGGCGACCACGTGCTCGAGCTCGGCGTCCGAGGTGAAGTAGTGCGGGCCGATCCTGATGCCGGCACCGGGGCGGAAATCGCAGAGGATCTGGCGCTCCGAGAGCTCCTTGTGCACGGCCGGAAACTCGTCCACGTGCAGGGTGACCGTGCCGCCGCGGCGTTCGGGCTCGCGCGCGCTCGCGATCCCGAATCCGGCCGCCTCGGCGAGCCGGATCAGGAGATCGGTCTGGCGCAGCGAGTTCTCTCGGATCCGCTCGACGCCGATCTCCTCGATCAGGTCGTAGCCGGGCGTGGCGGCGTAGAGCGCCGGCACGTTCGGCGTGCCGGTGAGGAAGCGCGCCGCGCCGGACGCATAGCGCATCTCCTCCTCGAAGGCGAAAGGAGCCTCGTGCGCCTGCCAGCCGGTGTAGGCAGGCTCGAGCCGCTCGGCGAGGTCCGGGCGCACGTAGAGCCAGCCGTTGCCAGGCCCGCCGCAGAGCCACTTGACCGAGCCTCCGACCGCGAAGTCGACGTCGAGCGCGGTGACGTCGAGGGGGACGATCCCAGCCGACTGGTAGGCGTCGAGGATCACGTGGGCGCCGGCCTCGTGCGCGCGCTGGACGATGCGTCCGACGTCCTGGATCTCGCCCGACTTGTAGAGGACGTGGCTGATCGGGACGAGGAGCGTGCGGTCGTCGATCGCCTCCACGATCTCGCCGTCGTCCTCGCAGACGACGACCTCGAGGTCGCGCTGCGCCTGATAGAGGTAGCGCACCGACGGGAAGTTTCCGCGCTCGTAGACGATGCGGTTCCGCTCCGGCGACGGAGTGAAGCACGAGAGGACGACGGCCTCGGCGATCGACACGTTCTGATGCATCACGGTCGACCCGCTCGGGGCACCGACGATCCTGCCGATCTGATCGCCGACCGTCATCGGCATCTCCCACCACCCCTCGCCCCAGGCCCGAATCCCACGCTCGCGCCACGTGCGCGCATAGTCCGCGGCCCGCGCCTCCACCTTCGCCGGCATCGCCCCGAGCGAGTGGTTGATCAGGTAGGTCGTGTGCTCGAGGATCGGGAACTCCGAGCGATAGTCGAGCAACGGATGCACGGCAGGAGACTATGCTCCGCAATGGGTCATGGGCGAAGGGACGAATCTGAACGTGCCGCCGGTGAAGGGCGTGGACCGTCGGAACGGCGGCGCCGTCGTCGTGCACCTCGTCGGCGAGCTGGACCTCTACAACGCGCCCGAGATGAGAACCGCGCTGCTCGAGCTCGCGTCCGAGCAGCCGGAACGGCTCGTGATCGACCTCTCAGAGGTGGCCTTCGTCGACTCGACCGCCCTCGGCGTTCTGATCGAGGCGCGGACGGCGCTCCTGAACCGCCAGTCGTTTCTGCTGGCCTCCCCGGGGCTCGAGACTCACCGCGCGCTCACGATCTCCGGTCTCGACGAGCACCTCGGTGTGCACGACACGGTCGAGGCGGCGCTCGCGGCCACCCTCGAAGGCTGACCTGCTACGGCAGCAAGCGCTCGAGCGCGGGGTCGAGACCGAGCGAGTCGCGTAGCTCCTCGTAGGCGCGGCGGGCGTCTGCGCCTGCGGGTGGGCCCTTGACGGCACGAATGAGGACGTTCTTCGCCGTGTGCTCGAGCGGGATGAATTCCACGAGCTGGGTGCGGTAGCCGGCGAGCTCCAGGAGCTGGGCGCGGAGCGTGTCGGTGACGAGCGCTGCGAAGCGCTCCTTCGCAAGGCCGTGGCGAAGCAGAGGCGCGAGCAGGTCGTTCTCGAGCTGCCGGTACGCCTCCTTCTGGCAGCACGGAACCGCGAGGATCGCATCGGCCTGCCAGCGCACGGCCTGTGCGAGCGCCTCGTCGGTGGCGGTGTCGCAGGCGTGCAGGCTGACCACGAGGTCGATCTCGCCGTCGGCCTCGAAGCTCGCAATGTCGCCGTACTCGAAGCGAAGCCCGGCCGCGCCGGAGCGCTCGGCCAACGAGCCGCACGCCGCGATCACGTCCTCCTTCAGATCGAGGCCGACGATCTCCACCGAGCGGCCACGCAACGCCGTCAGCAGGTGATGGATCGCGAACGTGAGGTACGACTTGCCACACCCGAAGTCGACCACTCGCAGAGTCCCCTCCGGGCGCAACGAGGGCACGACGTCGTCCACGAGCTCCAGGAAGCGGTTGACCTGCCGGAACTTGTCGTAACGGCTCTTGCGCACCGTGCCGTCCGGCGTCATCACGCCAAGCTCCACCAGGAACGGGACGGGAGTGCCCTCCTCGAGCAGGTATCGCTTCTTCCGGTCGTGCTCCCGCGACGCGGCCTGTCTGGACGGCGGCCGGCGGAGAACGGTCTCTCCGAGCACCTGCCAGTCGGCCTCCGAGGACTGGAGCAGCCCCTGTCCGTAGTCGCCGAGAAGGGCGCCAAGCCGTTCCCGCGCGGCGTCGGGCGCAAGGTTCTCATGCGTAGTCCGGTCGGGGAGATGGGCTGTGAAGCGGTACGCAGTCTCACCGCGCAGCTCCACCGGGTCGATCGTCGTCTTTGCCGGGATCTCGTTCGAGCGGGGCTTCGAGAGCACGGCGCGACGCAGCTGGTCGCCCGCGAAGAGGTCGGTCAGAAGCTCCTCGAGCGCTGCCATCTCACAAACCGGCTCCCTCGAGGAGCTTTAGCCAGATCTCGCTCCTCGTCGGGAAGGACGGAACGGCGTGGACGAGCCGCTCGAGCGGGACCTCGCAGACGACGGCGATCGTCGCCGGATGCAGCATCTCGGCGACCTCGACTCCCGTGAAGGTTGCGCCGGCGATCACGTGACGCACGTCGTCGATGACGAGCCGCGAGGTTCCGGGCGCACCACGGCCGACGAAGCTCGCGCCCGCGTTCGCGCCGGTCTCGACGTCGACGGCCCGCACGACCATCCCCGCCGCCTCCGCCGATCCAAGCGTGTGGCCAACGGCGGCGACCTGCGGGTCGGTGAAGATCACGCGAGGCGAGAGCGGGCCGTCGGAGACGAGCGTCACGTTCTGCCCGAGGATCGAGTCGGCGGCGAGCCGGCCCTGGTACTTGCCCATGTGCGTGAGGAGTGCACGACCGTTCGCGTCGCCGATCGCGTAGAGCCAGTCGTGCCTCGAGGAGCGCACGTTCGAACCGACCTCGACCGGCTTCCCCGGCTCGAGCCCGATCGTCTCGAGCCCGAGACTCTCCGTGTTCGGCTTCCGGCCGACGGCGACGAGCAGCTCGGCGCCGGTGGCGGTCGAGCCGTCCTCCATCGTGACTGTCACATCACCGTCGCGTGCGACCGAGAC
>JAXIPI010000184.1:0-6865 GCA_045403015.1 Gaiellaceae bacterium | reverse complement strand
GCTTGCGGAGGACTACGAGGTCGTCGGCGTCGACGACCTGTCGTACGGCTCGATGGCGAACATGGAGCCGTTCCTGCACCACCGCGGCTTCAAGTTCGAAGTGCTCGACTGCACACAGCGGCGGCCACTGCGCGCAGCCTTCGACGGGTGCGACGCGATCATGCACCTCGCGGCGAAGAAGATCCCGCGCTACGGCGGCACGCTCGCGACGCTCGAGGTCAACGTCACCGGCGTCAACGCGGCGTGCTCGGTGGCGCTCGCGCTCGACGCGGACGTGATCGTGACGTCGACCTCCGACGTGTACGGCGACGGCACGCCGCCGTACCGTGAGGACGGCCAGCTCGTGATCGGCCCGCCGACGTCGAAGCGCTGGGCGTACGCGGTTTCGAAGATGTACGACGAGCACCACGCGCTGGCGCTCGCCGACGAGCGCGACCTGAAGGTGACGATCCTGCGGCTCTTCAACGTGTACGGGCCCCGCAACCACCTGACCTGGTGGGGCGGACCGACCGTGACCTTCATCGAGTCGCTGCTGGACGGCGAGGCCGTCGAGATCCACGGTGACGGCATGCAGACGCGCAGCTTCACGTACGTCGAGGACACCGTCGACGGCTTCATGCGCGCTCTGGAGACGCCGGAGTCCCGCGGCGAGGTCATCAACGTCGGCTCGACGGACGCGCTCTCGATCAGGTGCCTGGCGGAGAAGATCCAGGACAAGCTCGAGATCCCGCAGCCGCTTCGCGCCACCTTCATCGGCTACGACGAGATGCCCGGCAACTACCAGGACGTCCGCCACCGCGTCCCGGACACGACGAAGGCCCAGGCGGTCCTCGGCTTCGAGGCGAAGGTGTCACTCGACGACGGCCTTGAGCGCACGATCGACTGGCACCGCGAGCAGCGGGAGCTGGACGCGCGCGCGGCCGGGGCCTAGAACGGCATTCGGCGGGGGGCAGGAAACGTGAGCTCGCGCACGGCAGCAATCGGGATCATCGCGGCCGCACTGGCCGCGCTGTCCTGCCTCGCCGTCTGGCCGGCGTTCCACGACCCCGTCGAGTGGACGCCGGACGCGCTCTACTACCAGGCGCGTGTGCTCGAGCTGCGCGGCGAGGACAACGCCGTCGACAAGGTGTTCAAGGGGCCGCTCGCGGCCGAGCTGCGCACGCGCGACCCCGGGCACACGGGGAACGAAACCTGGGTCGAGTACAACGAGCCGTTCTACGAGCGGCGCGTGGCGGTGCCCCTGGCCGCAGCGGCGATCTACCCGGTAACGGAGGAGCGCTCGCTTCTCGATCTCTCGCTCGTCGGCTACATCGCGGCGGTGCTGGCGCTCTTCGGACTGCTGCTCCTGCGCTATAGGATCGCGCTCGCCGCAACGGTCGCAGCCGCTGCCGCGCTTCTACCGCCTCTCACGCACCACTCGTCGTTCCCCCTCACCGACAGCTGGGGGCTCGCGCTCGAGATCGTCGCGCTCGGAGCTGCGATCCTCGCGCTGGAGCGCGGGCTCGGTTGGCTGCCGCTCTGGATCGGCGCGATCGGGCTGCTCGCGTTCACCCGCGACAGCATGTGGATTCCGATCCTCGCCGTCGGCTGGCTCGCTCTGCGCAGCCGCTCGCGCGTGCCGGTGACGCTCTTCGCGACCGGCATCGCGGCCGCGCTCCCTGCCCTGCTCCTCTTCACGACGCCGGTGCGCGAGCTGCTCGCGCTGCTGGTGAACGACTCCGAACCTTCCTCCGACACCTCGTTGGGGTTCATCGCGAGCCACTACCCGGGCGCACTGGTCGAGCTCGTCCGCGCGAACGTCGGCTTCCTTCGCCGCGGCGAGTGGTACACGGCGCTCTTCCTCGTCGGCGGCGTGCTCACGCTTCTCCTCCTCGTGTGGCGCCGTCCGGAGACGAGGAACCGGACGACGACGTTGATGACGGCCGCCGCAGTGCTCGCGCTCGGCTATGTGCTCGCAGCGCCGGTCTTCAGCGCCTTCCGACTCGAGCTCGTGTTCGTGCCGATGGCCGCGTGGGGCATCGCGCTCGGCGGCGAGCGCGCGGCGGCCTGGCTCGGCGCACGCGACGTCGCGCTGGTGCGCCGCGTGGCCGGTTTCATCGAACCCCGACGCATGGATAGGCCGGTCTGAACTTCCGGCCCTTGTCCCTCTTGGCCTCACACGAGATAACGAGTGCTCCGGCGCACGGCCGCCGGATCGATTGACCATGCGGAGAACTGCAACCAACACCAATCGACTCTGGCGCGGAATTCCCTCGTGGCAGCGCAGCCTGCTCGCGGTGCTCGCGGTGTTCGCCGCGCTCGTTCAGCTCGGCGGCTCGAGCGCCGCCCCGGGCGACCCGCCCAACATCAACGGTGACTGGAGCGCGCCGTTCGCGTGGCCGATCGTCGCTGTCCACATGTCGCTGACGTCGACCGGCGAGGTGTTCTCGCTCGACGGCTTCGGCGCCGCCCTGAACTCCGAGCGTGTGTGGAATCCGCAGACCGGCATCTTCGCGTCGGTGCCGTATGGGCGGAACCTGTTCTGCGGCGGCCACGTGCAGCTTTCAGACGGCAGGACCCTGATCGTCGGGGGCCACATCGCCGCCTATGAGGGCCTCGCCGACACGACGCTCTTCAACGCGGACACCGACACGTATTTCCGCGGCGCAGACATGGCGGAGCCGCGCTGGTACCCGACGGCGACAGTAATGCCGGACGGGAAGGTGCTCGCCTTCGCCGGCGACCGGATCGTGCAGAACCGGCCCGGTGCGGTGCACGCGTTCGAAGACGCCTCCGTCAACTCGCTGCCGGAGCTGTACAACCCGGCCAACAACACCTGGACGAGCCTGACGAGCGCGCAGCTGACGTCGCCGCTCTACCCGCAGATGTTCGTCCTCTCGGACGGCAGAGTCATCGATGTCGGCCCGGATACGACGACGCGCATCCTGACCCCGGGGTCGTGGACGTGGTCGACGTTGACGACGAGCCCGTTCGACGGTCACAGCGCCGTCATGTACCGGCCGAACAAGATCATGAAGTCCGGCACGTGGGCGGATCCGGACTTCGGCGGCCCGCTCGCCTACGACACGGACGGCCGCACCGCAGTGCTGGACATGAACGCCCCGACGCCCACCTGGCGCGAGACCTCACCGATGGCGCACGGGCGCGCCTACCACAACACGACCCTGTTGCCCGACGGGACGGTGCTCGTGAGCGGTGGCAGCTCGCGCTCGGACGGCCTCGACCTGTCGAAGTCCGTTCTCCCCGCCGAGATCTGGAACCCGGACACCGAAACGTGGACGGAGGTCGACGCGCTCCAGAACGGGCGCCAGTACCACTCCACGGCGCTGCTGCTGCCGGATGGCCGCGTGCTGATGGCTGGCGGCGGCGCGGTCGGAGGCGGCACCGACATCAAGAACGGCGAGATCTACTCGCCGCCGTACCTCTTCAAGGGCCCGCGGCCCGTGATCACGAGCTCGCCGGCGTCGATGTCGTACGGCGGGACCTTCGACGTGAACACGCCGAACGCGGCCCAGATCGCACACGTCTCGCTGATTCGCTCGCCGTCGGTGACGCACGCGTTCGACATGAACCAGCGCTTCCAGTTCCTCAACTTCACGGCGGGCGCCGGGAAGGTCACGGTGACCGCACCGGCGAACGCGAACCTCGCGCCGCCCGGCGACTACCTGCTCTTCCTCGTCGACGCGAACGGCGTGCCGTCGATCGGATCGTTCATCCGCGAGAACCCGGCTCCGCTCTCCGGCGACACCACGCCGCCGACCGTGTCGGTGACCGCGCCGGCCAGCGGAAACGTCAGCGGCACGATCAACGTGACCGCCAACGCCACCGACAACGACGCCGTCCTGGGAGTGCAGTTCATGCTCGACGGCGCGATTCTCGGCGCCGAGGACACGACGGCGCCGTACTCGTTCACCTGGGACACGACGACGACGCCCAACGGCGCCCACACGATCACCGCTCTCGCGCGCGACCCCTCAACGAACGCTGCGACCTCCGCCTCCGTGCCGGTGACGGTCAACAACACCGGTCCGCCACCGGGAGTCGTGGCCGCCTACGGGTTCGACACCGGTAGCGGTGCGGCGGTGACCGACGGGTCGGGCAACGGCAACAACGGCACCCTGACGAACGCAACGTGGGCCGGCGCGACTGCTGGACGATTCGGGAACGCGCTTTCCTTCAACGGCACGAACGCCTCGGTCACCGTCCCCGACTCGAACTCGCTCGACGTGACAGCGGGCATGACGATCGAGGCGTGGATCAACCCGACGGCGCTCGGCAACACGTGGCGCACCGTCGCGCTGAAGGAGCAGACCGGCTACTACGCCTACGGCATGTACGCGAGCACGGGGGCCGGCACGTCTGTCCCGAGCGGCAACGGAATGATCGGCGCGGTCGACCGCGACGTCCGCGGCACAGCGCAGTTGCCGTTGAACACTTGGACGCATCTGGCAACGAGCTACGACGGTTCGGCCTTGCGCCTGTACGTGAACGGGACGCAGGTCGCCACGCTCGCCGCAACCGGTTCGATCGTCACCTCCACGGGCGGGCTCAAGTTCGGCGGCAACGCCCTCTGGGGCGAGTGGTACTCCGGGCTGATCGACGAGCTTCGGGTCTACAACCGGGCGTTGACGCCGGCCGAGATCCAGGGCGACATGACGCGGCCGGTCACGGGCGGCGATACGACTGCGCCGTCGGTTCCGGGTTCGTTGGGGGCGGTGGGTTCGGTGGGGCGGGCGACGTTGTCGTGGTCGGCGTCGACCGACAATGTGGGTGTGGTGCGCTACAACGTTCATCGCGGGACGAGCGCGGGTTTTGCGGTCTCGGTTGCGAACCGGATTGCGCAGCCGGCGACGCCGGGGTATGTGGATGTCACGGCGCCGGGCAGCTATTTCTACAAGGTCACTGCTGAGGATGCGGCCGGCAACATCAGTGCGGTCTCGAATGAGGCGTCGGCGACGGTGTTGGCGGACACGACGGCGCCCAGCCAGCCGGTGGGGCTTGCCGGCTCGGTTGTCGGCAGCACCGTCAACCTCAGCTGGACGGCCTCCTCCGACAACGTCGCTGTCACCCGCTACAACCTGCACCGCGCAACGAGCGCCGGCTTCACCCCCACTGTGGGCAACCGGATCGCGCAGCCGACCGGGCCCAGCTACGCCGACACGGGCTTGGCGACCGGCAGCTACTTCTACAAGGTCACCGCCGAGGACGCGGCCGGCAACATCAGCGTCGCCTCGAACGAGGCCACGGCAACCGTCGCCGACGCCAGCCCGCCCACAGCGCCCAGCTCGCTCGCCGCGGCTGTTGCCGGCAGCACCGTCAACCTCAGCTGGGCCGCGGCCACAGACAACGTCGGTGTCACCCGCTACAACCTCCACCGCGGCAGCACAAGCGGCTTTGCGCCCAGCCCCGCCAACCGGATCGCGCAACCAACCGGGCTCAGCTACGCCGACACCAATGTCAGCCCCGGCAGCTACTTCTACAAGCTGACCGCCGAAGACGCCGCCGGCAACATCAGCCCCGTCTCCAACACCGCCACCGCAACCGTCGCAGACACCAGCCCGCCCAGCACACCCACAAACCTCGCCGCCACAGGCGGCGCCGGCCAAGCCAGCCTCACCTGGACGGCCTCCACAGACAACGTCGCCGTCACCCGCTACAACCTCCACCGCTCAACGACACCCGGCTTCACCCCCACCACCGGCAACCGCGTCGCACAACCCACGATCACCAGCCACACCGACACCGGCCTCGCCGCCGGCACCTACTACTACAAGCTGACCGCCGAAGACGCCGCCGCCAACCTCAGCCCCACCAGCAACCAAGCCACCGCCACCGTCAGCGCCCCACCCGTCACCGGCCTCGTCGCCGCCTACGGCTTCGACACCGGCAGCGGCACCAACACCCCCGACCAATCCGGCACCGGCAACAACGGCACCCTCACCAACGCCACCTGGACAACCACCAGCAAATACGGACAAGCACTCGCCTTCAACGGCACCAACGCCTCCGTCACCATCCCCGACACCAACAGCCTCGACCTCACCACCGGCATGACCCTCGAAGCCTGGGTCCACCCCACCGCCCTCGGGTCGAGCTACCGCACCGCGATCATGAAAGAGCAGCCCGGGAGCATGTCGTACGGGCTCTACGCCAACAGCTCGGGGCCGCCGACCGCGCCGATCGGCGAGGTGTACATCAACGGCTACCGAGACGCGGTCGGCACGGCGCAGTTGCCGTTGAACACGTGGACGCATCTCGCGACGACCTACAACGGCAGCGTCCTCGCGCTCTACGTGAACGGCGTCCAGGCCGGGCAGCTGGTCGTCGCGGGCTCGCTCGTCGCGTCGACCGGTGCGCTCAAGATCGGCGGCAACTCCATCTGGGGCGAATGGTTCCAAGGCGAAATCGACGAAGTCCGCATCTACAACCGCGCCCTCACCGCCACCGAGATCACGGGCGACATGGCGACCTCGGTCTCGAACCCGGACTCATCCGCGCCGTCTGCGCCGGGCGCGTTGTCGGCTGTGGGTGGGTTGAGCTCGGCGCAGCTCTCGTGGGGTGCAGCGACCGACAATGTCGGCGTCACCCGCTACAACGTGCATCGGGGGACGACGGCCGGCTTCACGCCGTCGGTGGCGAACCGGATCGCGCAGCCGACGGGGCTTTCGTACACCGACAACGTGGCGGCGGGGACGTACTTCTACCGGGTCGTTGCCGAAGATGCGGCCGGGAATCTGGGGCCGGCTTCGAACGAGGCGTCGACCACGGTCGGGGATACGCAGGCGCCGTCGGTTCCGGGTTCGTTGGGGGGGGTGGGTTCGGTGGGGCGGTCGACGCCGACCACGACAACGTCGCCCGCCCCACC
>JAXIPI010000395.1:0-3013 GCA_045403015.1 Gaiellaceae bacterium | reverse complement strand
GCCCGTGCCGAGCGCCACGGCGAGGTCGGCGATCGTGGCATCCTCGGTCTCGCCGGAGCGGTGCGACATGACCGCGGTGTAGCCGCTCGCCTGTGCGAGCCGGACCGCCTCGGCCGTCTCGGTCAGCGTCCCGATCTGGTTCACCTTGACGAGGATCGAGTTCGCGACCCCGCGCTCGATTCCCTGACGCAGCCGTTCCGGGTTCGTCACGAAGAGGTCGTCCCCGACGAGCTGGACGCGGTCGCCGAGCTCGGTCGTCAGCTGACCCCAGGCGTCCCAGTCGTCCTCGGCGAGGCCGTCCTCGATCGAGACGATCGGATAGCGATCGGCCAGATCGGCCCAGAAGCCCGGCATCTCGGCGCTCGCATGCTCGCGGCCCTCGAACCGGTAGACGCCGTCGGAGAAGATCTCGCTCGCGGCCGGGTCGAGCGCGATCATGACCCTGTCGCGGTAGCCGGCGCGCTCGGCTGCCTCCAGGATCACGTCGATCGCGGCCTCGCTCGACTCGAGGTCGGGCGCGAAGCCGCCTTCGTCGCCGACGAGCGTCGAGAGCCCCCGCTCGGACAGCACCCGCTTCAGCGAGTGGTAGACCTCGGTCCCGATCCGCAGGCCTTCGGCGAAGGTGGGCGCACCCACCGGAACGACCATGAACTCCTGCAGCTCGATCGAGTTGTCCGCGTGGGCGCCGCCGTTGATCACGTTCAGCATCGGGACCGGCAGCGTGGCCGCGGACTCGCCGCCCAGGTAGCGGTAGAGCGGCTGCCCCGCGTGGGCCGCCGCCGCCTTGGCGACCGCCAGCGAGACACCGAGGATCGCGTTCGCGCCGAGCCTGCCTTTGTTCGGCGTGCCGTCCAGCGCGATCAGCTTCCGGTCGAGCGACTCCTGATCGAGAGCGTCCATCCCTGCGACCTCGCCGTGGATCTCGGCGACGTTCGCGACCGCCTTCGTCACGCCCTTTCCACCCCACGCCGAGCCACCGTCGCGCAGCTCCACGGCCTCGTGCACGCCGGTCGAAGCGCCCGAAGGCACCGCTGCCCGCCCGAACGCGCCCGAGCCGAGGTGCACGTCCACCTCGACCGTCGGGTTGCCCCGCGAATCGAGGATCTGCCGGCCGTGCACGCGCGAAATCGAGGTCATCCGAGTTGCTCCTTTGCCTGGTCGTAGTAGCGGTCCTGCTCCTCGAGCGACAGCTCGCTCCAGCGCTCGCCCGCCGCGTCCGCGAGCTCCTCGGCGCGCTCGACGCGCGCCACGAAGCGCGTATTCGTCGCGCGGAGCGCCAACTCCGGATCGACGTTCAGCCGGCGCGCGAGGTTGACGACGGTGAAGAGCAGGTCGCCGACCTCATGCGCGACCGCCGCGTCGGCCTCGGTCTCCGGGCTCGGCTCTCCGGTTCGCGCGACCTCCGCCTCGAGCTCACCGAGCTCCTCGCGGATCTTCGCGAGCGGCCCGTGGAGGTTTGGCCAGTCGAAGCCGGCGGCGACGGCGCGGCGCTGGAGTTTCCTGGCCTGCAGAAGCGCGGGGAGCGAGGCGGGCACGTCGTGGAAGATCCCCTCCCGTCCCTCCTGCTCGGACTTGATCTCCTCCCAGCGCGAGCGAACCCGGCCGGCGGTCTTCGCCTCGGCCTCGCCGAAGACGTGCGGGTGACGGCGAACGAGCTTGGCGTGCACCCCGCGTGCGACCGCCTCGAGATCGCCTTCCCCCTCCTCCTCGAGCAGCAGGGAGAGGAAGTAGACCTGGAAGAGGAGGTCGCCGAGCTCGTCGAGCAACTTGGCGGGAACGCCCCCCGCCGCCGCGTCGGCGACCTCGTAGGCCTCCTCGACCGTGGGCGGCACGATCGTGAGCGCGGTCTGCTCGCGATCCCAGGGGCAGTCGCGGCGCAGCCGCCTGGTCAGGTCCTGTAATTCGACGAGCGCCTCTGCGAGAGGCAAGCAGCTACCCGTTCGCGCTGGTGGAGGTCGTCCCGGTGGCACCGGGGGGCGGGCTGAAGCCGACCGCGTACGAAATCTTGTCCTTGTAGTCCTTCTTCAGGTCGTCGACCCACGTCGTCATCGCCTCGTTCTTCTTCGTCTGCGAGAGCTGCTGACGGATCGACTCCTTGACTTCCTTCAGCGCCGTGACCGTCTCCGGCTTGGTGTCGCTGAGCGGCTGGATGATGTGGTAGCCGAACTCGGTCTTCACCGGCTCCGAGATCGCGTTCTTCTTCAGCGCGAAGGCGGCCTTGTCGAACGGCGCTACGGTCTGGCCCTTCGAGATCGTCAGCTTCCCGCCGTTCGCCTTCGAGCCCGTGTCCTCCGAGTGCTTCTTCGCCAGCGCCGCGAAGCTTGCGCCCGCCTTGAGCTGCGCCTCGAGGTCATCCGCCTTCGCCTTCGTCTTCACGAGGATGTGGCGCACGTCGCGGCTCTCGGGCTGGCTGTACTGCGCCTTGTTCTTGTTGTAGTAATCCTCGATCTGCTTGTCGGTCACCTTCACGTCCTTGGTGACCGCCGCGAAGATCTTCTCGGAGACGATCTGGGCCCGGATGTCGTTCCGCACCTGCGTGTCCGTGAGGCCCTGCTCCTTCAGCTGCTTCTCGTACTTCTTCTTGTCGCCGCCGAAGTACTGCTTCTGGATCTGCGCGAGCCGGGCGTCCACCTGCTTGTCGGTGACGTTGACGTCGAGGTTCTCGGCCTCCTGCTCGAACTGCTCGCGCTGGACGAGGAACTGGACGGCCTGGTTCTTGAGGGTCTGGAACTCCTGCGAGCCCGCCTTCGGGAACTCCCGCTTCTGGTTTTTATAGCTCTTCTTCGCCTGGGTGAGCAGCGCGTTGTAGTCGCTCCTCGCGACCTCCTTGCCGTCGACGACGGCCACGGCGTCTGCGGGCACCTTGTCATCGCCGCCGCCACAACCGGCGGCTGCCAGCACAAGTGCGAGCGCAGCAAGGAGGACGAGCAGACGGAGGATCTTCATGTAGGAAAGCTCCAGTTTCGTAGCGGAATGCAGGGGTCAGGCCGCCTGACGGGCTACCACGATAGCA
>JAXIPI010000131.1:0-2542 GCA_045403015.1 Gaiellaceae bacterium | reverse complement strand
AGCCGCGGACGAAGCTCGCGATCAAGCAGACGACCCGCACGGTTCGTGCGGTCGCGGACGAGCTGCTCTCGGTGGCCGATATCCACACGCTCGAGGACCAGCCCGCGCCCGAGCGGCTCGAGCTGAACGACATCGCCCGCGTCCGGCTGCGCCTCTCGGAGCCGCTGGCCGTCGATGCCTACGGCGACAACCGCACCACAGGTGCGTTCATCCTGATCGACGAGGCGACGAACGACACAGTCGGCGCCGGGATGATCGTCTCCGCGTCCGGCTAGCTCGCCGGCTCAGGCGAGAGCACGCTGGCCCAGGGCAGCGCCCTCCCCTCGCGGCTTCGAGTGACGCTGCCGCCGTGAGACCTGTCCCGTTCGCGGGAATACGCAGCCCCTTTCGGTGTCCTAGGGAGCATCGACATCAACGAACGGGAGGACCATCATGTTCCGCGCACTCACCATCCTCGCCGCCATCGTCGCGCTCGCCGTCTCGGCAGCACCCGCGTCCGCGTTCATCATGAGAGACGGCGTCGTCTGCGACCCGATCCGCCACATGGGCTGCTGAGGCCGCTCGCGCCCCGCTCGGCTCCGGTCGGGCGGGGCGACTTCTCGTTTCCGATGCACTCAGGCCACGAAGTCGGTGATGACCGGTCGCGAGCCTGCGCCCCCGCGAGTCGGCACTGCCCACGATTCGAGTTCGCTGGGGTGCGCGTCCACCCTCTCATGGCGGGCATGATCGAACGAACGACTCGCTCAGGACTTCCGATCGCCGCCCGGACGCTGGCCGACCCGAGCGGAGGTTTCCGGCTCCGCCGATGATTTCTGGCCTCTTGGCGAGTCAAACCGGGTGAAGTGACACAGGCGAGAGGATCAATCGAAGGCGAGGCGAGTTCGATCGAGCTGACTGGCTTCGTGCGTGAGCACCGGGAAGCGCTCGCGCGCGCCGGCGGTCTCCGTATTGACGTGCTGAGCCGCAGCGGCAGTTACTACCTCTCATTCGGAGCCGAGTCCGTTCCGGGATTCCGACTACACAAGGAGACAATCGCGTGAGGACGGTGATCTACTCGATGGGCGTCTCGCTCGACTGCTACATCGCGGGACCTGACGGAAACGACTGGGGGGCCCCTGATGCCGAGCTGCACCGCTTCCACAACCAGCAGGCAAGTGAGCTCGGCCTCCATCTACTCGGACGAGGCCTCTACGAGGTAATGGTCTTCTGGGAGAACGCCGAAGAACGCAACCCCTCCGCGGCGGCGAGCGTTTCCGAGCTCGACGTAGCCCAGCTCGAGTTCGCGCGGATCTGGAAGCAGCTACCGAAGCTCGTCTTCTCGAAGTCGCTCGAGGCAGTGGAGGGAAACGCGCGCCTCTCCCGTGCCGATCCTGTGCAGACGGTTGAAGCGCTCAAGGAAGAGGACGGTGGGCCGATCGCCGTGGGCGGCGCAGAGCTAGCCGCGACTCTCACAGCGCACAAGCTCATCGACGAGTACCACTTGTTCGTCTACCCCGTGGCCCTCGGCGGAGGCAAACCCTTCTTCGCAGACCACACTCGTGTCAACCTCGAGCTCCTCGAGACGCGCACATTTAGCAACCGCGTCGCCTACCTCCGCTACCGCCGTGCGTAGAAGCCGTCGCTCTGGCGTCACTCCGGAACACTCGCCCAGGCGATGGTGGATGGCCTTGATCAGGGCGTAGAGCCGGGCACAAACTCGCGAACCTCCTGCGCACAACGGCAGGCGACGGCGATCCTGCCAGCCCACTCCAGCGCCTCCTCGCGTGAGGGAACGTCGACAACCGAGAATCCGCCGATGTACGCCTTGCTCTCAGGGTATGGGCCGTCGGTGACCGTCCCGTCGGTGGCCACCACGCTCACCTCTTCGTGGGAATGCAGCCCGCCGCCGAACACCCAAACGCCGGCGTCCTTCGCCTCTCGCACCACCGCGTGCGATGCCTCGGCAACGTCGGGGAGATCCTCCTCGGGAAACGTCATTGCGCCGTCATCGAACGAGATCAGATACCGCGTCATCTCACGACTCCTTTCTCGGCGGCCTGCTCCGGCCGCATCTCACCCTGCTACGGACACACGCGCAATGGAGACCGACAAACCACCGAGAACTCATCGGTCCGGCCAGATCCAGCCTCATTTCTTCGGGCGTCATCGCGGCACACTGGCGCACGGGGCGGTCTTGTAGCCCGGCAGCAGCCTGGGTCACCGCGGCAGTGGGTTCGGGCCGGTAGCGGTGACCAGCCGCTGTGGGACCCAATCCTCCACGTGGTGGAAGCCATCGAAACGCGCACCCTCGAGCTCGACGACGTCACGCAGGGAGCGTCGGTGGAACTTCACGTGGGTGAAGTCCTCGAACAGGACGTAGTACGGCTCGTTGGACGCGCTCTGGAACTGCTGGCCGGTCAGGGCACGACGGTGCACGCGCGAGAACTCGTCCACGCCTTCCCCGACCACGACGCCGAGGTGCTCCAACCCCATCCGGTAGACGCGCTGGTGGACGGGCGGGATGAGCTCGATGAGCGGGACGAAGGCGCCGTCGAAGACGTCG
>JAXIPI010000366.1:0-8545 GCA_045403015.1 Gaiellaceae bacterium | reverse complement strand
GCAGGTCCTCGAGCAAGGAGGCGAGATGGAGCACGTCCACGCTTCGAGTCTAGTCCGGCGGGCGCCGCAGCTTCTTCGTCTGCGAGCGCCGCTTCTTCGTCTCGAGCCGTCGTTCGCGCGAGGCCTTCGTCGGCCTTGTCGCGACGCGTCGGCGCTCCACCTTCAGAGCCTGCCGCAGCTGCTCGACGAGCCGCTCGATCGCCAGCTCGCGGTTCCGCAGCTGGCTGCGCTCGTCCTGCGCGATCGCGCGCAGCGACGGCCCGGCCTTGGCGAGGACCCGCCGCTTCTGAGCATCGGACAGAGCCGAGGAAGACTCGACATCGAAGGTCGCCTCCACTCGCGTCTCCGACGTGTTCGCATGCTGGCCGCCCGGACCGCTCGAGCGCGAGAAACGGAGCTCGACCTCCGAGACGGGTAGTACGACCGAACGCGTCACGCGCATAGACTCACCGGGCATGGCCGCCATTCTGCTCGACGTCGACGGTGTCCTCCATGTCTCCGGCGAGCCGATCCCCGGCGCGGTCGAGGCGATCGCCCGGCTGCGTGCGGATGGGCACCGGCTGCGGTTCGTCACCAACAACACGACCCGCTCGCACGCCACGCTGGTCGAGGAGCTGCGCTCGATCGGGCTCGAGCTCGAGGACGACGAGCTGCAGACGACGCCGACCGCCGCAGCGCTCGAGCTCGGGGGTCGCCGCGTCTACGCGCTCGTGATGTCCGCGATCGTGCCCGACCTCGCCGGGATCGAGCTCGTCGGCGAAGGCGCCGACGCCGTCCTCGTGGGGGGTTGCGACGAGACCACCGAGCCGAACCAGGTCTTCAGCCACATGAATCTCGCTCGCGCCTTCTCCGAGATCCAGGCCGGCGCCGACCTCTTCTGTCTGCACAAGAACCCGTGGTGGCAGACCGCGCGTGGGCCTGTGCTCGACGGCGGCGCGTTCGTCGCCGCGCTCGAGTACGCGACCGGAGTCGACGCCACCGTGATCGGCAAGCCGAGCGCCTCGGCCTTCGCCGCCGCGCTCGCGGCGCTCGACGCGGAACCGGAGCTGACGTGGATGGTGACGGACGATCTCGACCAGGACGTGCGCGGAGCGCAGCTCTTCGGGATGAAGACGCTGCTCGTCCGGACGGGTAAGTTCCGCCCCGAAGTGCTCGAACGCTCCAGCACCGTTCCCGATGCGGTGCTGAGCTCGATCGCGAACGTACCCGACTGGATCAAGCGGGCGCTGTGACCCGAGTAGGGGTCGATCTGATCGAGATCGAGCGTGTGCGCCGCTCGCTCGACCGGTATGCCGGGTTCAGGGACCGCTGCTTCACGCAGGCCGAGCAGGCCTATTGCGACTCGAGGAAGAATCCCGCCGAAAGCTATGCCGGCCGCTTCGCGGGCAAGGAGGCCGTCGGCAAGGCGCTCGGGTTCGGCGTTGCCCGGGCCTTCGCGTGGAAGGAGATCGAGATCGCCGGCCGGCCCAAGCCGTCCGTTCGGCTCTCGGGCACCGTCGCTGCGTGGGCCGCGCGGGTGGGAGCGGGAGCGATCGACCTGTCGATGACCCATTCGCGGGAGCTCGCTTCCGCGGTGGCAGTCGTCACAGATGCTTGAACCCCTCTACAGCGCGGCCGAGATGCGCGCGGCCGAGGAGCGGTACCCCGGCTACCCGGAGTCCGCGCCTGAGCTGATGGAGCGGGCGGGTGCTGCGGTCGCCCGGGAGGTGCTGCAGCTCTTCCCCGATGCGCACCGGGTGGCCGTCGTCTGCGGCGGGGGTGCGAACGGGGGAGACGGGCGGATCGCGGCGAGGATTCTGCGGGACGAGGGTCTCGACGCCGTCGAAACGACCGCCGTCGAGCAGGCCGACGTGATCGTCGATGCGCTGTTCGGCACGGGCTTTCACGGCGAGCCGCGGCCCGACGCGGCGGCGACGATCCAGCGGATCAATGCCGCCGCGGCGCCGGTGGTCTCCGTGGACGTGCCCTCGGGAGTCGACGCCTCGACCGGCGAGATAGCGGGGGACGCGGTCCGGGCCACGGTCACCGTGACGTTCCACGGTCTCAAGGTCGGGCTCGCCGTGTCACCTGGCCGCTTCCATACCGGCGAGGCCGTTGTCGCGGACATCGGGCTCGAGCCTTCCGCCACAGAATTCAAGCTCGTCACGGCCGAAGTCCTCTCGCTCGTGCCGCGCAAGCGGCCGGAGGACAACAAGTACAGCGCAGGCTCGGTGCTCGTCGTCGGCGGTGCTCCCGGGTTGACGGGTGCGATCTGCCTGGCGGCGGCGGCTGCCTTCCGCGCCGACGCCGGCTACGTGACCGTCGCAGTGCCCGAGCAGTCGCTCCCCGTGGTCGAGGCGCGGCTCCTGGAGCCCGTGAAGGTGACGTGGGCGGACGCGCTCGACGCCTCGGCGAAGGCGGGCGCGATCGCGATCGGACCCGGGCTCGGCCGCACGCCGGAGGCGATGGATCTGCGCGACGAGCTGCTCGCCGCGCACGAGGTACCGGTCGTGCTCGACGCCGACGCGTTGCACGAGCTCGAGCCGGGCGACTGGGGCGTCCGGGCGGTGCTGACGCCCCATGCCGGCGAGCTGGCGCGGCTTCTCGGAGAGGAATCCGACTGGGTGAATGCGCACCGGCTGGAGGCGGCGACCCGCGGTGCGGAGCGCTTCGGGTGCATCTGTCTGCTGAAGGGAGCGGACACGATCATCGCCGCGTCAGACGAGGGGACGTTGGTCTGCGTCGTCGACGCGCCGGGGCTTGCGACCGCCGGGACGGGCGACGTGCTCACCGGCATCCTCGCCGCCTTTCTCGCCAAGGGGGTCGAGCCGCGCTTCGCCGCCGCGGCCGCCGCGACGGCGCACGGGCTTGCCGCGCGCGCCTCCGGGCGCCAGGCGGGCCTGATCGCCAGCGACGTGATCGCGGCGCTCCCGTCCGTGCTGTCGTAAGTGCCCGAGTACGTTAGAGGCTCATGCCACGCTCTGAGCTGACCATCGATCTCGGCGCCATCCGGCGCAATGCGCGCACGCTCCTGGGCGCACTCGAGGGCGCCGAGCTCTGGGCGGTGGTCAAAGCCGACGGCTACGGCCACGGTGCCGCGGACGTCGGCGGTGCGGCGCTGGGTGCTGGAGCGACCGCGCTCTGCGTGGCGACCGTCCCGGAGGGGCTCGCGCTCCGGCAGGCCCTCGGCACCGTGCGCGTGCTCGTGATGGGACCGGCCACGAGCCGCGAGATCGCCGACGCGCGCGATGCGGGCCTGGAGCTCGTGGTCGCCGACGGCGAGGTTCCGGAGGGCGTGCGGGTCCACGTCAAGCTCGACACCGGCATGGGGCGCTGGGGGATCGCCGAGCTGGATGTGCCCTCCCGCGAGGTCGTGGGCCTGATGAGTCACTTCGCCTCTGCGGATTCCGACACCGAGTTCACCGAGCAACAGGTCGAGCGGTTCAGGGACGCGACCGCGCTCTTTCCGCACCTGACGCGCCACATCGCAAATAGCGCCGGCGCACTCGCCTTTCCCGAGGCCCGCTTCGACGCCGCGCGCTGCGGCATCGCGCTCTACGGCATCTCTCCCTTCGGAACCGATCCGGCCGAGGACGGGCTGGAGCCCGCGCTCCGCTGGGACTCGGAGCTCGCACAGGTGAAGCTCCTGCAGCCAGGCGAGTCGACCGGGTACGGCCGCCGCTGGATCGCGAGACGGCCAACGTGGATCGGGATCGTCCCGGTCGGATACGCGGACGGCTTCCGGCGCGGCCTGACCGGGACGGAGGTGCGCGTCGCGGGTGAGCTACGGCCGGTCGTGGGCACGATCTCGATGGACGCCCTCGCCGTCGAGCTCGACCGGCAGCTGCCGGTGGGAGCGCCGGTGACGCTGCTCGGCCACGGCGTCCTGGCCGAAGCCCACGCGCTCGTGGCCGACACGATCGCCTACGAGATCGTGACGGGGATCCGAACCGATCCGCTCCGCATGCGCCGCTCGGTCGTCGACAGCTAGGAGGGCGAAGGCCGCTTGTAGCCCGAGCGGGCGACGAGGCGGGCGGAAAGGCCGGGGAGGAGCGCCTGGATGAGCGAGAAGACGCGGTACCAGCGTGGGACGAAGACCTCTCGCTTGCCGGACTCGACGGCGTTCACGATCCGCTCCGCCACCAGCTCGGGCGTGATGATCGCCCGGCGGAAGAACGCGCTCTTCAGCACGGAGCGCTGAGGGAACCCCTCGGTCTCGACGAAGCCCGGAAGGACGGTGTGCACCCGAACCCCGCGCGCGGCGAGCAGCCCGGCGAGCGAACGGGAGAATGCGAGCTGCGCGTGCTTCGAGGACGCGTACGGCCCTGCCGGCGCGAACGCCACGACTCCCGCGACGGAGACGACGTTGACGACGTGCGAGCCCGCTTGCAGCCCGGGCTCGAACGCCCGGGCGCACCAGACACCGCCGAGATAGTTCGTGCGCAGCACTGCCTCGATCCGTTCCGGGTCGAGCGAGAAGAAGCTGCCGCGGCCGGGGATGCCGGCGTTGTTCACGAGCAGGTCGATGCGCGGATGCCGCTCGAGGATGGCCTCGGCGGCCCGGTCGACCTGCTCTCGATCGGAGACGTCGCAGAGCTCGAACTCGCCCCCGAGCTCGAACGCCAGCGGTTCGAGCCGCTCCTGCCGTCGGGCGACGAGCACGACGTGCCAGCCACGGGCGACGAGCTCGCGCGCTGTTGCCGCTCCGATCCCGCTCGACGCGCCGGTGACGACGGCCGTCTTCACGGCGGCGACTCTACTTGCAGACGCGCACGACGCGCTGGGCCTCGGCTTGGCGGCCCTTGGCGTCGGTGACGATGGCACGCAGCGTGTGCCGCCCCTTGGCGGCGCCGCCGCGCTTCCACGCCACGGAGTAGAGGCCGGCGACCCCGCGCTTCACCGTTGCGATCGGCTTGCGCCCGTCAAGGAAGCGCACCGAGCGCAGGGCAGCGGTCGAGGAGGCGAGCACGAGGAGCTGGGCCGGTGCCGTGGCGCACTCGCTCGGCTCGGGCGTCACCCACGTGATCACCGGGCGGTTCACGACGGTGATGTTGCCGGAGGCGAACGCGGTGTTCGGGAGGAGCTGATCGCCGACCGCGTCCACGTTCTTGGCTTCCTGGAAGTCCGCGGCGCTGGCGGCGACGAGGCGTTTCCCTGCCCGCAGCACCGGCGCCTCGCGCGGCAGCGGGAAGAGCGCGATGCCGGTAATCGGGTCGTACGCCGCGGCACCGATGAGCGCCCGGCCATAGCCGATCACGAGTGAATACGGGTCGACCCCGGCGTCGAGATCGAGCACGCGCAGCGCGAGTGTCGGCCGGCCCGCCGCGACGCGGTTCGTGATCAGGCCCATCAGCGGCGGCTGCACGTCGTTCACCCAGGCTCGAAGGACGTACGCGCCGCCGAGCGAGCGTCCCGTGAACTGGTCGCGGCCCGAGTCGACCGAGACGTAATAGGCCTTCGTGCGCGGGAAGACAGTCGCTGCGGCGCCGATGTCGAGCGGGAAGTCGAGCGTCAGGTTGTTGACGTTGACGGGAGTGCCCGCGTAACCCTGGACGTCGTTCTCGTCCTGCGAGCCGAGCATCCACGGGTGAACGAGCGAGCCCGGCGAGGAGAAGATCACGGCGGCACCGACGTTGACTGCGGGCTCGTCGATCCGGATCCGGTACAGCGCCTCCGCGCCGTCCTCGTTCACGGGCGCGCCGATGTAGTTCGCCGCAGGGCCGAACGCCGCGGCTGGATAGCGGTACGCCGAGGCATGCGAGACGCCCTTGCGCGTGTCGCCCGTCTGGATCTGCCGCAGCTGCAGGATCGGGGTCTGTGCGAGCCCCGGCCGAGTGACGAGCATGGCGTACGCCACCTTCCGGACGACGTCGCCGCGGCGCAGCATCAGGAAGCCGTACGCCTCGCCGAGGCCGGCGCCCGCGGTCGCACGCGCCGTCACCGGCACCTGAAGGTCGCCCCCGGGGGCGATCGTGATCGCGCCGGGGACGACGATCTCGACGCCGCTCGGGTTCGACTGCGGCTTCACCTCGACGGTCCACGTCCCGGCCCCGTCGCCCGCATCCGCAACGGAGAGCAAGAGCGACTTCGAGACTGGCCCGCGGCTCACGTTCAGGTCCGCATACGAGAGCGAGACCGGATCCGTGAAGAGCTTCGGGTCGTTGGCGGCGACGACATTGATGAGCCCGGAGCCGGCGGTCAGCACCGGCGCCTCGACCGTGCGGGCCGTATCCGCCCAGGCGGTCGCAGCGGTGGAAACGAGGGCCGACTTGACCTGGCCGGCGCTCCAGCCCGGATGCCGTTGGAGCAGGAGGGCGGCGGCGCCGGCGACGTGCGGCGCAGCCATGCTCGTGCCGTCGAAGACGGCAAAGGGGCCGCCGAAGTTCTTGAGCGTGGCCGAGAGAATTTGGGCGCCCGGTGCTCCGACGTCCGGCTTCAGCATGTGCCCGAAGGCCGTCAGCCCGCCGGAGGAGAAGCTCGTGACGATGCCGCTGCGGCTGGTGTTGAGTTCCTGAGGATCCCGGCCGATCCGGATCGCGGTGCGGCCGCCGCGACTCGCGAGGTACGAGCGCAGGGCCGAGCCGTCGAAGTCGGAGATCATCCCGCCCGGAACGGCGAGCTGGATCGGCACTCCGTTCGCCTCGCCCGGCCGGTTGTCGACGATGACGATTCCGATCGCTCCGGCGGCACGCACGCGCGCCGCTTTCAGCGCGAACGTGCAGTTCCCCCGCGAGACGAGGGCGATCGCCCCGGTCAGCGAGCCTGCCGGGAGCGGAGTCGCGCCGCCGTCGAGGTTCCCGGGTGGGCCGCAGAGGTCACGAGGCACCGGCGTGCTGTTCGTGCCCATGATCGTGCCCACGTCGACGAGTTGCTGGTCGGAGTTCGCCCAGCCCGTCGGCGTCGCGAGTCCGGGCGTTCGGACGAACGGGACGTGGGTGAGCGGGTCCGCAGCTCCCGGCGCGGTGACGGAGAGCGCCGGCCCGTAGACGTGGGAATTGGAGAGCGCGGCAACGGAGATCGCATCCGGCGCGGTTCCGGGCGAGCCGGCCGAGCCGAGGCCGTACTCGTCGCGGTCGTTGCCGGCGGAGATCACGGGAACGACGCCGGCGGCGGCGACGTTCCGGACCGCCTCGATGATCGCATCGCTCGCCGGATCGACCTGTGGGCCGCCGCCGGAGAAGTTGATCACGTCCATCCCGTCGCGCACCGCCGCTTCGAACGCGGCGACGATCTCGGGTGTGTTGCCCACGTGACCGACCGGCGTGGGGACGTTGAAGACCCGGTAGTTGCCGATCTGGGCGCGCGGCGCGACACCTGACAGGCCCGGAGTCTCGGGGTGGTCGGCCCCGGCAGGCGCCGTTGTTCCCGCATTGCCGGCTGCGATTCCCGCGACGTGCGTTCCGTGGAAGGAGGCCTCAGGGTCGAGCGCGAGAGGTGTCCGGTCGTCCGCGCCGGTGCCGACGAAGGAGCGCGCCACGATCACCTTCGGCGTCGTCCACTTCCGGCCGCCCTTCGGGAAGCCTGCCGGGTAGGTGTAACCCTCGGGGGCAAAGAATCTGTTCGACGGATCGACGCCGTCGTCGACGACTGCGATCTTCACTCCCTCGCCGCCCGCACCACCCACGCCCCCTGCGCTGCCGGCGCCGACCAGGCTCGGACTGCGGTCGAGCGCGAGGGTGTAGCGGTAGCTCGGGTAGAGCTTGCGGGCGAACGAGAGCTTGGCCGCCCTCGCGAGCTCGGTCGCCGGCAGCTCGACGGCCATGCCGTTGAGCAGAATCGTGTAGTTCCGCCTGACCGTCGCCTGCGGAATCGCGCGCTTCAACGTCGCGGCAGCGGCCCGCTGCGCGCGCCGGAGCTTCGCGACATACGCCCTCGACGCCAGGCTCGACGTGTTCAGGCGGCTGGTCGAGTTCGCGCCGGCGAGCGTCCGCGAGTAGGCCGCGAGCGGCGGGTCGGCGAGCGTGAGGATGACCGTGATCCGTCCCCGGCGATGGGCGGTCGGCACGGTGATCGATCCGGCCCGCACGCGCGGGATCTCAACCTCGCCGTGGCGCCGTTCGATCGGCTGCAACGCCGCGGCAGAAGACGCGGTGAGCACGAGCGCCACGATGAGCGCAATCGATCCGGCGAGGCGGCGCACGGATCGCAGAGTAGCCACCATTTGGGAGACCTGCCTTAAACTCGCCGCCGTGGGTAGATTCGACGGCAAGCGCGCGCTCGTCCTCGGCGTCGCGAACAAGAGATCGATCGCGTGGGCGATCGCGCGCCGTCTGGCCGCCGAGGGTGCGGAGCTCGCATTCACGTTCCAGGGCGAGCGAATCGAGGGGAACGTGCGCGAGCTCGCCTCGTCGGTCGGCTCGAAGCTCGTGACCCCGTGCGACGTGCGTGCGGACGAGGACATCGAGCGCGTCTTCAAGGAGACCGCCGACGCGTGGGACGGGAAGCTCGACCTCCTCGTCCACTCGGTGGCGTTCGCCGCGGCCGAGGATCTCGAAGGGCGGTTCACCGACACGCCCCGAGACCGCTTCTGGCTGGCGGTCGACATCAGCGCCTACTCGCTCGTCGC
>JAXIPI010000425.1:0-14338 GCA_045403015.1 Gaiellaceae bacterium | reverse complement strand
AATCGTCGATCACCGCATTCCGCTCCTTCTACTACGCGATCACGGTGACGCTCGCACTGCTCGTCGGCATCTTCCGCCGGCGCGTCGTTCCGCTCGAGGAGGGATAAGCCATGACACCGATCTACGTCTCGATTGCAGGCTCGGTTGCGTCGATCCTGCTGATCCTCGTCGTCCTCGAGCTGATCCGCAGCCGCCGGTTGCGCGAGCGCTACGCGCTGCTCTGGCTCGCGACCGGGGTCGTCCTGCTCGTCCTCTCCGCGTGGCGCGGCGGCCTGGACACGATCGCCGGCTGGCTCGGCGTCACCGGCTACCCGCCGGCCGTGCTCTTCGCCGTCGCGACGCTCTTCATCCTCGCGGTGCTACTCCACTACTCGACGGTGATCTCGAAGCTCGCCGACCAGAACGTGATCCTCGCGCAGAAGCTCGCGCTGCTCGAGCGGCGGATCGGCGAGAGCAACAAGAGCTAGCTGCCCCCGAACGCGGCGGTTGCCAGCGGCACGAGCGCGAGCAGAACAGCCGTGATCGCCAGCGTACTCGAGCCTGGCCGGTAGCCGGGTGACAGCGGATCGAGCTTCGTGCCCAGCCTGACAGCGAGTGTGGGGACGAGTAGCGGGATCGCGGCCGCGAGCAGGACGTAGGCCGGCAGCGCCGGCAGCAGCACGCGGAAGAGGCCTCCGCCTTCGAGTCCCGAGTCAGGCTGCGAGCCCAGGACAACGCCGAACGCGAGCAGCCAGCCACCGAGCAACAACGCCAGGGGCACGGAGCGGCGAGCGACGGCGATCACGCCCGCCAGCGGCAGCCACTGCAGGAGACGTTGGCTCCAGAAGAACTCGCGCAGCCCCGCCATGTTGTCCGTGAACTGGCCCCAGTCGACGGGGCCGAACGAGAGAGGGTCGGGGCCGTCGAGCGCACGAGCCTTCCAGAGCAGCAGTGCCAGCACGGCCGGTGCGAGTGCGAGCGCAAAGACGCCGGCCTCAGGGAGACGGCGCGCCGCGACATACGCCGCGGCGGCACCGACGAGGAAGAGCAGGCTGTGCGGCTCCACCGCGACCGCCGCACCCGCGACCAGCCCGGCGAGAGCGGCCGTGCCGAGCGAGCGGCGATCGAGCGAGGTCGAGATCACCGCCGCGGACGACACAAGCGCGACCGCGGCCGGGAAGGCCGGTTCCGCGGTCAGGCCGAGGACGAGCGGCAGGACGCGGTCGCGGACGATCGGGTCGTACGGCTCCAGGGCGAGCAGGAGCAGCAACCAGGGCCCCAGCACCCAGAGAACGACCGTCCACATCGCGAGGAGCCTCCCGCCGATTCGCGCGGCGACCCAGTAAGCGGAGATCAGCGCCACGGGGCCGAGGACGAGCACGTTCAGCAGCACCACTCCGGCGAGCACGCCGTCCAGCGTGTCGGCAACGCTCGCAAACGGCGAGATGACGATCGGCCAGAGGATGCCGGGTCCCTCGCGGGGCAGGTCGCCGTCGACGAGCCGGAACGCGCCCTGGACCGAGGCGAAGGCATCGGTGCCCTGTTCGAAGCGCCAGCCGACGTTGGTCGCTCCGAAGGTGGCCGCGCAGAGCGTCGAGAACCACTGGACGATGATCGCGCCGGCAAGGAAGGGGCCGGTGCGCGTCTCCGCGGCCCGCAGCCGCTCAGCGAGCGGCATGCGCGGGAGCTGCGGCGCGGTACCAGGCAACGGTGCGCTCGATACCCTCGCGCAGGGGGGTGCGAGCGCGAAAGCCGAACAGCTCCTCAGCGCGGGACGCGTCGAGCTGCCGCCGGGGCTGGCCGTTCGGCATCGACGTGTCCCAGACGATCTCCCCCTCGAACCCGGTCACGTCGGCGATCGTCTCTGCGAGCTCCCGAATCGAGGTCTCGACGCCGTTGCCGAGATTGACTGGGTCGCTGCCGTCGTAACGCTCCGCTGCAAGGGCAAACCCCTCCACGCAGTCCTCGACGAAGAGAAACTCCCGCGTCGGGGTGCCGTCGCCCCAGAGCACGACCTCGCCCGGCGACTCGATCATCTTGCGGATGAGCGCCGCGATGACGTGCGAGCTCTCGAGATCGAAGTTGTCTCGCGGGCCGTACAGGTTCGCCGGCAGCAGGTAGATCGCGTTGAGCCCGTACTGAGCACGGTAGGCCTGGCTGCCGACCAGCAGGGTCTTCTTCGCGACACCGTACGGAGCGTTCGTCTCCTCCGGGTAGCCGTCCCAGAGGTCGTCCTCGTGAAACGGAACCGGAGTGTGCTTCGGATAGGCGCAGACCGTGCCGGCGACGACGAGCTTGCCCACCTCGTGGATCCGGCTCTGCTCGAGCACGTTCGCGCCCATGACGAGGTTCGCGTACCAGTACCGCCCGGGATTCGCCCGGTTGGCGCCGATCCCGCCGACCTCGGCGGCGAGATGGAAAACGAGCTCGGGCCGCGCGTCGTCGAAGAGCCGGGACGCGGCCTCCATCGACGTCAGGTCGTAGTCCCTGCGCCTGGCTGCGAAGACCTCGTGGCCGTCGCCTTCGAGCCGTTCCACGAGGTGCGAGCCGAGGAAGCCGCCGCCACCGGTGACAAGGATGCGCGTCACGTCTGGATGGTGGCGCCGCTGGTGAGCCAGTCGACGCGGCCGATCCAGCGGTCGCGGTTCTCTGCGTACCAGGCGATCGTCTGCAGGACGCCTTCCTCCCAGGAGACGAGCGGCTTCCAGCCCGTCTCGCCGTGGAGTTTCTCGTAGCCGACGCGGAGTGCCATCACGTCGCTGGCTCCGGGCCGAAGGCGGGCCGGCGTCGTCACGACCTCGCGGTCGTCGCCCCAGAAGCCGTTCTCGCGGCCGACGCGGATGATCAACTCGGACCAATCGGCCATCGAGATGTTCTCGCCCTGCCCGTAGACGTAGACGTCGCCGGGAACCCCGTGCGCTGCGACCGTGAGGTGGCCGCGGACGCCGTCGGTGCAGAAGCAGAAGTCGCGCAGCGGCTCGAGCGCGCCGAGCTCGATCTCCGGCCGCGTCAGGGCTTGGGTGATGATCGTGCCCGTCACGTAGCGCGGGTTCTGGCGCGGCCCGTAGTTGTTGAACATCCGCGTGACGACGCCTGGAACGCCGAACGCGTCGTGATAGTTCATCGTCAGAAAGTCGGCCGCGACCTTCGCCGTCGCATAGATCGACTTCGGATTGATCGGTGAGCGCTCGTGCAGGATCAGCCCGCCCGCGTCATCGAAGTCGTGATGGTGGGCAACTGCCTCGTGGACGTTGCCGTACTCCTCCGACGTCCCGGCTGTGTCGAACTTCTCCAGCTCGAGTCCCCAGTCGACGACCGATTGGAGCAGGTTGAGCGTCCCGATCGTGTTGGCCATCACGGTCTCGTACGGCCGGTGCCAGGACTCGCCCACATGCGCCTGCGCGCCGAGGTGGAAGACGTACGGCTTGTCAGGGACGTCGCGGAGGTCCTTGACCAGATAGTCGATCGACGTCTTGTCGGTGAGGTCGGCGAAGTGCACTTTGAGGCGGCCGCGCAGGTGGCCGATGTTGTTCAGCGCGCCGCTTGAGGTCGCGCGAACGAAGGCGTGCACGTTGGCGCCGAGCGAAACGAGCGCATCGGTCAGGTGCGAGCCCATGAAGCCGTCGGCACCCGTGACGAGCACGGTGCGGCCGCCGTAGACGTCACCGAAGTCACGCCCCAGAGCGTCGAGGTCGGAGCGCGTCCAGATCGAGTCGCTCATGCCGCGCCAAGGGTATCGGGTAGGGTCGCCGGCGGAGCCATGCGACTGAAGCTCGCCACACTCTCCGTGCTCGAGGCGGCTGCAGGCTTCGCACGGCGGTTGAGGCTGGGGTTCCTCGTCGACAGGCTGGCCCCCCTGGTCGGCAAGCCCTTCGAGCGCTTCGAGCTCGACGTCGACGGCGTCCGGCTCGCTGGGACCGACCTCGCGCAGTTGCACTACGTTCGCGAGCTGCAGGAGCAGGGCCGCGAGCGGACGCTCGTGCGCCTCCTCACCGAGTCGATCCCCTCCGGCGGCGTCGTCGTCGAAGGAGGCGCGTACCTCGGCTACGTCACGGTGCACGCTGCGTCGGCCGTCGGTCCGGGCGGCCGCGTGGTCGTCTTCGAGCCGAACGCCGGGATCCACGACGTATTGCGCCGGAACCTGCGGGCGAACGGCGTCGACGACCGCGTCGAGCTGCTCCCCAGCGCGCTCGGGGACACCGCCGGCCGAGCGCGATTCTTCGTCGGCGCCGACATCAGCAACCTCTTTGCGCCGGCAGGAACGGAGACCTCGACCGAGGTCGACGTCGTCCGCGCCGACGACCTCGTGAACGGGCCGGTCGACGTCGTCAAGCTCGACGTGGAGGGCGCCGAGCCGGCCGCGCTGCGCGGGATGGAGCGCATCCTCACCGGGGACAGGCCGCCACGAACGCTGCTCGTCGAGTGTCATCCCGAGGCGCTCGAACGGGCTGGGTCCTCGCAGGACGAGCTCCTGGCAATCCTGGCTGGATACGGGTACCTCGTCCAATGGATCGACGAAAGCGCGGGCCGCACCCGGCCCCTCTCGGAGCCTTGGGCCGAGGGCTACGTGAACCTCTACTGCACCGCCGGTGGCTCGGCGTAGCCTCACCGAGGCGGTCCTTCGTGCAGCGCGACCGGCGGGCGCTGCGCTTCGCCACGGGCGCCGGCGCCTGACGGGCGGCCCGGCCGGAGCCTCCACGGGTCTCGGCGAGGAGGATGTCATTCGCCGGCTCCTCGACGGCCTCGGTGCGCGGACCGGGCTCGCAGTCGACATCGCAGCGTGCGACGGCGTCACCAGGTCGAATACACGGAGTCTCTACGGCACCGGTTGGGCCGGGCTCGCCGTCGAGGGAGACCCTGAGAGGTTCGCGAGCCTCGCCAGGGCCTACCGGGCCTTCCCGGCGGTCTCGCTGGCCCGGCTGTGGGTCACGCCGGACAACGTTGTGCCGCTGCTTCAGGCCCACGGGGCGCCGCGCGAGTTCGAGTTCCTCAGCCTCGACATCGACGGGTACGACCACTTCGTGCTCCGCTCGCTGCTCGAGGAGTTCCGTCCTGTCCTGATCTGCGCTGAGATCAACGAGAAGGTCCCGCCGCCGCTGAAGTTCACCGTGCGCTACGACCCCGACTATGCGTGGGGCGGCGGGCACTTCTACGGGCAGAGCGTCTCGAAGCTGCACGAGCTCGCGCAGGCGTTCGGCTACGCGCTCGTCGAGCAGCACTACAACAACGCGTTTCTCGTGCCGGCGGAGCGCGGCGGCCCCCGAGCGCTGTCGCCCGAGGAGGCCTATGCGTCGGGGTACCTCGAGCGGCCGGACCGGCTCGAACGCTTCCCCTGGAACGCGGACATGGAGGCAATCCACGCGCTCGATCCTGCCGGCCAGGTGGCCTTCCTCGATCAGCGCTTCGCGCAGTACCGCGGCCAGTACGAGCTCGGGCTCTGAGCGGCGCACCGCCACCCGGGCGAGTACCTTCCCCGCATGCGCGACCGAAAGCGATTGCGACTGCCGCGGTTGAGGCTCCCGCCGGTAATCGAGCGACGCGCGGTCCGGCTGCGGCTCGTCGCGACCCCGTCGGCCGTCGACGGCTCGGAGCTCGATCGGCTCATCCCGCCCGAGATCACGGACGACCGCTTCTACCGCGCCATCGTCGAGGTGGCCTCGACGACCGGGGTGCGCGAAATCCTGGAGATCGGCAGCTCTTCGGGCGCCGGCAGCACGGAGGCATGGGTCTCGGGCGCTCTTCTCAACCCGGAACGTCCCCGCCTGCATTGCATCGAAGTGTCCGCAGCGCGCTATTCCGCGCTCGTCGAGCGCTGGCAGGAGCACGAGTTCGTCCACTGCTACAACGTCTCGAGCGTGCCGCTCGAAGGCTTTCCGGAGGCAGCCGACGTCGAGGCGTTCTACCGCGGCACTCGCTCGAAGCTCCGCCGGACTCCCCTCCCGACCGTGCTCGCGTGGCTCCGCCAGGACGTCGAGTACGTGCGGTCGCACGGCCTGTCGCGGCCCGGCATCCGCGAGATCCGCGAGGGCGCGGGCATCGACGTGTTCGACGCCGTGCTGATCGACGGCTCCGAGTTCACCGGCGCCGCGGAGCTGGACGAGGTGTACGGCGCCCGCTTCCTGCTCCTCGACGATACGCAGACCTACAAGAACTTCGAGAACGCGCGCCGGCTCGGGGCCGATCCGGCCTACCGCCTCGTGCAGGCGAGCCGGCGTACCCGCAACGGCTTCGCGGTCTTCGAACGTGTCGGCTGAGCAGCCCCCGCTGGACGTCCTGCGCTCGCCGAAGGCCGGTGCACTCGTCATCCGTGGCGGCGCGATCCGCTCGGCCGGCTACGCAGTCGGCGCCGGCCTCGCCGCGATCACGTCGGTCTTTCTCCTGCGAGGCCTCGGCGTGGACGATTTCGGACGGTTCGCAACCGTGGGCGCTCTGCTCGCGATCGTCTCGGTCCTCTCCGACGCCGGGCTGACCGCGATCGGAACGCGCGAGCTCGCGGTCCTGGACAGCCGGGAGGAGCGCGACTCGCTCCTGCGCAACCTCGTCGCGCTTCGCCTCTTGCTCGCGACGGCGGGGATCGTCGCGGCGGCGGGGTTCGCGCTGCTCGCCGGCTACGAGGACGTGATGGTCGCGGGCGTCCTGCTCGGGGGCCTCGGCGTCCTGCTCGTGAACACGCAGGCCACGATGATGACGCCGCTGTCGGTGGACGTGCGCCAGGCGCGGATCACGTTCGTGGAGGTTGCCCGCTCTGCGCTGACGCTCGGCGCGATCGCAGCGCTGGCGCTCGCCGGCGCATCCCTGCTGCCCTATTTCGCCGTCCAGATCGCGGTCGGCGCCGTCGTCCTTGCGCTCACGCCGTGGCTCCTCGGCTCGACGCGCGGCCTGCGCCCGCGCCTCGACCGCCGTGCGGCACTGACGCTGCTGCGTGTGGCGGCTCCCGTGGGGGTCGCGCTCGCGATGAACGTCATCTACCTGAGGTTGCTCGTCGTGCTCGTCTCGCTGACGACCGACGCGACCGAAACCGGGTTCTACGGGACGGCGTTTCGGGTCGTCGAGCTCTTCATCGTGCTCCCGCCGATGGTGATCGGCATCGCCCTGCCGATGCTCGCCGTCGCCGGCTCCGAGGACCTCGGCCGGCTGCGCTACGCGCTTCAGGGCCTGACCGAAATGGCCGTCGTGACCACATTCGCGCTGGCCCTCGCTCTCTCGACCCTCGCCGAGCCGGTGCTGCGCCTCCTCGGCGGATCCGACTACACGGGCGCGACGACGATGCTTCAGATCCAGGTGTGGGCGCTCGTTCCACTCTCGGTCGGCAGCATCCTCGCGGTCGGACTGCTCTCGCTCGGCCGCCAGCGCTCGCTTGCGCTGGCCAACGGGATCGCCGTCCTTGCCGTGCTCTCGGTCGGGCTCGTCCTGATCGGCGCGTACGAGGGCGTCGGGGCGGCGATCGCCGGAGTGGTGGTCGAGCTGGTGCTGCTGTTGGCGCTCGCCGGTTTCCTCAGAGCGGCACGTCCTGACGTGCTCCCCTCGCCGCGGTTCCTGTGGCGCCCTTGCCTCGCATTGGCGGCGGGTGCGGCGACGCTGCTCGTGCCCCTTCCCGACGTCGTGGACGCAGCAGTGGCGCTCGGGGCGTTCGCGCTCGCCGCGTTCGCGCTGCGCGCCGTGCCGGCCGAAGTCCTGCTCGCGCTGCGTGGGCGTGCTCCGGGTGACGTGTGAGCAGGCCGGCGGTCGTCTTACTCCGGGGGCACGGTGTGACGCCGTGGGAGCTTCGTCCCTGGGAGCTCCTGACGGACGAGTTCGATGTCCGCTGTCTCGTCACGGGCCGGAACCGGTTCGACCAGGGGTCCCTCGCCCTGCCGGTGGAGCACGTGAGAACCGTGCGAGACCTGCTGCCTCGTGGACGGATCGGCGACCTCGCAGTGCTCGGCCCGGGCGACCGCTATCTCCGGCTGAAGGAGCACCTCGCAGGCGCCGACATCGTCCACTCGCTCGAGCTCGGCGTTCCGTGGAGCGGCCAGCCTGCGGCGTTGCGACGCGAGCTCGGCTTCCGGCTCGTGCTCACGGTGTGGGAGACGATCCCGCTCCTCGACGCGTACCGGCGTTCCCGTGGCCGGGCATACCGCCGCGCGGCGATCGAGGCGACCGACCTCTTCCTGGCGACGACGGACCGTGCCAGGGATGCGCTCGTGCTCGAGGGGGTCGAACAGGCGCGGATCGAGGTGTGCCCGCCGGGGATCGACGTGGAGCGGTTCGCCGCGCTCGAGCGACGGCCGGAGGTGGTCGTGTCCGCTGGGCGGCTGGTCTGGGAGAAGGGTCACCAGGACGTGCTGCGAGCGCTCGCCGCGATTCGCGGGGGCGTCGTCGGCGGTGTCGCCCCACGCCTCCTCGTGGTGGGGTCGGGGCCTGAGGAGGAGCGCCTGCGGCAGCACGCCGCCGATCTCGGCGTGGCCGACCTGCTCGAGATAGCGTCACTCCCGTACGACGAGATGCCGTCCGTCTACGGGCGCGCCTCCGCGCTCGTCCTCGCCAGCCTGCCGATGCCGGTGTGGGAAGAGCAGTTCGGAATGGTGCTCGCGGAGGCCATGGCGGCCGGCGTCCCCGTTCTCGCCGCGGCTTCCGGCGCGATCCCGCAAGTCGTCCGCGGCGGCGGCACGCTCTTCCCGCCGGGCGACTGGGTCGAGCTCGCGCGCTTGCTCACGGAGCCGTCCCTCCCGACGGCCCCGCCTGAGCTCGTCGCGGAGTACTCGATTGCCGCGGCGGCCGAGCGCCTGGCGAGCGCCTACCGGCGCGTGCTCGCCGGATGAGATTCGTCTTCGACATCACACCGCTCGCCGTCCCGCGCACCGGGATCGGCAACTACATCGCCGGCGTGATCCGCGGCGCGGCCGAGCAGGCGGCCGGCCGCCACGAGCTCGTGGGGCTCGCAGTTGCGGAGCGGACGGAGCTCGAGCGAATCGAGGAGGCGCTGGACGGGGTTCCGATCGAGCTCCATCCGCTCGAGCGCCACGTCGCGAACCTCTGGCGCCGCGGCTGGGAGGCGGCGCGCTTCCCGCGGCTCGAGCGAATCCTCGGGAGGTTCGATGCCCTTCACGTCACCGACTGGTGGCACCCGCCCCAGGCGCACGGCGTCCGCGCGACGACGATCTACGACCTGGTGCCGCTGCACTTCCCGGAGTGGACCGGCCTGCGGGCGCGAATCGGCCATCGCAAGACCTACCGGCACGCCGTCAAGGCATGCGACGTCGTGTTCGCGATCTCGGACTACACGGCGACGGACGCGGTCCGGACGCTCGGCATCGAGCGCGAGCGGATTCGCATCGCCACACCTGGGGTCGACCCGCGGTTCACCCCGGATGGCCCTCACGCCGACCTGGGGGTGCCGTATGTCCTGTCGGTCTCGACGCTCGAGCCGCGGAAGAATCTGGCAGAGCTCCTGCAGGCGGTGGAGCTGCTCGAGGGCTCCGTGCACCTCGCCGTCGTGGGCGCGGAAGGGTGGGGCGACGTCCCGGCGCTTGACCGGCCGTGGGTGCGCAAGCTCGGATACGTCGCAGACGAGGAGCTGCCCGCCCTCTATCGCGGCGCCGCCGTGTTCGCGTTCCCCTCGCGCTTCGAGGGCTTCGGCATGCCCGTGGTCGAGGCGATGGCGTGCGGAACGCCGGTCGTCGCTTCGTCGCACCCCTCGCTGGACGAGGCGAGCGGCGACACAGCGCTGCGTGCAGGCCCCGACGATCCGCAGGAGCTCGCCTCCCTCCTCGAGCTGGCGATCGCGCAGCGCGACCCCGAGCGGATCGAGAGGGGGATCCGGCACGCCCGCCGCTTCCGCTGGGAGGACACGGGCCGGTCCTTTCTCGACGGGCTGACGCAGGCGGCGGACGGGCTGCTCTAGCCTGTCGCGCGTGAGCCTCGAGCGCCATAAGCAAGACTGGGAGCGGCTCGCCGAGACCGACGCGATGTGGGCGGTGCTCACGTCGCCGGAGGAGAAGGACGGCGCCTGGGACGTGGATCGCTTCTTCGCCACCGGCGAAGCGGAGGTCGCCCATGTGCTCGCCGCCGCGGACGAGCTCCGGCCGGTGGCGCGTGGTCGCGCCCTGGACTTCGGCTGCGGCGTCGGCAGGCTCACTCGCGCGCTCGGAACGCGGTTCGAGGCCGCGGTGGGCGTGGACATCTCGGAGGCGATGGTCGATCAGGCGCGATCGCTGAACGCCGGGTTCCCCGCGTGCGAGTTTCGCGTCAACGCCGCTGCCGACCTCAGCCAGTTCGAGAGCGGGTCGTTCGACTTCGTCTACTCCAGCATCGTCCTGCAGCACCTCCCGTCCGTCGCCGACATCGAGCGCTACGTCACCGAGTTCCTCCGCGTCCTCAGGCCTGGCGGGCTCGCAGTCTTCGGGATCCCGACTCACATCTCGTTCCCGTACTCCCTGCAGCCTCGCCGCCGCCTGTACGGGCTCCTGCGCCGCGTCGGCGTGTCGGAGCGGTGGATGCTGCGCCGTACGCCGCTGACGCCGATGCGGATGACCGTCGTCGCGGAAGCCGCGGTGCGGCGGATCCTCGACGAGCACGGCGCGACGATGCAGCACGCGGAGCCGATCGACGACGGCCCGCTGCGGGCGCTGCGCTACTACGCGGCGGTGAGCGAGCGGTAGACGGCCTCGTGCCGGCGGGCAGTCTCGGCCCAGGTGAAGGCTCGTGCGCGCTCAGGGCCGGCTGCGGCGAAGCGCTCGGGCGCATCGAGCACGCCTGAGACGACTGCCGCGATGTCCTCCGGCTCGGTCGGGTCGAAGAGCGCCGCTGCCTCACCGCAGGCCTCGGCCACTGCGGGAACGTTCGACGCGGCCACCGGCGCGCCCGAGGCCATCGCCTCGAGCGGCGGCTGGCCGAATCCCTCGTAGAGGCTCGGAAAGACGAGACAGGCGGTGCGACGGTAGAGCGATGCCAGTTCCTCGGCGGAGACGAGCCCGCGCGCCTCGACACCCGCCGGCAGCGGACGACCCTCGTGACCCCCGCCCGTGAGGACGAGGCGCAGCTCGGGCCGTTCGCCGCGGAGCAGGTCGAACGCTTCTAACAGCCGAGCGTGGTTCTTGTGCGGCCAGGGACGCGCGGGGTAGAGCAGGAACGGCTCCCGCGAGTCGGCCCCGGGATGGAACCGCTCGTGGTCGACGCCCCACGGGATCGCATGGACGCGCTCGGGCGGCAGGCCGAGCAGCTCGATCGTCCTGCGCCGGACGAACTGGCTCGGGACGACCACCGCGTCGGCCTTCCGCGCCGACCCCTCGTAGGTGCGCGCGCGAAAGAGTCGCTCGGCGCGCGAGAAGAGCTCCGGATGGTCGAGGTGCTGCAGGTCGTGCACGGTGACGACGGTCGGGACGTCCAGCGACGGCAGCGCGATCGTCAGCGGATAGTGGACGGCGTCGAGGGAGCCGAAGCGCCGCCGCAGCCGGCCCGGACGGATCGTGCCGAGTGCCATCGCGAAGGCCCGCTCGGTCATGCTGCGCGCGTGCCTGTACTCGGGCACGGGCACCTCGGGCAGGCCTTCGCCCGCCCCAGGGGCGGCAGGCGGCGTGAACGCCGTGTAGTCCAGCGTCCCGATCTCAGCGAGTCCGCGGCAGATCCCGCGCGCAGACGTCTCCGCACCGCCGACCTCGCCGGGCACGAGCGTCAGCAGGCTGATCCCGATCATGCAGAGGGCTAATCTATCGCCCGGATGTCGCGTCGGGCGCTCATCGTCGGGATCGGGGGCCAGGACGGGTCCTACCTCAGCGAGGTCTTGCTCGGTAAGGGCTATGAGGTCTACGGGCTCGTGCGTCGCTCGGTCGCGGAGCTGCCCGAGCGGATTGCGCACCTGCACGGCCACGTCCAACTCGTGCGCGGAGACCTGCTCGACCAGCTCTCGCTGATCAGGGCCATCAAGACCGCGCGGCCGCACGAGGTCTACAACTTCGCCGGCACGTCCTTCGTCCCCGAGTCGTGGCAGCAGCCCGCGCTGAGCGTCGAGATGACCGGGATGGGAGTCGTGCGGCTGCTCGAGGCGATTCGCGTCACCGACGGGTCAATCCGCTTCTACCAGGCGTCCACGAGCGAGATGTTCGGCCGGCCGGCGACCGCCCCACAGCACGAGGAGTCGCCGTTCGATCCGCAGAATCCGTACGCGGTCGCCAAGCTGTTCGCGCACCAGATGGTGCAGCGCTACCGCGATGGCTTCGACCTCTTCGCAGTCTCCGGGATCCTCTACAACCACGAGTCGCCTCGGCGCGGTCTCGAGTTCGTGACCCGCAAGATCACGCACTCCGCCGCGCGAATCGCGCTCGGGCTCGACGAGCAGGTCGCGCTCGGAGATCTCGACGCGCGTCGTGACTGGGGCTTTGCGGGCGACTACGTGCAGGCCATGTGGCTGATGCTCCAGCAGGCAGAACCGGAGAGCTACGTGATCGCCACCGGCGCGCTCCGTTCAGTCCGGGAGGTCGCGGAGATCGCGTTCGCGCACGTGCACCTCGACTGGCGGGACCACGTCGCGGTCGACGAGCGGTTCCTCCGGCGGGACGACGTCCCCGCGTCCCTGGTCGGCGATGCGACGCGTGCTCGAACGCAGCTCGGCTGGCGGCCCGAGGTCGAGTTCGACGAGCTCATTCGGCTGATGGTCGACGCCGACCTCGCGCGCCTCGATCCCGAGCTGCGGTACGGCCCTGAGCTCGACTGGCCGCGCGCCCGCCGGCCGCTGACCCTGGAGGGTGCGTCGCCTGAGTCCCGGTAAGATGTTCCGATGTCCGAGAACGGTCGTGAAATTGACCCATCTGCAGGGGTTTTTCCGGATTCCGACGTTGATGTCGCCGCGCTCTTCGAGCAGCTGAAGCAGGAGGTCCGGCGATCCGGCGCAGCCCCCGGCGAGGTGGGGGACGGGGACGACCGGCACGCCGCCCGTGCCGAGGCCGAACGTCTCTGGCCGGTGTCGGCCGACCGCTCGCTCCGGCTCCGCCCCGGAGTTCGCGGCGGGATCGGCACACCCGCGAAGGCGGTGCTGCGCAAGCTGATGCGGTGGTACGTGGAGCCGGTTGCGTACGACCAGCGCTCCTTCAACGCGGCGGCTCTGCGGCTGATCGACGACCTCGAGGAGCGCGTCGCGCAGCTCGAGGCCGAATTGAAGCGGAAGCCGTGAGGATTGCCGTCTGCGCTCCGCAGGTGCCCTTCGTTCGCGGGGGCGCCGAGATCTTCGCGGAGACACTCGTCGACGAGCTGCGAGCTCGCGACCACGAGACCGAGCTGGTCACCGTCCCGTTCAAGTGGTACCCGGGCACTCGCGTTCTCGACCAGGCGTTCCTCTGGCGGCTTCTCGACCTGACCGAGTCGGACGGGCGCACGATCGACCTGGTGGTGGCGACGAAGTTCCCGTCGTACTGCGTCCGCCATCCCAATAAGCGGGTCTGGGTGCTGCACCAGTTTCGACAGGCGTACGACCTGGACCGAACCGATCTGGGGCAGTTCTCCGAAGAACCCTCAGACCGGGCGCTGCGGCGCTCGGTCCAACGTCTGGACCGGATCGCGCTCGGTGAGGCGCAGCGGCTTTTCGCCACCTCCCGCAACGTCGCCGACCGGATCGAGCGCTCGACCGGGCTCGCACCGGAGCTCATGCCGCATCCGCCGCAGGCGTTGCCGTACCGCTGTGAGGAGTACGGCGACTTCGTCCTCTCGGTGAACAGGCTCGACCGCGCGAAGCGAATCGACCTGCTGCTCGAGGCAGCGGCTCTCGACCCGTCGCTGCGCGTCGTCGTCACGGGTGACGGGCCCGACCGGGAGCGGCTCGAAGCGCTCGCGCACGAGCGGGGGCTGAACGGCCGCGCCGAGTTCACCGGCCGGATCGGCGAGGACGAGCTCGCGTCGCTCTACGCTCGCTGCCTCGCCGTCTACTACGCGCCCGTCGACGAAGACTTCGGGATGGTGCCGTTCGAGGCGTTCCTGTCGGAGAAGCCGGTGCTGACGACGACCGATGCCGGCGGACCGCTCGAGGTGGTCGCCGACGGCAGCACGGGGCTCGTCACCGCACCCGATGCCGGCGAGCTCGCGCGTGCCGCGGAGCGCCTGCGAGAGCACCCGGACGAGGCGCGGGCGTTCGGGCAGGCAGGGCATGAGATTGCAACCCGCGTGACCTGGGACAGCTGCATCGAGCGGTTGCTGGCATGAAGGTCGCCTATTACAGCCCGATGCCGCCTGAGCGGTCCGGGATCGCCGACTACAGCGCCCACCTGCTGCCGGCGCTGCGGGAGCGGATCGACGTCGAGGTCGTGCCGCGGGGACGCAAGCGCCCGGTACGCGGGACCGACCTGGCGCTCTACCACGTCGGCAACAACCCGGACGCGCACGGCTGGATCGT
>JAXIPI010000181.1:0-4705 GCA_045403015.1 Gaiellaceae bacterium | reverse complement strand
CTCACGTCCATGAAACCGCTTCCATCCGCACGACATCAGCCTTGCACTGCAGCTCCGGCGTTGTCAAACCGGGGCGGGAGCAACAGTTCGCCCCCGCCCCGGTTGCGAAGGGTCGTGCCTAGGAGGCGCCTTCGAGCGCCGGCGCGGGTGCTGCCGCGATCTCCTCCTGGCGGATCAGCACCAACGCGGCGATCACACCGGCGACGGCGATGCCGGCGCCGACCCAGAAGGCCAGCTGGAAGCCCGAGGTCATGGCCTGCGGCACCGCGGTGCCCGCTGCGACCTCGTTCTCGGTGCGCGAGATCGCGATCGTCGAGAGAAGCGCGATCCCGACCGCACCGCCGATCTGCTGCGAGGTGTTGATCAGCCCGGATGCAATGCCCGCCTCGGCCCGTTGGACGCCGGCGAGGGCCGCGATCGAGATCGGGACGAAGCAAAATGCCAGCCCGAGCCCGACGAGCAGGAAGCCCGGGAGGAGATTCCTCACGTACGTGCCGTCGACCGAGACCTGCGTGAAGAGGAGCATGCCGACCGCGAGGATCGCCATCCCGCCGGCGATCAACGGCCGGACGCCGACACGGCCCACGAGCGCCGCGGCGACGTTGGCCCAGATGATCGACGTGCCGGCGACGGCGAGATACGCGACACCCGTCTTCATCGCCGAGTAGCCGAGCACCTGCTGCATGTACAGCGTCAGCATCAGGAACATCGAGAAGAGGGCCGTGCCGAGGATGAAGCCGGCAACGTTCGCGCCGAGAACGGTCTTCGTGCGCAGGATCCCGAACCGCATCAACGGCTCGGAGACGCGGTTCTCCCAGGCAACGAAGCCCGCGAGCAAAGCGCCGGCGAGGACGAAGACGCCGATCGTGCGACCGGAGCTCCAACCCCACTCGTGCCCCTGGGTGATGCCGAGCACGAGCGTGGTGAGGCCGGAGGTGACGAGGATCGCTCCGAGCGCATCGAAGGTCTTGATCCGCGTGTCCTTGCTCTCCGCGAGCAGCACGGGAGCCAGGCCGAGAGCGACAAGGGCGACCGGAATGTTGACGAAGAAGATCCACTCCCACGACAGTGCGTCGGTGAGGATGCCGCCCAGAAGCACTCCGGCTGCGGCGCCGAAGCCGCCCACGGCGCCCCAGACGCCGAGCGCGATGTTCCGCTCCCGGCCTTCGGCGAAGGTGGTCATCAGGATCGCGAGCGCGGCGGGCGAGATCGTGGCGGCGCCGAGGCCCTGCAGGGCACGAGCGCCGATCAACGAAGCCTCGGACCACGCGAGTCCGCAGAGGAGAGAGCCGATCGCGAACATGACCAGCCCGACCATGAAGATGCGCCGGCGGCCGAGCAGGTCAGCGATTCGGCCGCCGAGTAGCAGGAAGCCGCCGAAGACGAGCGCGTAGGCCGAGATGACCCACTGCAGATTGGCCTGCGTGAACTCGAGGTCCGTCTGGATCGAGGGAAGAGCGACGTTCACGATCGCAATGTCGAGCACCACCATGAACTGGACGGCACCGAGGAGCGCCAGTCCGAACCATTTCAAGCGAGGTGAGGTAACCATCTGTTTCCTTCTCTGTTCGGAGTCGTTGCTTGCGAAGATACAGAACCTACTTGCTTTTCGCAAGTTGATGTTGCAGAATGTGAAGCAGTGGGTACAGTGAACACGTGAGCAAGCGCTACGACCAGTACTGCCCGATTGCCTGCTCGCTCGGCCTCGTGGGCGAGCGGTGGACGCTGCTCGTCGTGCGCGAGCTGATGCACGGGCCGAAGCGCTACACCGATCTGGTCGATGGCCTGCAAGGCATCGGAACGAACATCCTCGCCGTCCGGCTGAAGGAGCTGGAGGCCGCAGGACTGGTCGAAAGACGGAAGCTGCCGCCGCCCGCGGCGTCGACCGTGTACGAGCTCACACCGGCCGGCCGGGAGCTCCGCCCCGTCCTGCACGAGCTGGCGCGCTTCGGCGCCCGCCTGATGGGGCCGCCGCCGCTCGACGCGCTGAGTCCGGGCTGGCTCGTCGGCGCGCTCGACCTCTCGCTCTCGCCGATCTCTCCGACCGGACGGCTGGCGTTCCGGATCGGCGAGGAGGAGGCTTCGCTCGTCGACGGCGTCACGCTCCCGGGCCTCGTCGACGATCCCGATGTCTTCATCGAGAGCGACGCGATCGGCTTCTATCACCTCGTCGTCAACCGCCAGACCGAGGGAGTGCGGATCGAGGGCGACTTCGAGGTCCTCGAGCGGCTGATCGACGCTTTCGGGCCGAAGCCGGCTACACCCGAGCCGCTTCTCGCCTGAGCACATCCCAGGCAAGCCGCACGTCGTCTTCTGTCGTGCGCGCGTTGCCGATCGCGAGCCGCAGCGTGTAGCGACCGTTCAGCTTCGTGTGCGAGATGAAGATCTCGCCCGACGCGTTGACGCGCTCGAGCAGAGCCTCGTTCTCCTCGTCTGACCCGTCGCGGCGGAAGCAGACGAGTGAAAACGGACGCCGAGCCATCAGCTCCCACCCGGGCTCATCGCGGACCCAGCCCTCGAAGATCGCGGCCAGGCGGATCGCCTCGCGAATCCGCTCCTGCAGCCCTTCCCGGCCGTAGCAGCGCAGCACCGCCCAGAGCTTGAGCGCGCGGAACTGGCGGCCGAGGGCCGGGCTGTACTCGGAGAGGCTTGCCACGTCCTCGCTCACGCGCAGGAACTCCGGGACGAGGCTGAACGCTGCGCGTAGCTCGTCTGGGCGGCTCGTCCAGAGCGCGGAGCAGCCCATCGGCGTGAGGAGCCACTTGTGGGGATTGACGACGATCGAGTCCGCCCGCTCCCAGCCGGCGAAGGCGTCGCGCAGCTCCGGGCAGACGGCCGCCGAGCCGGCGTACGCGGCGTCGACGTGCAGCCAAACGCGCTCGGCCTCGCACGCGTCCGCGACGGCGCCTACCGGATCGACCGAGCTCGTGGACGTCGTCCCGATCGTCGCCACCACCGCGCAGGCACCTGTCAGATCGAGCTTCTCGGGACGAAGCCGAAATGCCTCGTCGGAGGGCGTTGCCCGAGCCTCGAGCTCGAGCAGCCGGCACGCCTTGTCGACCGAGGAGTGAGCGTGCTCCGAGCACACGACGACGCGTGCGCCAGGCTTGGCCTGGCGCGCCGCTGCGAGCGCGGCCATCGTCCCGGTCGAGGCGGTGTCCTCGAGGTGCCCGTGCAATCCCTCGGGCAGACCGAGGAGCTGCGCGAGCCAGTCCAGCGTCACCTCCTCGAGCTCCTGCAGCGCAGGCGAGGTGCGCCAGAGAATCCCGACCTGGTTCAACCCCGCGATCAGGAGCTCGGCCAGGATCCCCGGCTCGGAGCCGGTGTTGGCGAAGTAGGCAAAGAACCGAGGGCTCTGCCAGTGCGTGACCGCGGGTAACAGCAGCTCGTCGACGTCTCGCAGCACCGCGGCGAAGGGCTCGGCACGATCAGGCGGCGACGCCGGCAGCCGCTCACGCAGATCCCCGGGTGCAACTTGGGCCAACACGGGATACTCCCGCAGCCGCTCGAGGTACGACGCCACCCAGTCGACGGCAGCAACGCCGTCGTCGCGGAACGTCACTTGCGCAGCTTCTCGATCGCCGGCCACGGACGAGTGTTGACGATCTGGCCCTTCGTCAGCCATGCGCGTCTCGCCTGGGCAACGCCGAGATCGACATAGCGAAGCGCCTTCGCCGAGTGCGCGTCGCTGGAGATCACGAGCTTCAGCCCGGCTTCCCCGGCCAGCCGCGCGTTGGCGTCGCGAAGATCCAGCCGGTCCGGCTGCGAGTTGATCTCGAGGAAGGTGCCCGTCGCCAGCGCCGCCTCGACGATCATCTCGACCTCGATCCCCGACGGTGAGCGCACACCGATTCTGCGACTGGTCGGATGGCCGATGCAGTCGACGTGCGGGTTTTCCATCGCGGCGACGACACGCCCGGTCGGGTCGTTGTCGAAGCTCGCGTGCACGGACGCCATCACCCAGTCGAGCGGCGCGATCAGCTCATCGGCGACATCGACCTCGCCGTTGGTGCGGATGTTCACCTCGATCCCCTTCAGGATCCGGAAGGGCGCGAGCTTCGCGTTCAGCGCGTCGATCTCTCCCCACTGGTGCTGGAGCCGGCCGTCGCGAAGACGGTGCGAGTGGTCGCAGAGCGCCAGGTACTCGTGTCCGAGCGCCTGCGCGGCGGCGGCCATCTCGGCGATCGTCGCCTTGCCGTCGGACCAGGTGGAGTGGCAGTGCAGGTCACCGCGGAGATCGGAGCGCTCGACGAGCGTCGGCAGCTCGCCCTTCTTCGCGGCGTCAAGCTCGCCGCTGTTCTCGCGCAACTCGGGCGGGATGTACGCGTAGCCGAGGTGCGCGTACAGCTCCTCCTCGTCGGCGGCCATGAACTCCTCGCCGGTCTCGGTGGTCGTGACCGAGTACTCGGAGACGGAGAAGCCGCGGCGGACCGCGTCCTCCCGTAGCGCAATGTTGTGGTCCTTCGAGCCGGTGAAGTGCTGGAGCAGGTTGCCGTACGACTCAGGCGGCACGACACGAAGGTCGAGCCGGAAGCCTTCGTTCGTGATCACGGTCGCCTTCGTGTCCCCCTTTGCGACGACGGCGGCGACGTTCTTCCGCGTCGTGAAGTGCTCGATCAGCGCCGGCGCGTCGGTGGAGGTCGCTATGACGTCCAGATCGCGAAAGGTCTCGCGCCGACGGCGGGCCGAACCGGCCTCCGAGACC
>JAXIPI010000198.1:0-13239 GCA_045403015.1 Gaiellaceae bacterium | reverse complement strand
TCGGTGCGACGAATCTCGGCAACGTCGTCTTCCACTTGTTGTCCGGGCGGATACTCGGGCCGGCGTTGTATGGCGAGGCGGTCTCGCTCATTGCCGTTTCAGGACTGATCGCGCTTCCCTTCGGCGGCGTTCAGTACGCGGTTGCACGTTTCGTGGCCGACGATGCGGCTCGCGGGAATGCCGATGGGATCGCTGCATTCGTGCGTCGCGCGGTGACCGTATCCGTCATCGTCGCCGGGACGGTCGCGGCGATCGTGGTGCTGGCTTCGCCGCTGATCCGTGACGTGCTGGGCATCACGAAGCTGTCGCCCGTCCTTCTGATGGCGCTCTACACCTTTCCGGCTCTGCTGGCACCGGCCCTCTGGGGGGTGGCACAGGGCCTCCAGCGCTTCGGCCTTCTGTCCGCGTCGATGGCCGTTGGAAGCGTCGCGAGAATCGTTCTGCTCGTCGCGCTCATTCCGCTCGGAGTCGGCGTCGGGGCGGTCATGGGCACGACGCTCGTCAGCGGCTGCCTGGCGCTCCTCATACCGCTGCCGCTCATCTTGTGGTGGGTGCGCCGGCCCACGCACGGCGCACGCGGCCCTGCAACCGGCGACGTCGTTCGTTACACGGTTCCGGTCGTCATTGGCACGCTCGCGATCACGTCATTGACCACGTTCGACTTGATCGTCGCCAAGGTTGCGTTGAGCCCGCACGACGCGGGGATTTACGGCAGTGCCTCACTCATCGGTCGGCTCCTCCTCTATCTGCCCACGACGATCGCAACGGTCCTGCTCCCGAAGGTGATCTCCCGCGCTGCCCTGGAGCTGGACACGAGAGAGATCCTGCACGCTAGCCTCGCCGTGACGGGAGGATTCTCGCTCCTCGGAACGGGGTTACTGATCCTGGTGCCAAAGCTCGTCGTCACCGTGACGTTCGGGAATGCCTACGATGGCGCGATTCCGCTCATCGGCCTCTTCGGCCTGGCGATGACCGTCTACGCCCTGCTGAACGTCCAGCTTGCCTACCACCTCGGGCACGGCCGTACCTCGATGGCGTGGCTCCTGCTGGGCGGCGCGGTTGCGCAGCTACTCATCTATCTCGCCGTGCACGGCTCGACGTACCAGCTGGTCACCGCCAACCTCGTGTCGGCTCTGGCCGTTCTCCTCATCCATGAGCTCTTCTTCGAGCGCACACTTCCACAGGCCGCGCTCTGGGGCGTCGCCCGCATCAAACGCGGCGTGTAGGTCCGGGAGGCGGACGCTCGGCGCTATCGTGCGCCGGCGTGAACCTTCTGCGGCAGCGAGCGGCGTCGATGTTCAACGAGGCAATGCAGCTCAACCTCGAGAACATCGAAGAGCTGCTTCGGGCCGCGAAGGGGGGTCGACTGCTCGATGTCGGCTGCGACGACGGCGAGCGAACACTCGCCTTCGCGCGCGCCGCCGGGGCTGACGAAGTCGCCGGAATCGAGGCGGTGGCCGAGCAGGCGGCCCTGGCCCGGGAACGCGGAGTGGACGCGACGGTGGCCGACGTCGCGGAGGGATTTCCCTTCCCGGACGGGAGCTTCGACGTCGTCGTCAGCAACCAGGTCATCGAGCATCTCCACGACACCGACCTCTTCGTGCGTGAGTGTCGCCGCGTCCTGGTTGCGGGCGGGTTGCTCGTCTTCTCGACCGAGAATCTCGCAAGCTGGCACAACGTCTTTGCAACGACGATGGGCTGGCAGCCGTTTTCGCTCACCAACGTCAGCGGGTGCACGGGCGGCCTCGGGAATCCCGCCGCGGTCTTCCGCGGACAGCCTCACGTGCGTCCCGCGAGTTGGCAGCATGTGCGGGTCTTCGCGTATCGCGGGCTCGTCGAGCTGGCGCAGGTTCACGGATTCGAAGTGACGGCGACGGCCGGCGCGGGCTACTTTCCGCTGCCCGCTCGAATGGGGCGCGTCGACCCTCGACACGCCGTCTTCGTCACGGTCGCCGCTCGCCGCTCCGGCGAGTAGCTCGCAGGGCCCGCTCGGGCTCGACAGCCGACGTCGCGGGCCTCACCGCTATCCTGCCGGGTCGTGACGACGGCGGCCGCTTCTGTGACCCGCGTGGGAATGCGGTTCCACGCCCAGCTCGCGGAGGCGCTCTCCCGCCGCTGGGTGTGCGACACCGTCGTCAGCCTCGTCTATGTCGCATTCACCGTGCTGTGGTTTCACAAGCTGATGCTGCACCTCGGAGATGCCGTCCTCTTCGAGCCGAACGACGAGTCCGCGGGCATCCGTCTGTACTGGGGAGCGGAGTTCCAGGGCGAGAATCCGTTCACCCAGCGTCGCGATCTTCTGAACGGCGCGCCCGAGGGGCTGCCGATCGCCTCCGCGGTGAACATCGCGAACGCCCTGATTCCAGGCACGATCTGGGGCCTGCACTACGCGGTCGGTCTCACTGCAGCAGCGAACCTCTTCCTGCTCGGCGGCTTCGTGGCGACCGCGATCTCGTTCTATCTCCTGCTGAGCCGGCTTGGATTCCATCCGTTCGCCAGCTTCGTTGCGGGGTATGCGCTCGCATTCAACCCGTGGATGATGGTGCGTGCGGGCGCCGGGCACCACGGCTTCATGCAGGCGTGGATCTTCCCGCTCGTCGTCGCGCTCCTGCTCTACCAGTACCGGCACCGGACGGTCGCCTCCGCGGTCCTCGTCGGCGCCGGACTCGCCCTCGCCTTCTACACCAACTCGTACTACGGCCTGATGGCCGGCCTCGTCGTCGGCGTCTTCTGGATCGTCGACTTCGTGCGTGAGAAGAGCTGGCACGACCGGCTGTGGTGCTTCACCCTCGCGGACATCGCCATCGTCACCTCTCTGGTCGCGTTCCTGCCGGCGTTGATCGCGTGGGCGCAGCAGAAGCAGACAGTTGCCGCCGGCGTCTCCAACGAGCTCCAGCACCTCCAGAACCTCGGCGCCGCCGCGGAGTCGTACATCCTTCCTTCGTTCCGGCATCCCTATCTGAGCTCGATCACCCGGCACTACGCGGACCGCTCCGAGTTCGTGTGGTCCGAGAACACCCTCTACCTCGGGTGGTCGCTGCTGGTGCTCGGGTTGATCGGAGCATGGCTCGTGATCCGGCGGCACCCCGACACGCTCCTCACCCCGGTGAGACGGTTCTTCCTCGTCTGCATGACGGTGCTTACGCCGATCGCGTTCCTCGTCTCGCTCCGGCGAGAGACGAGCGTGTTCGGCGTCGATGTGCCGATGCCGTCGTACCTGGTCGGGGAGTTCACGACGTTTTGGCGGGTCTTCGCGCGCTTCGGGCTGCTCGTCACGTTCGCGCTCGCGGCCCTCGCCGCCCTGGTCCTCACGCGCCTGATCCAGCGCTACCGCTTCGGGCTCGCCGGCGCAGTGGCCCTCTTCGCGATCCTCGCGTTCGAGTACTACAGCGGCATCCCGCCCATCTTCCGGCTCACCCAGACGCCGTATTCGGCCTGGATCGAGCGGCTGCCTGCGAACAGCGGGATCATCGCGAACTACCCCTTGCCGACTGACAATCCCGCGGCGCTCCGGCTGTTGGCGAATACATACTTCCAGCAGGTCCACAACGAAAAACCGCAGTTCATGATCTTCGGCAGCGGCTACGGCGGCACGCGCGAGGACGCGATGCGAATCCTCGCGCGCTACGTGACGGATCCCAACACTCCTTCGATGCTCAAGGCGAACGGCGTCAAGTACGTCTTGCTGCACGACGACGTCTACCGTGAGGCGGGCGAGGCGCCGCCTCCCGTCCCACCGGGCTTCCGGCTCGTGGCACGAATTCCCGGCAACGTCCGTGCGCTCGAGATCGAGCCCAGCGTGCCTGCCGGGAACATCGACGAGCTGCTCGAGCAGAACGCGGTCGCGATCGCGGCGACTCAGGGCCTCGAGACGCCGACGCTCTCGTTCGACGGCTTCCTTCAGGGGTCGAAGGCGATCGAGGGCAGCGGGACAGTGCACCTCGACTGGGAGGACCCGCGGGTCCGCCGCGTGGGCCTGACGGTGCTTGCCGCCAGCGAGGGTGCCCCTCGCAAGCTGCAGCTCGTGGACGAGGACGGCAAGCTCGTGGGCGAGTGGGAGATCGGGACGCAGCCGACGCAGGTCTCGTTCACGCCACTGCGGGTAGCGGGCACGAGCGCGTCCTACACCTTGCGGACGGAGCCGAGCGGTCGCATCGACTTCACCAGCATCGCCGCGCAGCCGCTGGCCGACTTCTCCGTCAGCATCCGCGACTACTAGTTGTGCGACTGAGCGTCGTCATCCCGGTCTACAACGAGGCCGACCAGGTCGTGGAGACGATCCGCTCGGTGAACGCCGCAATCGCGGACGAGCCTGCCTTCGCCGCTGCCGAGATCGTGGTCGCCGACGATGGGTCGACGGTCGACGTCGAGTCGAGCGTGCTCGCGGCGCCGAGCGCGGTGCCCGTCCGGGTCGAGCGGCTCGCGCAGAACAGTGGGCGGTTCGAGGCGCGCCGCGCCGGGCTTGCAGCCGCCCAGGGGGAATACGTCCTCTTCATCGACGCCGGTGTGACCGTCGTGCCCGGCAGTCTCGCGTTCGTCGCGTCGCGGCTCGAGGACGGGCGGCGCGTCTGGAACGCGCATACCGAGCTGCGGACGGCCGGCAACCCGTTTGCGCTGTTCTGGAGCGTCGTCAGCTCGCTCGCGTTCGCCGCCTACCTCGACGACCCTCGCGAAACGAGCTTCGGCGTGGACGACTTCGATTACTTCCCGAAGGGCACGACCTGCTTCCTGGCGCCCCGCGACGTCCTTCTGGACGCGTTTGCCGCCTTCCGGTCGCGCTACGCCGACACGCGGCATGCGAACGACGACGGTCCGATCATCCGGTCGATCGCGGAGCTCCAGCCCATTCACATCGCACCGCGATTCGCCTGCGTCTACACGCCTCGGGGAACCCTTCGCTCGTTCGTGAAGCACGCCATGCACAGGGGGATCGTGTTCGTCGACGGGCACGGCCGCCGGGAGTCGCGGTTCTTCCCCGCCGTCGTGGCCTTCTTTCCGGTCAGCGCCGGCCTGGCGGTCGCAGCCACGCGAAAGCCGGCGGTGGTTCCGCTCGTCGCGCTCGGCCTCGGCGGTGTTGCGGCGTTCGCAGCCGCCTCGAAGCGGCGGCCCGCGGCCGAGATCGCATCCTTCTCGGCCCTGGCGCCCGTCTACGCCGTGGCGCACGGCCTCGGAATGTGGAAAGGCGCTGCGCTCGCCGTCCGATCGCGGCTCGGCGGCTCCGACCGGTGATCGGAGTCGTGTACGGGACAACGGGCGAGCTGATCAAGCTCGGGCCGGTGCTCCGCGGAATTCAGGAGCGGGGCACCCGTTTCCTTCATACGACGACCGCACAGCAGGTCACGCAGATCCCCGGCCTGCTCGCGCAGTTCGATCTCCCACAGCCGGACGTCTACTTCGCCCACGGCCGAGGAGGTCGCGACCTGCGGCGCAACGCGGATATCCCCTTCTGGCTGAGCTCCGTGGCCCGCAGCTTCGTCCGAGCCAGACGCGAGTTGAAGCGCGAGCTCGAGGCCGACGGCAAGCCACCCCTCGTACTCGTCCACGGCGACACGATGACGACCGTCCTCGGCGCCTCGATGGGGAGGCTCCTCGGCGTGCCGGTGGCACACATCGAATCGGGACTGAGGAGCTTCGACCTGAGGCACCCGTTCCCGGAGGAGCTCAACCGGCGGCTGACGTCGAAGATCGCGAGCATCCACTATGCGCCGGGAGCGTGGGCCGCCGGGAACCTCAAGTCGGGCGAGGTCGTGGACACCGGCTCCAACACGATTGCCGACAGCCTCGCCCTCTCGCTCGCCGTGGCCGGTCCTGCAGCTCAGGTTCCTGCGGAGCCCTTCGGCCTCGTCAGCCTGCACCGATTCGAGCTCCTGAAGGACGAGTCGCTCCTGCGCTCGACGCTCGAGCTGCTCGCACGCGCCGGCCGGCGAACGCCGCTGCTCTTCGTCGACCATCCGGTGACAGTGGCTGCGGTCGAGGGATTCGGCCTCACAGGGCTCTTCGACGATCGGGCGCTCGTTCGTGTTCCGCGGATGTCGTTCTTCGAGTTCGTACCTCTCCTGCAACGCTCGTCGTTCATCGTCACCGACAGTGGGGGGAGCCAGGAGGAGTCCTTCCATCTCGACTTACCGTGCCTCGTCCACCGCAAGCGGACCGAGCGGCAAGAAGGAGTGGGTGAGAACGTCGTCCTCTCAGGCCTCGACCTGTCTGTGCTCGCCGGGTTCCTCGACGACCCTGCGGTTTACCGTCGTCGATCCGTGCCGCCCTCGACCTCGCCGACGGCTGTCATCCTCGCCGACCTCGAGACCCGCGGCTACCTGTAGCGCCCTGCTCAGCGGCGACGGACGACGCCCGTGACGAGTGCCGACACGTAGGTGACGTGCGTGAGGACGAGACCGGCGCTGACGAGGCCGCCGACCGAGAGCGAGCGAAACTGCACGGCTGCGGCGATGCCCCGGAAGACGACGAGCGCCGCGTAGAGAACCAGCGCGGCGAGCCACGGACCGAGTCCGAACAGCCAGCCCATCCCGACGAAGGCGGCGGCGGCGACCGCCAACGCGGTCGATGGTCGAAGCGCGCGGATCCCGCGCCGGGCGAGGGCGGAGCCACGGGCGCGTCCGTGTGCGACGGCGCCGCGGAGATGCGGCGCGAAGAGCGGCTCCGGGGCCGCGACGACGAATGCCTCGGGCGTGTAGAGGACTCGCTGACCGCGGTCGGTCAGCGCACTCGGCACTTGCTCCGGGTCGACGTCGCCGGGCAACGCCAGGAGGCTGTCGCGGCGGATGACATACGACGAGCCGAGGAAGTCGCGCACGTAGCGGATGTTCCCCGGCATGAAGCGGTAGTACTGGGAGCCGCCGCCGAGGCGCGACTCGCGGATCGCAGCGGCAGCCCGCTCGCGGGCGGAGCCGCCGTTCGGGGCTACCTTCGAGACGACCACCGCTGCGACCTCGGAGCGAGCGAGGAAGGGAAGAGTCGCGCTGATGAAGTTTCCCGACGGCGTGCCTCCGTCCTCGACGAACGCGAGGAGCTCCGTCTCCGCGCGCTCCGCAGCCTCGCGTCGCTCGGCGGGAGTCGACGCGACGACGATCGCGGCATCAGGCCACTCGAGGGCACGGAGCGCCTCGCGGTCCGGCCCGACGAGGGTCACGTCCGGGCGGAAGCCCACCGGCCTCGTCCAGCCGAATGCCCCTACAAGCGCTTGCTTGCGCTGGTACGTCCGGAGCACACGTAGCCGGTAGAAGATCGCGAGCGTGTCGGTGAGCGCGATCACGACTGCCAGCGGGTGAACCCCGGAGCCTGCGAACTGGTAGTCGAGTGAGATCGGCAACTCGCGCACGCGCCCGAAGCCGAGTGCCCGCGCGACGGCGAGCAGCTCGATGTCGAACGCGTAGCGCTTCACGAGCAGCAGCGGGACGACCTGGTCGGCGACCTCGCGGCGGAAGACCTTGAGCCCGACCTGCGTGTCGCGGACGTCGAGCCGGAAGAGCACCCGCACGAGCTGCTGGAAGAGCCACGACGCGATCCGGCGCGAGGTGGGGTAGCTGACCTGAGAGTCAGGGTGCCGCTTCGAGCCGATCGCGAAGTCGAGCCCATCGCGCTCTGCCGTGGCAGCGAACTCGGGCAACGATGCGGGATCGAGGTCGAGATCCGCGTCGCAGTAGGCGACCCAGCGACCGCGAGACTCGAGCGCGCCGATCTTGACCGCGTAGCCCTTCCCGAGGTTGCGGTCGTAGTGGAGGACGCGGACGTTGTCCAGCTCGCTCTCGAGCAGCTCCTCCTCGGTCCGGTCCACGGATCCGTCGGAGACGACGATCACCTCGATCCGTCCGTCCATCCCGGCCGCCACCCGGTCTCGGATCACACGGACGTTCTGTGCGATCGAGCCCGCGAGGTTGTAGACGGGGACGACGACTGAGAGGGCGATCTCGGCCGGCGGTCCGGCGCCGGCGGATCCGCCCGGCGCCTGCTGCCGCGCATCGGAGCTCACAGCCGGCCAGTATGCCGCGCCCGGTGGCGGTGACGCTCTCTAACATGGCCGGCATGCCAACCGCTCTCGTAACCGGGTCGAGCGGCCTGATCGGTTCCGAGGGCGTGACGTTCCTGGCGAGCCGCGGCTGGAGCGTTCACGGTGTCGACAACAACATGCGCCGCGAGTTCTTCGGCGAGACCGGCGACACCGCCTGGAACCTCGACCGGCTGCTGCAGACGGTCAGCGGCTTCACGCACCACGGGCTCGACATCCGCGACCGTGACGGGGTGGCCCGGCTGTTCGAGGAGCTCCGGCCGGATCTCGTCTTCCACTGCGCTGCGCAGCCGTCGCACGATCTCGCCGCGTCGCGGCCGTTCGACGACTTCGAGATCAACGCGCTCGCGACGATGAACCTCCTCGAGGCGGCGCGCGCCTGGGCGCCCGAGTCGCCGTTCGTCTTCATGTCGACGAACAAGGTCTACGGCGACGCCCCGAACGAGCTCGCGCTCGTCGAGCTCGAGACGCGCTGGGACTACGCCGATCCCGCGCTCGCCGAGGGGGTCGACGAGTCGATGCGGATCGACAAGACGACGCACAGCCTCTTCGGCGTCTCGAAGGCGGCTGCCGACCTGCTTGTGCAGGAGTACGGGCGCTACTTCGGTATGCCGACCGTGTGCTTCCGCGGCGGTTGCTTGACCGGGCCGCAGCACTCGGGCGCCGAGCTGCACGGCTTCCTCTCGTACATCGCCCGCGCGATCCAGGAGGGCAGGACGTACCGCATCTTCGGCTATCTCGGCAAGCAGGTGCGTGACAACATCCACTCCTACGATGTCTGCACGGCGATGATGGCCTACGCCGAGAGGCCGATCCCGGGTGCGGTCTACAACCTCGGCGGCGGCCGCCCGAACAGCATCTCGCTGCTCGAAGCGGTTGCGGCGCTCGAGGAGCTCCTCGGCCGCAAGCTCGAGACCGAGTACGTCGACGAGAACAGGGTCGGCGACCACATCTGCTACATCAGCGACTTGTCGCGGCTCCGGGCCGACTACCCCGAGTGGGATGTGACGATCTCTCTCGACGAAATCCTCCAGCAGCTCGCCGACGCGGTCACCGACCGCTTGCCGGCCTAGGAGAAGCCGAGCTTCCCGAGCGCCTCGGGGACGATCCGCCCCCAGTCGAAACCCTCGGCGTAGGAGAGCGCAGCGGCGCGGCGGCGCTGCCACTCCTCGGGTGAGGCGAGGATCTCGCGGATCGCCGCCGCCATCGGCTCGGGCTCGTACGCCACGACTGAGGCGCCTGCCTCGCGCTCCAGCTCGTGGGCGTTCGGCGGCACGTCGGTGGTGACGATCGGCAGGCCTGCGCCTGTGTACGAGCGAAGCTTCGAAGGGTCGGCGTAGCGCGTGAACGACTCCATATCCGTGGCGTACGGCGCCGCGGCGACCGCAGCCGACGCCACCAGCCGCTCGACCTCGCGGTGGTCGGAGAGGAACCCGAGGAAGTGGACTCGATCGCCGATCCCGAGCTCGGCGGCGAGGGCGCGAAGCGCTTCCTCTTCGCTGCCGCGGCCCGCGATGTCGAGCGTCACGTCGGGTAGGAGCGCAATCGCCTCGATCAGCTTCGCCACGCCCTGGCGGGGAACGAGGTGGCCGATGAAGACGACGCGGCGGGACCGCCAGGCGTCTTCGGGCGCGCGCTCGATGCGGTCGAGCCAGATCCCACCGGGCGCGACGTGGGTCGGCGACGCGGCCGCGCCGAGCCCCAGCCGCGCGGCACGGGCGTCCCGTGCCGCGGCGGTGAGCTCGACGCGCAGGTCGGCCCGTGTGGCCGCCGCGCGGTCAATGCGGTCGTAGAGCTGCGAGAGCCGCGAGCCGGCGCCGAACCGGTCCGGGACGAAATCCACGGCCCAGTAGGCGACCGAGGCGGCCAGCCCCGCTCGTCTGCGGGAGAGCCCGTGCAGCGCGCTCAGATTGCTGAAACCGAGCCAGCCGTCGACGCGGGGTCGGACGAAAGGCACGAGCGCGTCGAAGGCGTAGGTCAGTGGCGGCCGTGATGGGCGGCGGAGCGACCTTCCCTCGATCTGCTTGCCACCCTGCCAGCGGGCGATGTGGTGGACGGGCGGGTCGTCGCGGTTGAGCGGGTGGAAGATCGTCGTCAGCTCGCGCGCGTTTGACGCGAGAAAGTCGCGGACGCCGGACGCAGGCGGCGAGTCGGGATTGCCGTTCGCGACGATCAAGAACGAGCTCTGCTCCACGGGCTTCATGCGCGCCGCGCTTGATAGAACCGCCGCATGGGTGTCCTGCCGCCAGAGCTCGCCGCCGGCCTCCGGGATCGTCTGGGCCTGACACGCGCCATCGAGACGGGAACCTACCGGGGTGGCGGCACACGTCGGCTCGCAGCCGTCTTCCCCCGCGTCGTCACGGTCGAGGTTTCCGAGGAGCTTGCGCGCAGCGCGTCCGAGACGCTCGGGCCGCTGCCGGGCGTCGAGGTACGGCAGGGGAGCTCGCAGGACGTCCTGCCCGCGCTCGTCGACCGGGCTCAGCCGACGCTGTACTGGCTCGACGGCCATTGGAGTGGAGGTGTCACGGGTGGGGAGGAGGACGAGTGTCCGGTGCTCGCGGAGCTCGTGGCGATCGCCTCAGGGCACGCCGATGATTGCATCCTGATCGACGACGCCCGACTCTTCCTCGCGCCGCCCCCGCCGCCCCATGACCCGGCGAAGTGGCCCGACATCGCCGCACTCGTCGACGCGCTCGCGCGGGCCAAGCCGGGACACCGCGTCCTGATCGCTCACGACCTCGTCATCGCAGTCCCGCCGCGCGCGGCCGATCTCGCGGCGTCTTTCGCCCACGGCTCGCCGCCGAAGGGGGAGCCCTTCCTCACCCGTCTGCTGGCGCGGGTCCGTTCCTGACGAACACCTCGACGCCGTCGTGCCGGCCGGCGAGCCGGTAGCGCTTGCGGATTCCGGCCAGCACCAGCGGCTGCCGCAAGAACGAGCGGCCGACCACCACGGCGGCGACGTCACCCCGGTCGAGCTCGCGCAGCACTTCCGCCGGGGTGAGCGATCCGGTCTGGAAGCGGAGGTTCGCGGTGTCGACAAGCGGCCCCCAGACGACCCGGCCCGCGAGGAACGGGACGAGTGGCTGGTCGGAGACGACGAGGTCGTCCGGCGTCGTTACGCGGCGGAGTGTTTCGGCCGCTGCGATGAGCGCCGGTTGCTCGGGCACCTCGGCCACCGCCAGCCGGCGGTGCTGTTGCGCGTAGCCGGCGGCGAGGAGAAGGGCCAGTACGCCCACTGCGGCCGCTTCCGGCCGCACTCGCCTGGCGAGCGCGGCGAGTCCGATCGCGGCAGGGGTCGCGAGCGCCACGGGCAACACGACGAGGTGGTTGTGGTGGAGCGGATGGTGAAAGGCGACGAAGGCGAAGGACACGACCGCCCACACCCACAACGCCCATACCGGCTCGTTGCGGCGACGCAGTAGGAGTAGTGAGGCGGCGAGCCCTGCGACCACGAGCCAGGCGAACGGCGTCTTCCAGTTGAGGAACGTCGCCAGTTCGTGCGAGCGGTCGACGACCGCCGGTGTGTCGCGCGCGTCGCGGTGGTAGACGACGACGCTCTGCCAGAGCTCGTTGAGCACGTCGCGATACGCCAGCAGGAGGACGGCGGAAATCCCCGCGGCTCCTCCGAGCGCTCCAGCGAAGGCCCGCTCGCGTCGCGAGTTGCGCCACAGGAGCAGCAGCAGGAAGGTCGGCAGTGCGAGCGCAGCATTCGGCTTGACCGCGAGGGCGAACGCCATCGCTGCGCCGGCGGCCACCGCGACGGCGCCGACACGCTCCCGCCTCTGTGCCTCCCAGGCGAGCCAGAACGCGAGCAGCGAGAGTGCGAGCGGCGGCACGTCGGCCAGCACCTGGTGGGCGATCAGGGTGAAGCTCGGCGCGATGGTCAGGAGCGCCGAAGCGCAGAGCCCCGCGAGCGGCCCTGCCATCGCCCGGCCGAGCAGATAGGCGGCGGCGCAGGTCGCGATCGCGACCGCGACCATCCCCCAGTGGAACCCGCGCACGGAGTCCGCGCCTGCGAAGGAGATCAAACGGAGGAGCAGGTAAAAGCCCGGCGGCTGTGGCGCGAAGACGTCGGCACCGAGCTTCTGGCCGTGCTCGAGCGCATCGACGCTCGTGAGATAGACGCCCTCGTCGTAGTCGGTATCTGTGCCGACGAGCCGACCGAAGAGCAGCACCTGGGCGACGACGAGGCCACCGAGGGCGACCCCTTCCAGCAGGAGCGATCGACTAGCCGAGCGCATGGAGCAGCGTCTCCGCTGCGCGAGGCCCGGCCGCACCGTCCCAGAGCGGGATCGCGCGGGCCGGATGCTCCTGCTCCAGCAACGACGGAATCTCGGCAATCCGATCGGGCCGGGCGCCGAGCACGGTGTTCGTGCCGAGCTCGACGGTGACGGGTCGCTCCGTCGATTCGCGCAGCGTGAAGCAGCGGACACCGAGCGCCGACGTCTCCTCCTGCACGCCTCCGGAGTCCGTGAGCAGGAAGCGGGCTTCCGCCTGCAGCCCGAGGAAGGCGAGGTACCCGAGCGGAGGGCTCAGCAGGACCCGCGCCTCGGGCAAGCCTGCTTCGAGCCCGAGCTCGATCAGGTGCTGCCGTGTGCGGGGGTGCACCGGGAAGACGATCGGATATGTGGCCGCGAGGCCCCTGAGTCCTTCGACCGTTGCGGTCAGAAGCGCGGGATCGTCCACGAGCGCCGGCCGGTGGAGCGTGACGAGCCCGTACTCGCCGGGCTGCACTCCGAGCGCTTCCCACGGCTTCCCGGCGCGGGCCGCGTCGAGGTGCGCATAGACGGAGTCGACCATCGTGTTGCCGACGAAGTGCGCCAGCTCGAGGTCGATCCCCTCCCGTTCGAGGTTGCCCAGCGCGCTCTCCGAGTGGACGAGGAGGACGCTGCTCAGGTGGTCGGTCAGCAACCGGTTGTGCTCCTCCGGCATCTTGTTGTCGTAGCTGCGCAGGCCGGCTTCGAGGTGGGCGATCGGGATGTCGAGCTTCACCGCGGCCAGCGCGCCCGCGAGCGTCGAGTTCACGTCGCCGGGCACGACCACCATGTCCGGGCGCCGCTCGAGCAGCACCTCCTCGATGCCCACGAGCGCCTTCGCGGTCTGCTGGCCGTGCGTGCCGGAGCCGACGCCGAGGAAGACGTCGGGCTTGGGCAGGCCGAGCTGGCTGAGGAAGACATCGGACATGTCCGCGTCGTAGTGCTGGCCGGTGTGGACGA
>JAXIPI010000409.1:0-3905 GCA_045403015.1 Gaiellaceae bacterium | reverse complement strand
CCGGCCTCGCGCAGCTCGAGCGCGCGCGTCAGATCCACGTCGATCGCCGTTGTCAGGCGCTCGATCTCCTCATCGCTGAGCTTGCTCGAGAGGGCGAACGGCGAGAGCTCGGCGCGATTGAGGATCTCGTTCGCATGCGCTCGGCCGATCCCGGCGAGCGCCCGCTGGTCTCGGAGCAGCGAGTGAAGCCTCCGGTTGTCACCGGCGAGGATCTCGCGCAGCTGGTCCGTGCTGAGCCCAAGCGCCTCCGGCCCGATGTGAGCCAGCTCGGCCCCCGTCTGCTCCGGCGTCTCGAGCCACACTCCGGCGCGCTTCTTGGGGCCACCCTCGGTCAGGATGAGCTCGCCTCCGTCCTCGAAGCGGAGCCGGAACGCCGGCATCTTCGGGCCCTTTTTCGCCGCCGCGAGATGGCGGATCCGGCCGGCGCTCATCAGGTGGATCCGCAGCTGCAGCTCGCCGTCGCTCGTCGGGAACAGGAGCCACTTGCCGCGGCGCCGCGCACCCTCGAAGCGTCGTCCGTCGAGCTCGCGCAGGGGCGGGTCGAACGTCTTCAGCGTCGCGATGTGCGCGGGACCGGCCTGCAGGATCGGAGAGCGCGACACGAGCGGGTCGAGCTCACGAATCCACGCCTCGACCTCGGGTAGCTCGGGCATGTCACGAACGGTACCGCGGCGCAGGCGTCAGTCGGCGGCGGGCGCCCCCGCCGCCGCCACGAGCGGGCCGCCCGAGGCTTCGGCCTCCGACGGCAGCGGCTCCTCGACCGGCTCCGGCATCTCGCGCAGCTTGGGCACAGGCGAGAGAATGATCGGGAGGGACGCAAAGAGCGCGCCGATCGCTGCGACCCACAGCGCGGGGCGAAGCCCGAACCAGGTGCCGAGCGCGCCACCGAGCAACGCTCCGAGCGGCATGGTGCCCCAGACGAGGAAGCGGATCACCGAGTTCATCCGTCCCTGCATCCGTTCCGGACAGATCGCCTGCCGGAAGCTGACCTGCGTGATGTTGTACGCGACGCCCGCGAAGCCGGCGACGACACCGAACGCGACGAGGAACGGCAGCGGGTAGGACTTCGGCGCGAGTGGCAGGAACAGGATCGAGGTGGAGAACAGCACCGCCGTCCAGAGAATCGTCGGCCCGACGCCGAGCCGCGTCGAGATCCGGTTGGTGGTGAAGGCCGCGAGCAGCGGGCCGAGATTCCCGAGCGAGAAGGCGAGGCCGAGCGCAGCAGGGGACATGTCGAGCACGCGGACGGCATACACGACGATGAGCGCGCCGCTCATGCTGAAGAAGAAGTTCGAGGTCCCGGTACAGATCGAGATCGCGCGCAGATAGCGGTTTCCGATCACGAAGCGCAGGCCCTCGCGGGCTTCCGTCAGCATGCTCGGCCGCTTGCTGGCGGCGCCCGGCTCGGGCAGCGTCTCCTGACGCCGGATCGCGAAGAGGAAGACGGCGGAGAACGCAAAGCTGATCGCATCGAGCAGCACCGCGAAGGGCGCGCCGAGAGCGCCCACGATGGCGCCGGCGGCGCCGGGGCCGGCGAGTTGTGACGTGGACCGGCTGATCTCGAGCTTCGAGTTCCCGTCGACGAGCTGGTCGCGCTCGACGAGCGACGGCAGGTACGACTGGTAAGCGACGTCGAAGAAGACCGTGCACACCCCGACGAGGAAGGCCACGACGTAGAGGTGGCCGAGGGTGAGTCCGTCGAAGAGGTAGGCGAGTGGAATCGAGCCAAGCAGAACCGCCCGGCCGAGGTCGCCGATGACCAGGATCGGCTTACGCCGGAGCCGGTCGACCCACACTCCTGCCGGAAGTGCGAAGAGGATGAACGGCAGGAACTCGACGACGAAGAGCGCGGAGACGGCGAAGGCGCTTGCGTCGAGGAGGAGCACGGCAACGAGCGGAAGCGCGAGCTGCGAGAACTGCGAGCCGAAGACGCTGATCGTCTCGGCCGACCAGAGCTTGAGAAACTCCGGCTGGCGCCACAAACCTCCGTTGGGCCAGAACCTGCGCATCAACGCCACTCCGCCCGGTAGAAGGCTGCGGCGAGGCCCCACGGATCGCCGTCAGATGTCTCTGCAGCCCGCACGTCCTCCACGAGCTTGTCGAGTCGGCGGTTGAATCGCTTGGCGGCGGCGGCGTCCAGGCGGACGCGCAGCAGAGCGTGCATGGCTACTTCCGGGGCTGCGGCGACTTCTGCGGCCGCAATGCGGAGTGAGGTCGCCCCCAGGCCGTGCAGGAGCTCGTCGGCGTCCTCATCGCAGCTCTTGTAGAGGAAGAGCCGCGCCACGCGGCCGTAGTACTTCTCCGTCACGGCACGGACGCGCCGGGTGCGCACCACATGCACGAGGCCGGCACGCTCGAGCACTTTCAGGTGGTGTCCGACGGTGCCCTTGGGCATCTCGAGAAGTCCGCCGAGCTCACTCGCCGAGGCCGCGCGCTCCCGGAGGAGTGCGATGATGCGGCCCCGGACATCGTCGCTGAGCGCCCGTAGCTGAGCGGGCTCGGAGACCACGAGCGTGTCCGCGGCTTCGTAGTCGAGGGGGAGAGGCGAATGGGCCACTATTCCCGACCATACGGGAATAGCCGCCCATTTGTCAAAACATAAACTCCCGCGATGGACCCGATCGAGGTGATCGTCCGGCGAGGCACTGTCGTGGAGTCGAGCCACGTTGTGCATGCCGTCGTGGTGCGCGACGGCGCGGTGATCGAGGAGGCGGGCGACCCCGGCCGCGTCGCGTATCTCCGTTCCTCTGCGAAGCCCTTCCAGGCGCTCCCGCTCGTCCGCGCCCGCGACGACCTGACGACGGAGGAGATCGCGATCGCCTCGGCCTCGCATCTCGCCTCGCCTGAGCAGCTCGCCGCTGTCCGGAGCCTGCTCGCGAAAGCGCCTGCGACGGAGGACGAGCTCGAGTGCGGTACTGCAGGGTCTGAGAGCGTGCCAACCGCGGTGCAGCACAACTGCTCGGGCAAGCACGCGGGGATGCTCGCCCTCTGCCGGACGAGGGGCTGGGCCAGTGGCGGCTACCGGCTCGCGACGCACCCGGTCCAGCACGGCTGCCTGCACGAGGTCGCGGCCGCGGCGGACGCCGAGCCGGAGGAGATCCCGACCGCCATCGACGGCTGCGGCGTTCTTACCTTCGCGCTGCCGCTCGAGCGAATGGCGCTGATGTTCTCCCGTCTCGAGCAGGTCGAACGAGGCGCGCAGGTGGCGGCTGCGATGCGAGCCCACCCGGACCTGATCCGCGGCCCGATCGCCGCTGACAGCCTCCTGATGCGCGAGCTCGAAGGCTGGACGGCGAAGGGCGGAGCCGAGGGACTGCTGTGCGCCTGCGGCCCCGGCGCGCTCGGGCTTGCGCTGAAGGTCGAGGACGGGAACATGCGCGCGATTCGCCCGGCCCTCGCCGAGGTGCTCGGCCGTCTTGGCTACGAGACCGGTGAGCTGGGCATCGAACCGGTCGTGAACTCGCTCGGCGACGTGGTCGGCGAGGTTGTGACCAAGTCGTCGACGGCCGGTTGAAATCCGGCTTCCACGAACTTCGGGATCCGTTGTAGTATCCGGAACCGATGGTCAGAGCCGGGGCACCGCGAGCCGGCTCTTCGTGCGTCTAGGTAGCTCGTAAGGCAGGTTCCGGCCCCGTCCACCCGCGCGAGAAAGCCGAGGTCACGTGCTCACCGTCGATATCGCTCTCCCAGAGGTTGAGGAGCTCCACAAGCTCGTCCAGCACGGCCAGGAAAAAGGGTTCCTCACCTACGACGAGATCGTCGCAGGCCTCGAAGAGGTCGATCTGACGAAGGAGCAGATCGAGGACTTCTACACCTATCTCATCGACCACTCGATCGAGCTGGTCGAAGGCGAGCAGTACAAGTCGCCGCCGCACGAGCAGCCGGCACTGGCCGAGGATGAGAAG
>JAXIPI010000055.1:0-4493 GCA_045403015.1 Gaiellaceae bacterium | reverse complement strand
GGCTGGCTGTCGCGGGCAGAGCGGCTGCTTCGGGACGTGGCGCCCGGCGCCGAGCAGGGATGGCTCGATCTCGCGCGCTCCGAGCGCACCCGCGACAGCGAGGAGTCGGCGCGGCTCGCGTCTGCCGCGCTCGAGGTCGCGCTCACCGCGACGGACACCGATCTCGAGCTTCGCGCGCTCGCCCAGCTCGGCTTCGCAGAGGTCGCGGTCGGGAAGCTCGACGAGGGCCTTGCGCATCTCGACGAGGCGATGGCAGCAGCGACGAGTGGCGAGCCGGCGAGTCTCGACACGTTCGCGGACGTCTGCTGCACGTTGATGCTCGCGTGCGAGCGGGCGGGCGATGCCGAACGGCCGCAGCAATGGAGCCGCGTGTTGGAGGAGTTCGTGCGTAGGTACGACCACGTGACGCTACTCGCGTTCTGCCGCACCTGTTGCGCCGACGTCTTCGCTGCAAACGGGCGCGTCGACGCCGCCGAGGAGGAACTCGTCGCGGCGATCCGCGAACTGACCGACGCCGGCCAGCGATCGCGCTGTGTGCAACCGGCCACACGCCTGGCGGGGATCCGCGTCCTACAGGGTCGCTTCGACGAGGCAGAGCAACTCCTTGTGGGGTTCGAGGACGATCCCGATGCGACCCGCGTCGTGGTCGCGATGCGCGTCGCGCGTGGCGAGGCGCGAACAGCGGAAGCCCTCCTCGTACGACGCCTCGATGAGATCGGATGGACGAACCTCCTCACAGCTCCGCTCCTTGAGCAGCTCGTGCAAGTGCGGCTTGCGGACGACCGCGTACCGGAAGCACGCGACGCCGCCGAGATGCTCGCCGCGATCGCTGGTCCGTCGGGTCGCGACCGCGTCGAAGCTGCGGCGGCTCTCGCCCGAGGGCGTGTCGCCTCGGCGGCCGGAGCTGCGGACGCCGTCAACATCCTGCAGCGGGCGGTCAACGGCTTTGCTCGGCTCGGACTCCGGCTCGAGGCCGCGCAAGCTCGGCTCGAGCTCGCCCGCGCGCTGGCAGGCCAATCTCCGTCGGGGGCGATCGAGACGGCACGGCATGCACGCAACGAGTTGGAGGCGCTGGGCGCGTCGCGCGAAGCGGACGCGGCAGCGGCGCTGATGCGATCGCTGGGCGCTCGCGGGCGTGCAGGACCGAGGAGCCTCGGGTCGCTCAGCCGCCGCGAGACCGAGGTGCTGCGGCTCCTCGGCGAGGGACTTTCGAACCGTGACATCGCAGAACGGCTGTTCATCAGCCCCAAGACCGCCGAGCATCACGTGGGCCGGATCTACGGAAAGCTCGGCCTCAAGTCTCGAGGTGAGGCCGCCGCCTTTGCCGTGCGCAGTCTCGGGCTCGAATAGGGGGTTCCCCCCTACCGCGAGAGCCGACGCAGCGCGAAGCTGATGGACAACTACGAAAGGAGCGTGGAATGTCCGAGCAAAACAAAGACGTGGTCAGGAAGTACTACGAAGTGGTCCTCAACGGGAGAAACGTCGACGCAGTCGTCGACTTCTTCGGCGAGGAGCGCATGGTCGAAGGCGTCCGCCGCGGCTGCTTCTCGTACTTCGCGGCATTCCCGGACCTGCACGTCAGCCTGGACGAGCTGATCGCGGAAGGCGACTCAGTCTTCCTCCGTTCGACGATGACGGGGACGCACGACGGCGAGTACAAAGGGATTCCGCCCACCGGCCGGCATGTCGCGACGGAGTGCGCCGAGGTCTTCCGGATCGCGGACGGCAAGTTCGCGGGCTACTGGTGCCAGACAAACGTCGCCGGCCTGATGCGGCAGATCACCGAGGAGCAGGCCGTAGAGCCTGCGCCCTCGGCTGTCTGAACCCTCAATCCGTCTCAGCGACAAACAGAAGGAGTAGAAATGCCGAAAGCATCGAAAGCGACTGCCTCGGAGCGAGTCGAGGTCGACGGCTACGAGGGACAATTCGAGCACTGGCAGGGCGGCTACTCGGTCGGTTTCGAGAAGTACACCGCCGACGTCGACCTGGCGCCATTGTTTGCCGGCCTCCCCGACGACCGCTGCCAGTGCCCGCACTGGGGCTACGTCATCAAGGGAAAGGTGAAGTTCACCTACGCAGACGGCCACTCCGAGACATACGAGGAAGGCGACGCGTACTACGCACCGCCCGGTCACACCCCTACCCTCTACAACGGCAGCGAGCTCGTCGAGTTCCATCCAACCGAGGAACTCTCGAAGACGATGGAGGTCGTCAACAAGAACATGGAAGCGGCCGTCGAAGCATGAGCACGACCCCGTGGGCCAGGCCACACCAGTTACACAAAGTTTCGGACAGACCCCTTCTTCGCGTGCGGGCAGGACCTGTCGCTCGAGACCAGGCGAGCACGTCGCCGAGCTCGAGTCCAGCTATTGGATGCCGGTGTCGACGTGGAAGTTGACGCGCGCGATCCAGGCCTTGGGAACTTGGACGAAGCGTGGCGTCAAGCCCGCTCCCGGGCCGCGATCCGGCGTCGTGACCGCGTACCGCGCTGGTCGCAGCACAACGCGGTAGCGACCCCCAGTGCCGGTAGTGACCCGGGCGACAACGCGATCGCCGCGCTTGAAGAGCAGAACGACCCCGCGCGCCGGCGCGTCGCATGGCTGCATGTCGTCGCAGACCGGCCGAATCGGGCCGCGCATCACCACTCCTCGCAGACCTGACGTGAGGGTGGACGAAGCCGTCGCTCCCGCAACCGTGGAGCCGAAAGCGAGCGCGGCAAGCATCACTGCCACGACGCGCATGACCGGACCAGAGTACCGCCGCACCGCCGCGAATGCGTTAGTAGGGTGGCCGCGTCCGTCTCGATATACAAAGGGGGAATCCCGATGGACGGAACTCCTCGCAGGAGGCTCCGACTGCGCGTGCTGTTCGGTGCAGGAGTCCTCTCGACGGCGCTGCTGACAGCCGTCGGAGCGACACCGGCGGGCTCCGCGCCCGCCAAGTATGAGCCCGTGTTCACCAAAGCGGTCGCATTCGACACCTCGAAGCCGCTGCGTGAGCTCGCGAACACGGCAAAGGCGTCGGCAAGCGAGAAGGATGCCCGCCTCGCCCCCGAGCGCGGGGCGAAGGCGGTCAAGGACGCCGGCTACTCGCGTGACGCCGCTGTACAAACCACGTCGCCGGACGCCGCCGCGACGATCGGGGGAACGCTCGCGAACTTCGAAGGCCTGGGTCAGCAGGACAACTTCACCACTCTCAACCGTCGCGTGAACCCGCCCGATCCGGACGGCGACGTGGGTCCGAACCACTACGTCGAGATGGTGAACCTCACGTTCGCCGTCTACTCGAAGACGGGGACACGCCTGCTCGGGCCCGTCGACCTCGGGGCCCTCTGGGCCAACTTCCCGATCGAGGACTGCACTGACGAGTCCGGCGACGCGATCGTCCTCTACGACCAGACGACCGACCGCTGGCTGCTCACGCAGTTCACGACCCGCGGGCTCAACCCCGCGACCCCGACCGCCCCGTTCTACAACTGCGTCGCGGTCTCGCAGACCGGCGACCCAACCGGCGCGTACTACCGCTACGCGTTCATCACGCAGGCCGACACGGAGGACGGCGGCTACTTCTTCCCGGACTATCCGAAGTACGGCGTCTGGCGTGACTCGTACATCATGACGACCCGCGACTTCGGCTTCGACGACCGGTACGGGATCAGCGTCTACGGCCTGGACAAGAACAAGATGGTCAACGGCGACCCGAGTGCCCGCGCCGTCCAATTCTTCCTCGAGGACCGCGTCGTTCCGCTCAACCTGATCGGCGACGGCCTACTCCCGCCGGACATCGACGGCAATACGAAGCCGAAGAACGACGCCCCCGCGCCGATCGTCGGCACGCAGGACGACGGTGCAGGTTACGGAGCGACGTTCGACGCGCTCAACATCTGGGAGCTCGACGTCAAGTGGCGGTCGACGCCGACTGCCTCGATCGCCTTGAAGGCGCAGTTGCCGGTCGCCGGATTCGACTCGATCTTCCCGTGCGCCGTCGTTCCCAGCACAACCCCCGGCGTCGCAGCGGACGGGCGTGACTGCCTGCCCCAGCCTGGCGTCACGGACGGGAGTCGGTACCTCGACATCCTGTCGTACCGACAGCGCCCGACCTGGCGACTGGCCTATCGCAACAAGGGCGCGTTCGAGTCGATGGTGACCAACCAGTCGGTCGAGGCGCTTCCGGGCGTCGCGGGCGTGCGCTGGTACGAGCTCCGGCGTGAAGGTGGCACGTACAGCATCCACCAACAGGGCACGTACGCGCCGGGCGACGGCGTACACCGCTGGATGGGCAGCGTCGCTGCCGACAAGAACGGCAACATGGCACTCGCCTACAGCGTCGTCAACGGCGTCGACGTCTTCCCGGGCATCCGCTACACCGGCCGCCTGGCAGGAGACCCGCTCGGCCAAATGACGCTCGGCGAAGGCACGGTGATCAGCGGGACGGCCGCTCAGACGCACACGAACTCGCGGTGGGGTGACTACACCTCGCTGAACGTCGACCCG
>JAXIPI010000119.1:0-18160 GCA_045403015.1 Gaiellaceae bacterium | reverse complement strand
CGGCATGTATTGCTGGAAGGGGCACTAGCCTCTTGGTGCCGGGTGTCGTCCGGACTCGTAGAGGACGATCTCCCGCTTGTACGAGCGGTGGACGGTCCGGATCTCCTCGCGCAGCTCCCGCTCGAGCCGCTCGGCGCGGGCGCGCTGCTTGCGCAGCTCGTCTTCGAGGCGCAGGACGTGCTCGACGCCTGCGAGGTTGAGGCCGAGCTCGGTCGTCAGGCGCTGGATCACGCGCAGTCGCTCCAGATCGGCCTCGGAATAGAGTCGCGTGCCGCCGGGCGTGCGCCCAGGGCGGACGAGCCCCTTCGACTCGTACATGCGCAGGGTCTGCTGGTGCATGCCGACGAGCTCGGCGGCGACGGAGATCATGTAGCGCGGGTGCTGGTCGGTCACCTGCTCACCTTCCGCAGCTCCTCGAGCAGCTCGCGCTCCTTCTTCGAGACCTTCTCGGGCACGGTCAGCTTCAGGCGTGCGAGCAGGTCGCCCTTGCCGCCGCCCTTCAGATGCGGGACGCCGCGCCCCTTGATCTTCAGCAGCTTGCCGGGCTGCGAGCCGGCGGGAACCTTGAGCGAGATCGGGCCGTCGGGTGTCGTCACCTCGAGCTTCGTGCCGAGCGCCGCATCCGCGTAGCTGACGGGCACGTCCACGATCAAATCCGAGCCGCGGCGCTCGAAGATCGGTGAGCCGGCGACGCGCGTCACGACCCAGAGGTCGCCGGCAGGGCCACCGTTGCGGCCCGACTCGCCCCGCCCCTTCAGGCGGATACGCGTGCCGTCCTTTGCACCGGCCGGGATCTTCACCTGGAACGTCTTCTGCGCGCGCTCGCGACCACTGCCGCGACAGGTCTTGCACGGCTTCTCGATCACGGTGCCGTTGCCGCGACAACGCGCGCAGGGATGGGAGAGCGAGAAGAGGCCCTGCGAGTCGGACACGACGCCGCGGCCGCCGCACTGCGGGCACGTGATCGGCGACGTGCCGGGCTCCGCGCCTGTGCCGCCGCACGTGTGGCATGCGGTCTCGACCTCGGCGCGCACCGGCACCTGGACACCCTGCAGGGAGTCCTCGAAGGAGACGTGCACCTCGGTCTGGAGGTCGGCGCCGCGCTCGGGTGTAAATCTTGCAGCCTGCGGCCCGCGCTGGCGGCCGAATCCGCCGCCGCTGAAGAGGCCGCCGAAGAGATCGCCGAGGTCGCCCAGGTCGAAGTCCTGGAACCCCGGCCCGCCGCCACCCATCGGGCCGCGGCCGTTCGTCGACCCGTACGCGTCGTACGCCTGCCGCTTCTCCTCGTCGGAGAGAACGTCATAGGCCCCCTGGATCTCCTTGAAGCGCGCCTCGTCGCCACCGCTCGCGTCGGGATGGTGCTCGCGCGCGAGCTTGCGGTAGGCCTTCTTGATCTCCTCGGCTGACGCGTTCTTGGCCACGCCAAGCGTGTCGTACAAATTGGTCATTCAGCCACGATCACTCTGGCAGGGCGAATCACCTTGTCGCCGAGCCGGTAGCCCTTCTGCAGCACCTGGAGCACCGAGCCCTCTTCCGCGCCCTCGCCCAGCTGGGCGAGCAGCGCCTCGTGGACGTGCGGGTCGAAGGCGCCTTCAGTGTCGATCTCGGTGAGGCCGTGCCGCTCGACGAGGCCGAGGAGCGAGCGATGGACGAGGCGAACGCCCTCCTCGAGCTTCGCCTCCTCATGCTCCGCGGCCGCCTCGAGCGCCCGCTCGAGGTCGTCGAGAACCGGCAACAGCTCGTTCAGCAGCCGCTCGTTCGCGCGCTGGGTCAGCTCCGCATGCTCTCGGGCCGTCCGCTTGCGGTAGTTGTCGAAGTCGGCCGCGAGGCGCAGATAGGAGTCGTCCGGCGCTTGCGCCGGCAATTCAACAGAGTGAGCCGGCGCGGATTCCTCCGCGGCCGGCTCCTCGACGTGCTCCTCGATGGTCTCCTCGGCCGGCTCCTCGATCCCCTGATCCTCTAGGCGCTGTTCTTCGGTCACGAGGTCTTCGCCTCTTCCTCCTCGTCGATGACCTCGTAGTCAGCGTCCTCGACGACTTCGTCGTCGGTGCTCGCGTCACCGTTGCCGGCCGCCTGGGACTGGGACTGGGCCTGGGCGGTCGACTGCGCGTAGAGCACGTCCGCCAGCTTCCGCGACGCCTCGTTCAGCGCGTCCGTCTTCTGCCGGATCTCGTTCACGTCGGTCGACTCGAGCGAGCCGCGCAGCTCCATGATCCGGCCCTCGATCGTCGAGGCGTCGGACTCGTCGAGCTTGTCACGGTGCTCCTTGAGCGTGTTCTCGGTCTGGTAGGCGAGGCTCTCCGCCGTGTTGCGCGCATCGGCGAGCTCGCGCAGCTTGTGCGCCTCGTCGGCGTGCGCCTCCGCGTCCTTGACCATCCGCTGCACCTCGTCCTCGGAGAGGCCCGAGCCACCTTCGATCTTGATCTGCTGCTCGTTGCCGGTGCCGAGGTCCTTGGCGGTGACGTGGATGATCCCGTTCGCGTCGATGTCGAAGCCGACCTCGATCTGCGGCATGCCCCGCGGCGCCGGCGCGATGCCGACGAGCTGGAACTTGCCGAGTGTCTTGTTGTAGGCCGCCATCTCCGTCTCGCCCTGGAGCACGTGGATCTCGACCGACGGCTGGTTGTCCACGGCGGTCGAGAACGTCTCGGCCTTGCGGGTCGGGATCGTCGTGTTCCGGTCGATCAGCTTCGTGAAGACGCCGCCCTTGGTCTCGATCCCGAGGGAAAGAGGAGTGACGTCGAGCAGGAGCACATCCTTGACCTCGCCCCGGAGCACGCCGGCCTGGATGGCCGCGCCGACGGCGACGACCTCGTCCGGATTGACGCCCTTGTGGGGATCCTTGTCCAGGAGCTCCTTGACCTTCTCCTGCACCGCCGGCATGCGGGTCATGCCGCCGACGAGGACGACGTGCTCGATCTTCGAGGGGTCGAGCCCCGCGTCGGCGAGCGCGGCCTTCGTCGGACCTACGGTCCGCTCGATCAGGTCGGCGGTGATCTCACCGAGCTTGGCCCGGGTGAGCTGCAGGTCGAGATGCTTCGGGCCTTCCGCGGTGGCGGTGACGAACGGCAGGTTGATCTGCGTCGTCATCGTCGAGGAGAGCTCGATCTTCGCCTTCTCGGCAGCTTCGTAGAGCCGCTGCAGGGCCATCTTGTCCGCGGCCAGGTCGATGCCCTGGTCGCGCTTGAACTCGGCGACCATCCAGTCGACGACCGCCTTGTCGAAGTTGTCGCCGCCGAGGTGGTTGTCCCCGTTTGTCGACTTGACCTCGAACACGCCGTCGCCGAGCTCGAGCACCGACACGTCGAACGTGCCGCCGCCGAGATCGAAGACGAGGATCGTCTGGTCGGCGCCTTCCTTGTCGAGGCCGTACGCAAGCGCTGCCGCGGTGGGCTCGTTGATGATGCGGAGCACGTTGAGGCCCGCGATCTTGCCCGCGTCCTTCGTCGCCTCGCGCTGTGCGTTGTTGAAGTAGGCCGGCACGGTGATCACCGCGTCGGCGACCGGCTCGCCGAGATACGCCTCGGCGTCGGCCTTCAGCTTCTGCAGAATCATCGCGCTGATCTCCTCGGGGGCGTATTCGCTGCCCTCGACCTTGACCCGCGCGTCCCCGTTCGCGCCCTTGGCGACCTCGTACGGGACGATCGTCATCTCTTCCGAGACCTCGTCCCACTTGCGGCCGACGAAGCGCTTGATCGAGAAGATCGTGTTCTGCGGGTTCGTCACCTGCTGGCGCTTTGCGGGCGCCCCGACGAGCCGCTGACCGTCCTTCGTGAACGCGACGACAGACGGCGTCGTGCGGCCGCCCTCGGCGTTCGGGATCACGGTCGGCTCGCCGCCTTCGAGCACCGCCATGCAGCTGTTCGTGGTGCCGAGGTCGATACCAATTGTCTTTGCCATCCTGTCTGTCTCCTCCGTGCTGATAGCTCTCAGGTCAGAAAATCTGAGCCTCAACATATCAGATCAACGGAAGACCCCGATCAGAACACCGCCTGCGACCACGAGCGCAGCTCCGGCGAAGAGGCGTGGTCCGACGAGCTCGTGCCGGCGGAGCAGGAGCGCCGAGAGGGCGACGCCCCAGAGCGATTCGGTCGCCACGAGCGGGGAGACGACGGAGACGCGGCCACGGTAGTAGGCCGCGAACAGGCAGAGGTACGAGAGCCCGAAGAAGACTCCGGCGGGAGCGAACGCGCGCAGCCCGGCCAGCGGAAGCCGTCGCCGCGTGAGGAGCAGCCAGACGGCGACGGTCAGCCCGCCCGCAGCGAGGGTCGCAGCGGCCGCGAGCGCCGGCTCGACGTCGGTGTCCAGCGAGAGATGCCGGACGAGGTTGTCGCGGACGGCGAAGATGATCGTGGCGGCGAGTGCGAACCCGAGCCCGATCCACTTGACGTGCTCCGGCCGGCCGGGCTCGCGGACGAGCACGATCCCGCCGACCACGATCAGGATCGCGCCGAGGATCACGCCCGCCTTCGCGGGCTCGTCGAGCAGCGCGAGTGCGATCGCCACCGAGAAGAGCGGCGCCGTGCCCACGGTCACGGACGTGCGCGAGGGGCCGGCGTCGCGCACCGCCAGCGTGAAGAGCAGCTGCGATCCGCCCGGACCGCGCACCCCTGCGAGCAGAAACGGCCAGATGCCACCGAGCTCGAGGTCGCCCGCGGCGGCGAACGGGACCGTGACGGCGAGCGCGGTGAGGATCGTCACCAGTGCCCCGGCCTCCGCGTCCGGAACGCGCGCGAGTGCGAAGCGGAGCGCGACCGTCATGGAGCCGAAGAGGGCGGCCGAGGCCAGGGCGAGCACGACCGCGTCCATCCGGCGAACCTACCGGGCGACGAGCAGCTGAGCGCCGATCTCCGTTCTCGTCACCTTCGACTCGCCGAACCCGGCGGCGAGCGGGAACGCCTCGAGCTCCGCGTCGCCGTAGAAGTGGCCGCGGGTGGCGAGCGGGTACGGGGCGGCAGGCGTGCCCTTCGCCTCGGGCGGCGTCGTGAAGATCGCGACGCGGCCGCGGTCCGGGTCGAGCACGCGTCTGAGCTCGCGCAGAACGCGCACCGGATCGTCCATGAAGAAGAACGCGACGATGCACGAGACCGCGGTGAACGCGTCCTCGGCGAAGGGCAGCTCCTCCGCGCGGCCCTCCACGACGTGCACACCCGAGGTTGCGCGCGCCAACGCCACCATTTCGGCGCTGTGGTCGAGCCCAACCGCGTCGCACCCCGTCTCGAGCGCCCGGCGCAGGAAGACACCGCCGCCGCAGCCGACGTCGAGGAGCCGATCCCCTGGGCCGAGCGCCAGCGCTGCGAGCACCGGTTCCCAGGCGAACGAGTGGGCGTCGTCCGCACCGTAGACCTCCCGCGCCTTTCGGCCGTGCGGGCGCCGTGCGACCCGGTCGGTCATCCGGTCGATCCTCCACTCACGGAATCGGTCGAGCATTCGCTCGCCTAGGATGCCGCCCGTGGCGGATCCACGCATACGAGAGCTCGCCGAGCTGGTGGTCAACCGGTGCCTCGACGTCCAGCCGGGCTGGCAGGTCTCCGTCCGGGCGACACCGCTCGCTCGTCCGCTCGTGATCGAGGTCGCGCGCGCCATCGCCCGCCGCGGCGCGTACTACCTGCCGCGAATCAACTGGGGCCCCGACCGCTTCCGCGTCGACCTCGACTGGGCGCTCGAGGCGCCGCTCGAGCTTCTCGGCGAGCTGCCGCCGATCGAGCGGTACGCGGTCGAGCAGGAGGACGCGCGGCTCACGATCCGTTCGCCCGAGGACGTCCATGCGGGCGCGGAGCTCGATTCCGAGCGCCGCCGGCTCATCCAGCAGGCGATGGCCCCTGCGAGCAAGCGCGCGCGCAGTCTGGACGTCCGCTGGGCGGTGGTCGAGTACCCGACTGCCGCTGCGGCCGAGCAGGCAGGGATGACGCTCGAGGAGTACACGGACTTCGTCTACGACGCCTGCCTGCTCGACTGGGACGCCGAGGAAGCGCGGATGCGGCAGATCAAGGAGCACTTCGACCGGGGCCGCTCGGTCCACATCCTCGGGGACGGAACCGACCTCACAATCGGGATCGAAGGCCGCGAGGGTGTCGTCTCTGCCGGCTTCCGCAACATGCCGGACGGCGAGGTCTTCTACAGCCCGCTGGAGGACAGCGCCGAGGGCGTGATCACCTACGCCGAGTTCCCCGCCGTCTACCTCGGACACGACGTCGTCGGCGCACGGCTCGTCTTCCGCGCGGGCGAGGTCGTCGAGGCGAGCGCCGACGAGGGCGAAGAGTTTCTGAAGCAGGTGCTCGCGACCGACGAGGGCGCCCGCCGCCTGGGCGAGCTCGGCCTCGGCTGCAACCCGCGGATCACCCGCTTCACACGGAACGTCCTCTTCGACGAGAAGATCGACGGCACCATCCATCTCGCCGTCGGCGCGAGCTACACGTACACGGGCGGCAAGAACGAGAGCGCCGTGCACTGGGACATGGTCAAGGACCTGCGCCCCGGCGGGGAGCTGAGCCTCGACGGAGAGGTTGTCCAGCGTGACGGGGCCTGGCTGATCTAACGCGCGACGCCCTCGGCCTGTGCGCGCGCCGCGAGGATCACGGAAACATGCTTCTCGGCCCAGTCCCGGATCGCGGCCAGCGGCGCGATCAGCGTCTCGCCCGTGGGCGTGAGGGAATAGGTGACGGTCACCGGTACCGTCGCGACCGCTTCCCGGTTCACGAGCCCATCACGCTCGAGGCTGCGAAGAGTCTGCGTGAGCATCTTCTGCGAGATGCCGTCTATCCGGCGCCGGAGCTCCCCGAACCGATGCGGCCGCTCGGCCAGGAGGCCGATGATCAGCGCGGTCCACTTGTCACCGATGCGGTCGAGCGCCGTCCGGGAGGGGCAGCGGGCGTCGTAGACGTCGTAGAGAGGTGTCGTCATCGCTCTCCTTAGTTACTCGAAAGTGCCTTCTTGCGGAATCACTCTTAGCGTCTAGAGTAGCCCAAGTACCCGCCAGATACCAGCAGAGGAGATGTGATGACCACAACGCACACGCAGGCCAACTTGGACACTGTCGAGCGGCTCTTCGACGCGCTCCGCGCCGGCGACACCGACGCCTTCGATGACCTGATCGTCGAGGACTACGCCCAGCACAATCCCCAGGCCGGCAACGGGCTGCAGGCGGTCAAGGACTTCTTCGCCTCCGCAGGCCCGGTCGACGTCCACGTCCATCGCGTGATTGCCGACCGGGAACACGTCGCCGTTCACGCGCATTACACGACGTGGGGAATGGCCGGCGTCGACATCTTCCGCTTCAACGACGCCGGCAAGATCATCGAGCACTGGGACGTTCTGCAGCAGGTGCCCGAGACCACCGCCAGCGGCAACGACATGTTCTCCCAGCTCACGTAAAGGGCGAGCGGGGCCGAAGCCGCCGGCAGCGTTCGGCCAGCTCGGATTTGAACCGTTCGCGAGGTCGGCTGCGAAAGCGCGTGGCGTAATCCAACTCCAAGGAGGCTCACGCCATGTCCGTCCTCACCCGCAGTGTCGTCGCCGCATTCGTGGTGGCGCTGCTCGTACCGCTCGTCGCCCTTGCCGGCGACAGCAACCGTACCCACGGCTTCGTGCTCGGCAAGGAGTCCAGGCTGCTGTTCGCGACCGACAACGCCGGGAACCTGCTCCGCTTCAGCGAGCACTCTCCGTGGCTCGTGCGCTCGAAGCCGATCACCGGCCTGGCCGCGGGCGTCTCGCTGAAGGGGATCGACTTCCGCCCGGCGACCGGCGACCTGTACGCGCTCGGAAGCGACCGCGTCGTCTACCGGGTGAACCCGCGGACGGCGATCGCCGTCGCCGAAGGCCCGGCGTTCGAAACGACACCGACCGCGCTTCAGGGCGACCGGATCGGGTTCGACTTCAACCCGACCGTCGACAAGATCCGAGTCACGAGCGACGCGGATGACAATCTCAGGCTGGACCCGGATCCGGGCAGCCTGCTGATGAACGACACGAAGCTGACGCCCGCTGACGTCACGGTCGTCGGCTCGGCGTACACGAACTCGTCGTTCGCGGCCTTCGCGAACCGTCCGACCGCAACGATGCAGTTCGCCTACGACACGTCGGGCAAGCGAGACCGCCTGTGGCTGCAGAACCCGGCCAACGCCGGCACGCTGATGAACCCGCTCTCGACCGGGCTTGACCTCGGCAGCGACGTCGGCTTCGACATCGCCGGCGCCGCGAATCGGGGCTATGTCGCGGGCACGCATTCCGGACGCTCGGGTGCACGGCTCTACACGGTCGACGTGATGACCGGCAAGACGCGCCAACTGGGCCGGATCGGCGGCGGCAACGTCGTCGTGACCGGGCTCGCGGCGTGGCAGGACCAGTAGGAGGCACGACCGGTGGGGGACGGGTCGGAGTCCGGCCCGTCCTCCGCCGAACCGAATGCGGCCCTGCCTGCGAACCCTGGTCATCGCCGAGCCGCTACCCCACCGCGACGCAGGGCCTGCACCCGCCCAGGACGAGGCGGCGCTCGTCGCCCGCCTGGCCGCCGGCGACCGCGACGAGGCCGTTGCGGCCCTCTACGATCTGTACGGGCGGCGACTCTATACGCTCGGCCTGCATCTCTTGAAGGACCGCGGCCTCGCCGAGGATCTCGTCCAGGAGACGTTCGTGCGACTGTGGCGGTCAGCGCATCGCTTCGACCCCGGTCGCTCGTCGGTGCGGACGTTTGTCTACACACTGGCACGGCGCGCCGCCGTCGACCTGTGGCGGCGCAGCTCGAGATCACCGGCGGTGACTGCCGCGGGACCAGAGACGGAGGACGCCGTCGGTGGGGCGGCGTTCGACGAGCTGACGGTGCGGCTCGACGTGGGCGAGGCGCTCGCGGCCTTGACGCCCACCCACCGCGAGGTGCTCGAGCTGCAGTACCACCGCGACCTCTCCCAGAGCCAGGTCGCGGAACGGCTCGGCATCCCGCTCGGCACCGTCAAATCGCGCACGCTGTACGCGCTGCGTGCGCTCTTCACCGAGCTGAAGGAGCGCGGTCTCGTTGAGTGACTTGGACGGACACGAACTCGAGACGGCCGCCCGCCTTCTCCGCGACGCCGTGACGGTCGTCGCACCGCCGCCCGGCCTGAAGAGCAGAGTGCTCCTCGCGGTCGAGCAGGCGGCGACCGGGCTGGAGCCGGTGCCCCGGCCGCGGCGCCGTCGTCGGTGGACGCGGCCGGCCTTCGGCGCCGGAGCGCTCGCCGCAGCTGCCGCGATCCTGGTGCTCGCACTCCGGCCCGGCGGCCCGGCGGGCGAGCTGGAGCTGCAGGCCGTCCTCGGCTCCCCGAACGGCGCCGAAGCCACGGTCGAGGTGCGGAAGACCGGGATCGGTCGCGTGATCCAGCTGCAGACGGACGAGTTGCCGATCCTGCCGAAGGGCGACTACTACGAGCTCTGGTTCGTCGGTCCAGGGGACACGCCGGCGAGGCCGAACCGCATCTCGGCAGGCACGTTCCACCCGGACCCGAACGGACGCTCGGACGTCACGTTCGCCGCCGCCGTCGACCCCGTGCTGTACCCGGTGCTGAGCGTGACCGCCGAGCCGGGCGACGGCGATCCGCGCCCGACAGGGCCGGAGGTGCTCCGTTCCCGCCGCTGAGTGCGGGACGGATCAGCGGGCGACGAGCCGGCGCAGTGTCCTCCCCGCCTCCGGCTCGGCGACCACGATCCCGGCCATGATCAGGGCGCAGCCGCCCCAGCCCACCGCCCCCAGCCGGTCGCCTGCCAGCCAGAACCCGAAGAACCCGGCAAAGACCGGCTCCATGGCGAACGCGAGCGCGGCGTGGGTCGCGCTCGTCCGTTGCTGCACCCAGGTCTGGACGAGAAAGGCGAGCGCACTCGCGAAGATGCCGGTGACGAGCAGCGCGCCCCAGACCGTCCAGCCGCGTGGCAGCTCCACCTGGCCAAGGGCAACGGCGACCGCGGCGAAGCCGGCGAACGCCGCCAGCATCTCGGCCTGCGTGAACGCGACCGGGTGGTGGCGCGGCGCGTACCGCTCCATCAGCACGATCTGAACCGAGTACACAGCCGAGCCGGCGAGCACGAGCAGGTCGCCGACGGGGTCACCCGCACTCACGCCCGAGAGCATCGCGAGCCCCAGGACCGCAAGCGCAACCCCGAGCCACACGGGTCTGCCCACTCGGGTCCGGAAGAGCAGCAGCGCGAGGAGTGGCGTGAAGACGACGTAGAGCCCGGTGATGAAGCCGGCGCTCGAGACCGTGGTCCGATCGAGCCCTGCCGTCTGGAGCGCATAGCCCGCGGCCAGCAGAAGACCGAGCGAGACGCCTGCGACCCAGCCACGGCGACCGAGTGACCGCATCCGCCCGGCCGCCGGCGCGGCGAGCACGAGCGACGCGATCGCGAAGCGCACGGCGAGGAAGGCGAAGAGGGGATAGAGGGCCACGGCGTCCTTGACCTGCACGAACGTGACTCCCCACACCGCCGTGACGGCGATCAAGGCGAAGAGAGGCGGCATCGCGGGCGACATTAGAGTCCGCCGGCATGGTGGTGCCGTCCCTCCTGCGCGAGAACCTACAGTTCCGCCGTTTTTGGCTCGGCCAGACCGTCTCGCTCCTCGGCGACCAGGTCAGTCTGATCGCCCTGCCGCTCGTCGCCGTCCTGACGCTCGATGCGAACGCTGCCCAGATGGGATATCTCGTCGCCGCCGAGCTCGCGCCGAACCTGCTCTTCTCGCTCCACGCAGGCGCCTGGGCCGACCAGCGCGAGCGCAAGCGGCAAATCATGATCGCGACCGACGTTGGACGCGCGCTCGTGATCGGCTCGATCCCCGTCGCCTACGCGTTCGACGCGCTCACGTTCCCCCACATGTTCGTCGTCGCGTTTCTGATGGGGACGCTGAGCGTGCTGTTCCACGTCTCGTACAACCCGCTCTTCGTCGCGCTCGTGCCGCGCGAGCGCTTCGTCGAGGGCGGCTCGATCATGCACGGGAGCCGTGCCTTCTCGTACGTCGCAGGGCCGAGCATCGGTGGCCTGCTCGTGCAGGTCCTCACGGCGCCCGTGACGCTCCTCGTCGACGCCTGCTCGTACGTCGTCTCGGCCCTCTTCCTGCGGAGCGTCGAAGCCGAGGAGCCCGCGCCCGAGCCGCCGGGAAGGGGCCACGTGGTCGCCGGAATCCGCTGGGTCTTCGGCGAGCCGATCGTGAGGGCCGCGCTCGGCGCGACCGCCACGATCAACTTCTTCAACTTCGTCTTCTTCGCGCTCTTCATCCTCTACGCGACGAAGTCGCTCGACGTTCCTCCGGGCACGCTCGGGCTCGTGCTCGGCGCCGGCGCCATGGGCAGCGTCCTCGGCGCGGTCGTCACCGGCCGCGTTTCCCGGAGGATCGGAATCGGCCCCGCGTTCGCGCTCGGCTGCTTCATCTTCCCGGCCCCACTCCTGCTCGTGCCGCTCGCGGCAGGGCCGCGCTGGGTGATTCTCGGCTGCCTCTTCCTCGCCGAGTTCGGCTCCGGGCTCGGCCTGATGATGCTCGACATCAGCGGCGGCGCGATCTTCTCGGCGGTGGTCCCGGACCGGCTGCGCTCGCGCGTCGCAGGCGCGTACGCGGTCGTGAACTTCGGCGTCCGCCCGCTCGGCGCGCTCATGGGCGGCGCGCTCGGGAGCTGGATCGGCCTCCGGCCGACGCTCTGGATTGCGACGGCGGGCGCGCTCGCCGGCTTTCTCTGGCTGCTGCCGTCGCCGATCCTCGGGCTCCGGGAGCTGCCGGATGCCGAGGACGGCGGCGGCTAGATAGTTGATGCTCCGAGCGGCTAGGTTGGAGGCATGCGGGACATCATTCCGACCCTTGCGCGCTGGCACGCCGACGGGCGCCGCGTCGTGATCGCAACCGTGGTCGAGCGTCGTGGCTCCGCCCCGCGCGATCCGGGCGCCTCACTGGCCCTCAACGACCTTGGCGAGATCGCGGGCTCGGTCACCGGCGGTTGCGTCGAGCCCGCCGTGATCAGGGAGGCCCAGGAGGTGCTGGAGGGCGGCCCGGCGCGGGTCCGCGAATACGGCATCGCCGACGACGAGGCAGTCGAGGTGGGGCTCTCGTGCGGTGGCACGGTCGGCATCCTGATCGCCGAGCTCGACACAACGCTCGTCCCCGCCCTCGACGAAGCCGTTCGGTCCGACCGGCCCGCGGCCCTCGCACTGACCGCGAGCGGTGAGCACATCGGCGACCAGTGGCTCCACGACGGCTCCGACGGTCCGGTCGCCCGGCTGCTGGCGGCCGGCGAGAGCACGCTCGCCGACGTCGACGGCGCAGCGGTGTTCGTGCACTCGATCTTGCCGCGGCCGCAGATGTACATCTTCGGCGCGATCGACCACGCCTCCGCGCTGGCGCGCGTCGGCAAGCTGCTGGGATACCGCGTCACGGTTTGCGACGCCCGCGCCAGGTTCGTCACGCCCGCGCGCTTTCCGGAGGCCGATGAGCTCGTTGTCGACTGGCCCGACTCGTTTCTGCGCAGCGCCCCGGTCGATTCGAGGACGGCGATCTGCGTGCTCACGCACGACGAGAAGTTCGACGTCCCGGCCATCGTCGCCGCGCTCGACACGCCCGCCGTGTACATCGGGGCGATGGGGAGCAAGGTGACGACCGCGGACCGCGAGGAGCGGCTGCGTGCCGAGGGCGTCGGCGAGGCCGGGATCGCACGCATCCACGCGCCGATCGGGATTGCCATCGGCGCCCGCTCGCCCGACGAGGTCGCGGTCGCGATCGGCGCGGAGATCGTCGAAGCGACCGCCGCCGCGCGACGCGCAACGACCGCCGAGTCCGGCGTCGTCAGCCTGCTGAGCTAGCGGTCGCCGAGCAGCGGACCTATTTGGCCTTGACGGTCAGCGTCCCCTTCATGCCTGCGATCGCGTGTCCCTCGAGCGTGCAGATGAACGGGAACTTCCCCGCCTTCTTGAAGGTGACCTTGAGCGTGGCCGACTTGCCGGCCTTGATCATCGCCGTCTTCTTGCCGGCGATCTTGAAGTTGTGGTCGATCGTGCCCTTGTTCGTCACCTTGAACGTCGTGACACCCTTCACGATCGTCTTCTTCGAGAGGACGAAGTGGAACTCACTCGGCTTGCCGGCCGCGACGTTGACCGTCGTCGCTGTGGCCCCGTCGGAGCCGCCGAAAGCCGACACCGCGGCAACAAGGGAGACGGTCGCCGCCAACACCGCAATCACAGACCCCTTCTGAAACTTGCTCAAGAAACCCTCCTCGCCGCTCGGGACGGACCCATTGACAATGTCGGCCGAACAATAGATGAACCGTCCAACGGGCTGGACGAGAATTCGTTTCGACGTGCTTTCCGGCCGCTGAACGCACTAGGGTGAGGTGATCGAACTGAGCGAACGTCTTCCCGAAACGCACCCGCCGCACGACGCCGAACTGGGCGCTGCGCTCCGCCGTGTGCGCAATGCCCGGGGGCTGTCGCTGGCGCAGGTGGCGGAGGCGACGGGGGTTTCCCGCTCGCTTCTCTCACTGATCGAGACCGGCCGTAGTGACATCACCGTCGGCCGGCTCAGCCGACTGGCGCGGCTGTACGACATCAGACTGGCCGATCTCGTGCCCGAGCCCCGCCACCCCGATCCGCTCGTGGTGCGGGCCGACGACCGCCGCGGCGTGCACTACCAGGCAGAGGGGATCGACGTCGAGATCCTCATGCCCGAAGGCCCGCACGCGTTGCAGGCGTTGCTGACGACATTGTCCCCGCGCGCGGCGATGAAGGACTTCATCGTGCAGCCGAACGAGATCTTCATCCTCGTCCTCGAGGGGAAGGTGCGCATCGAGTTTGCGGACGGGCGCGACGTCGTGCTGGACGCGGGTGACAGCGCTGCCTTCATCTCCGGCGAGGGCGGACACCGGCACACGAACCTGAGCGACGAGACGACCCGGCTGGTGGTCGTGATCAGCCGGACGCAGCCCAGATAGCTCCGGCAGCTACTGACAGACGGGCTCGGACGGTAGCGTCAGCGCAAAGCCGTAGACCGACTCGCCGTACGTGTAGATCGAGGTCACCGCACGCGATCGCCGAATGCTGAGCGCCCCGTAGCCGATGCAGCGGCTCCACGGCAGCCGCCCATACAGGGCCTGCACCTTCTCCGCCGGGTCGCCGAGCGCCACGCCCCGGCTGGTCCGCCAGCCGCGCGGCACCCCGAGCGTGAACACGGCGGACACGCGACCGTTCCGGAACGAGACCGCGGCTCCTGCCGGCCCCTGTCCGCGATAGCTGTAGAGCCAGGTCGTCCGCCGACAGAGGGCGCAAAGCGTGTGCCTGGAGCCCCAGCGTTTCGTCACCGCCGCCGTTGTGTCTCCGAGCTGGACGCCGCCGAGGCTCTTCCCGGGCGTCAAGACGCCCTCTGCGGGCAGAGCGGGCGAGGAGACGAGCAGCGTCAGTGAGAGGGCGAGCGTGACCACGAGGGAAGTATGGGCCGGACCTCGTGGCGAGGCCCGGCCCTTCGACGTGCCCCGTCCGTTAGATGGTTGCTGCCATGAGGTCGTCCGTCTCGGGGCGTGGGCTGGCTGCTCTGGGACGCGGCGGCAGGACGCCGCCGATGCCGGCAGCATCGGTGGCGGCCTGGCGACGCGAAGCGGACGGCACGGCTGGAAGGCCGCGCAGCGGCCTGGAAGGCGGGCCGGGAGCGGCCCAGACACGCCAGAGCACGCCCCGAACGCACGAGATCGTGGCAGCAAGCATCTATGCCTTCAGCACCCCGCGAACGCGGGCGGGCGTCATCGGCATCGTCCGGATGCGCACCCCGGTCGCGTCGAAGAACGCGTTCGCGACCGCGGCGGCGACGGGGGCCGTCGTCGGCTCACCCGATCCGCTCGAGCGAAGCTCCGGCCTGTTCAGGAGCACGGTCGTGATCGCCGGCGCATCCTTGAACCGCAGGATCGGATACGACACCCAGTCCAGAGTCGTGACGCGGCTCTTCGAGAACTTGACCTCCTCGACCAGCGCGCGGCTGACGCCCTGGATCACGCAGCCCTCCATCTGCTGTTCGACGGTGTTCGGGTTGATGATCAGCCCGCAGTCCTGCGCGGCGTAGACGTGCTTGACCCGGATCTTGCCGGTCGCCGTGTCCACCTCGATCTCCGCCACGATGCCGACGAACGTGCTCGCGAACCCGCCGATCGCGATGCCACGGCCCTTGCGCAGCCGGCCTGTGCCGACCTGGGTGGCGGATTTGCGCGGTTTCCAGTTCGCGGCCTTCGCGGCGGCCTCGAGTGCGCCCAGCCACCGGACGTTCTCGATGTTCTGCTTCCGGAACGCGACCGGATCCATCGAGGCGGCATAGGCCAGCTCGTCGATCATCTGCTCCGAGGCGAAGAGCGCCTGCGGCGCCGCCGGGGCTCGGAGGTACGCGACCTTGGGCAGCCCCGAGTCGTTCGGGATCGAGCGGCCGAGGATGCGGTGGTTCCCGATCTTGTACTGGGACCCGGCGTTCTCGACATCGGCGCCGCCGAACCCGCCCAGGGAGAGCGGGCGACCCGACATGTACTCGGTTGCCTCACTGAAGACCCACGGCTGCTGGAACGACACGTAGTCGTACGCCGTGATCTTCCCGTTGGCGTCGATCGCCCCTCGGATATCCACCAGCGTGGCCGGGCCGTAGAACTCCCAGCCGTGCTCCTGATCGCGGGTCAGCTGGACGCGCACCGGTGCGCCCGCAAGCTGCGACATGAGCGCCGCCGCGCAGGCCGCGTCGTCCTGGAGGTTGCGGCCGTAGCAGCCGGCTCCTTCGGCGAAGATCACGGTGACCTTGTCCTGAGGCATCCCGAGCAGGCCGGCGATCGTCGTCCGCGTGCTGTAGATGCCCTGGCTCGCTCCCCAGACGAGCGCGCGGTCGGCCTTCACGTCGGCGACGCCGGCCGAAGGCCCAAACGAGGCGTGCGCCTGGTAGGAGACCGAGTAGCTGGCCTCACGCACTGCCGCCGCGCTCTTGACGGCGTTGTCGATCGAGCCGGTGTTCCTGGCGTAGCGGTCGCTGGTCTTGACCTCCCTGAAGCGCTTCCACAGATTCCCGTTGCCGGGCATCGTCTTCGACTCGGCCCAGGTGACCTTGAGTTGCGTCGCAGCCTGGATCGCGTCCTGCTCGTTCGCGGCTACCACGCCGATGAAGTCACCCTTGCGGACGACCTTCGCGCCCTTGATGCCCTTGATCGAGCTCTCGTCGACCTTCAACGGCTTGTCGATCACGCCGTACGGCCCCTGGCCACGCGGCCGGACGACCCGTCCGTGGAGCATCCCCGGCAGGCGGAGGGCATGGACGTACGGATGCGAGCCGTCCACCTTCCCTGGGGTGTCCTTGCGCATCACCCGCTTGCCGACGAGCTTGTACTCCGAGACAGGCTTCAGCGGCGCCTTGCCCGTGTTGGGTGCGGAGAACGTCTTGCCGCCGAGGAGGGCGCCGTAGGTGACGGACTTCGAGGGATCGCTCTTGACCGAGACGACGCCCTTGGCAACCTGCAGCTGCGAGACGGGGACGCCGAACTGCTTCGCGGCCAGCCCGAGCAGCACAGCGCGGGCCTCGGCAGCAGCCTGACGGACCTGCGGGCCGCCGCTCGAGATCGAGTTGCTCCCCGCGGTCAGGCCCTGGTTCGGCGTGATCTCGGTGTTCCAGGCCGCATGCGAGACCTGGTCGATCGTGAGGTCGAGCTCCTCGGCCGCGATCATCAACAAGCCGGTCGGCGCGCCGGTGATCTCGATCTTGCCGAAGGCGATCGTGGCGGTGTTGTCCGCCTTGATCGCGATCCACGAGTCGATCAGCGCCGCGCTCGGCGGACCTGCGGCAGTGCGCGCCGCCGCGCCCTTGGCGGACCCGGCGAGCGCCGAACCGACGAGGCTGAACCCGACGACGAGCGCGCCGCCGCCCTTCAGGAACGTCGCGCGCGAGAATTCCGCGCCGCCGATCACCTCGTCGAGCTTTCCGTCATCGAGCAGGCCGATGGATTTGTCGCTGAGCAGCATGGCGCTACGCCCCCTTTGCCATCGTCACGGAGGCGCGCTTGATCGCCTTGGTGATCCGCGGATAGGTCCCACACCGGCAGAGGTGCGTGTTCATGTGGGACTTGATCTGATCCTCGGTCGGCCGCTTCACCTTGTTCAGCAGCTCGGTCGCCTTGATCATCATTCCGTTCTGGCAGTAGCCGCACTGCGGCACTTGCTCGTCGATCCAGGCCTGCTGGACCGGATGAAGGTCGGTCGCGGTCTTCGTGGTGGTGCGGCCCTTCCACAGACCCGCGAGGCCCTCGAGCGTCGTCACAGTGCCGGTGCCGACCGCGGCCACCGGTGTGATGCACGAGCGGATCTCCTTGCCGTTGAGCAGGACCGAGCACGATCCGCACTGCGCGAGCCCGCAACCAAAGCGGGGCCCGTTCAGGCGCAGCTCGTTCCGTAGGACATACAAAAGCGGCGTGTTGGGGGACGCCGCAACTCGGTGAACGCCTCCGTTCACCTTGATCTTGAGCTTCTTCGCCATCGCCTCTCTCCGGTCGCGGGGGCACGTCCAGCTGGTTGGAAATGTATCCATCCAACCGGTTGGACAAACCCGATTTCTGGGCAGCGGAGCGGAACATCGCTACGCTCAGGTCCATGACCGTGGACCGCCTCGGCCGCCCGCTTCGAGACCTCCGGATCTCGGTTACCGACCGCTGCAACTTCCGCTGCGTCTACTGCATGCCGAAGGAGGTCTTCGGGAGCGACTACCGCTTCCTCGACCGCAAGGAGCTGCTCACCTTCGAGGAGCTCGAGCGGGTGGCACGCGTCTTCGTCGGCCTCGGAGTCAACAAGCTGCGTCTCACGGGCGGCGAGCCGCTCGTCCGGAAGGACGTCGACCGGTTGATCGCACTCCTCGCGCCGCGCGGCGCCGAGCTCACGCTGACGACGAACGCCTCGCTCCTGGCGCCGAAGGCTGCGGCGCTTGCAGCGGCCGGGCTCGATCGCGTCACCGTCAGCCTGGACTCGCTCGACGACGACACGTTCTGCGCCATGAACGACGTCGACTTCCCTGTGCAGCGAGTGCTCGACGGGATCGAGGCGGCGGCCGAGGCCGGGATGCCGGTGAAGGTGAATGCGGTGATCAAGCGGGGACTGAACGAGCACTCGATTCTCGAGATGGCCGAGCACTTCCGCGGCACCGGCCACACGCTCCGGTTCATCG
>JAXIPI010000210.1:0-4676 GCA_045403015.1 Gaiellaceae bacterium | reverse complement strand
GTTGGCCGCGTGGGCGCTCGCCGGGTCGTCAGCCACGGCGGCGAGTATAGAGAGTCGGTACGGTCGCACCCGTGACGACGCTCTGCCCGGTGTGCAGGAGCGGGCTCGAGCCCGCCGCGGAGGGACTCCACTGCACGGGCTGCGGTGCCGTCTACGCGATCGTGGACGATGTCCCGCTCCTCGTCCCAGCTCAGCTCTCGGAGCAGCACGAGCACCAGCGCGGCTACTTCGATGCCGAGTTCGCGCAGTTCGGGTCGTACGAGGTCGACCCGTGGCGCAAGAGCTTCAACGACCGGATCTTCCCTGCAATCGGCTTGGCGCCCGCGACGGCTCCCTACCTGGACGTCGGTGTTGGCGGCTCCGGCGCGACGGTGATCGAGGCGGCGCGAGCCGGCGTGGAGGCCGTTGGCTGCGACCTCTCCGTCGAGGGCGTCGTGAGGGCGGCGCGCTTCGCCGCCGCGGAGGGCTTCGCCGAGCAAACCTCGTTCGTGGTCTGCGCCGCCGAGCGGCTGCCGTTCGCCGACTCGAGCGTCGGCTGCGCCAGCGCGGTGGCGGTCCTCGAGCACCTGGACGACGACAGCGAGGCGGTCGGCGAGCTTGCCCGGGTGCTGCGGCCAGGGGGCCGCGTCTGGGTGACCGTGCCCCATGCCTACCGCTACATCCCGCCGCCGGTCTGGCCGCTGTACCTGGTGCACGACCGGCGGATCGGCCACAAGCGGCATTACGACCAAGCGCGCCTGCAGCAGGTGTTCGCCGCGCACGGCCTCCGGCATGTCGAGACGCAGTGGACCGGGCACCCGGTCAAGCTCGTCCAGTACGCGCTGACGCTCGCCGCGGAGAAGGCCGGGCGCAATCCCGAGCGTGTGTGGTGGGCGCTCGAGCGCGCCGACCTGCGCGCGCTCCGTCGCAGGCTCTTCGCGCTCCAGATCAGCGCGGTGTTCGAGAAGCCGAGCTAGCGGTAGGCCTCGAGGAGGGCCGCCGCGGCGGCATCAGGCGCGAAATCAGATCTCGCGCGCTCCCGGGCTGCGGCGCCGAGGCGCGCTCGGAGGTCCGCGTCCGCGAGCAGCCGTTGGAGGTCGGCGCGGAGTCGCGCCGGCGTCGTCAGCACGCCGGTCACGCCGTCCTCGATTGCGTCGGCCAGCCCACCGACCGCCGTCGCAACCACCGGGCGGCCGTAGGCCATCGCCTCGTGCGCGACGAATCCGTAACCCTCGCGTCGCGACGGCACGCAGACGACGGCCGCGCGCTCGTAGAACGGCCCGAGCTGTGCATGCGGCACGAATCCCACCGCCTCGGGCACGACCACCGGCCCGGCCCCCACGATCACCCGCGGCAGGCCGACCGTCGCTGCCAGGAACTCGTGGATTCCTTTCTCCGGCGAGAGGCGGCCGACGAAGAGCACGTGCGACGGGTCGTCTGGCTCGCCGACCTTCGCGGGGATCTCGACACTGCCCGGGACGACCCGCACCTCACGTGCGCCGAGCTCCCGCGCGGCGGCTGCGAGGGACTCGGAGGCGGCGATTGCGAGCCGCGCCCGGCGCAGGATCGGCCTGAAGAGCCAGGGCGCACGTCGCGCGATCTCGACGTCCGTCCCCCACAGCTGGACCAGGTACGGTTTGCCGGTCGCAAGCGCGGCGAAGCCGGACGGCAGCCAATGCGCATGGACGAGATCCGCATCCCGCGCGGCGCGGCGCGCTGCGCGGGCGAAGCACACGAGGAAGGCGGGCAGGAGCAGCGTGAGCCAAGGCTTCCGGCGAAGGTTGCCCGCGATCCCGTGCCCGTAGGCGATCCCGAAGTGCGGGAACGACGCAGGCGAGACGACCTCGACCTCCACTCCCTCCTCCCGCACTGCCTCGACCGCGTCGCGGACGAAGAGCCCCGCAACGTCCCGCTCGTCACGCGGGTACGAGGTCGTCAGGACGACGACCTTCACAAGCGCCGGGCGAAGACGATCGGCGCCGCGAGCGCGAGCATCGCGAACGCGAAGAAGTAGTAGAACGACATCGTCAGGTAGAAGGCATTGGAGGCGATCGTTCCCACGAGCGCGGCGGTCATGCCCCAGGCGAGCGGACGGATTCGCCGCGATCCAAGCGCCCGCCCGATCATGCGCAACCGCTTCAGCCGCTTGAAGATGTAGACGAGGAAGGCGACGAACAGCGCCGTGCCGACGAGCCCGGTCTCGACCAGCGTGGCGACGTAGAAGGAGTGGGGCCCGAAGTTGGTTCGTCCGGTGACGAACTCGTAGTAGACGGAGAAGTTGTTGAGCCCCAGCCCGAAGAGCGGGTGCGACGAAAGCACGTCGGGGATGAAACCGTAGACGTCGAAGTGCGTCGACGTCCCGTTTGCCGACGTGTCGATGCGCGTCCGCAGGACTTGCTCGAAGAAGTCCCAGCGGGCCGCCAGCACCAGCGCGAGAACGGCCGCGACAGCGCCGAGCGGGAGAAGGAACTCCGGCGTGAGCAGCTTCCGGCGATAGGGAACCGCCAGCACGAGAAGGCCGGCGCCGAGGCCCAGGAGGCCCGACCGCGAGAGCGTGGCCAGCTCGACGAGAAGGAGGAACGCGAGAATCAGGGCGAGCGGGACCTTCAGCCGGTGGCCCTTCTCGAGCCGGAGGTACAAAGGCGTCAACACGAGCAGCGGGATCACGAGCTCGATCCCAAGGTGGTTCGGGTCGCCCGTGAGGGCATTCGGCCGGAAGACGCTCTCGCCGCCGATCGCCCCGTAGATGTTGATCTGGCTCGCGCCGCCGGTGATCGGCGAGAGCAGGGACTGGTCGAGGTTGATCCCGAGCACCTCCGCCGAGCCGAGCTGGACGATCCCGTAGATCGCGTTCGCGACGAAGCCCGCGATGAAGACCGCGAACGCCGTCCAGTAGAACCGTTCGCTTCGTCGGACCATGTACGCGATCCCGACGACGAGGAACAGGAAGTGGAGGACGAACTTGAACATCCCCTTCGCCCATTGCGCGAGCGCCTGCTCCGTTTCCAGGTTGTAGAAGCCGATCAGGTACACGGCGAGGAAGCCGAGGAAGAAGAGCGCGGCGACGGCTGCTCCCCAGGCAAGCCTCCGGTCACCGGTGCCGAGCCGCGTGCCTGTGAATGCGATCAAGAAGAGCGCAGTGAGGACGTCCGAGAGGCTCAGCGTGTCGCCGAGATTCCACTGCAGCTTCGCGAACGTGACCGTGAACACGGTCGCGAAGAACAGCGCGTCGACGACGGGGCCGGGCCGCGCGCGCGTCACAGCGAGCGGACGAGCTCCGCGAGCTCCTCGGCGCGGGCGCGGCGCGAGAGCCGACGTCGTGTCGCCTCCGGGATCTCGGTCCCGGGCAGCCCACCGTTCGCGAACCGCTCGTACAGCTCGGCGAGCGCGATCTTCAACGCGTCGACGTCGTCCGGCGGCGCAATCACGCCCGCGCCGGTCTCGCGGATCAGTTCGGCGGCTGCGCCGTCCGGTGGCACGGCCGCCAGGATCGGCCGTTCCGCGGCGAGGTACTCGAAGACCTTGCCGGAGAGAACGCCCTTGCCGCGCCCGCCGGCGTCCGGGATCAGGAGCAGCAGCGCCTCGGAGTCGCGCTGAAGCTCGAGCGCAGCTTGGCGCGGGGCGTACGGGATCAGCTCCAGCCGGTCGCCGAGCCCTCGTTCGTCCGCCCAGGCGCGGTCGGAGGAGCGGAAGTCGCCGAGAAAGCGCGCCTGGACGTCGAGCCCCGACTCGTCGAGCGCGGTCAGGAACGGGCGCGGGTCGCGTTTGCCGAAGAAGCTGCCGGTGTGCGTGATCCGGAAGCGGCCCGTCGGCGTGTAGTACAGCCCGGCGAAGTCGTCGAAGTCACAGCCGTTCGAGATCGTCACGACCTTGCCGCGCGGCGAGAAGCCCCGCGCCTCATCCGCGATCGCATCGGACACACACGTGATCGCGTCGGCCGAGTGGGCAACGAGCCGCGCCACGCCCTCGTCGACCTTTTCCTTGGCGCGAACCGCCATGTTCTCGGCGCGCCGGTGAGGATGAGCGACGAGCGAATCGCGGAGATCGGCGACCCACTTTGCACCGGTCGACTTCTTCACCGCGGCCCCGACCAGGTGCACAGAGTTCGGCGGTGACGTGGTCAGGACGACGTCGATCTTCTCTTTGCGCGCGATCCGGATCGCCGCAGGAATCGCGGTCAGGTTCCAGCTCACGTTCTCGTCCGGCACGAGCAACCGGCGCGATGCGAGCCGGGCGTGGACGAGCGCTCGCTCGAGTCCCTCCGTCCCGTACAGCTCCTCGGCCGGCTTACGCCCCCTGGGGCCGATGTACCGGGCGCGGTGCACCCAGGCCTGCGTCGGGACGCGCAGATCAGCGTCCTCGTGGATCCACCTCGGGTTGTCCGGCGCAAGCACGTGCGTCTCGATGCCGAGCGCCGGCAGGTACTGGGCGAACTTCAGGGGCCGCTGGACGCCGCCGCCGCCGGCGGGCGGGAAGTAGAGCGAGACGAGCAGAAGCTTCATGCCCGGCGATGGTACTGGGCGCGACAGGGGACGACGTACAGCGTGTAGCGGCCGTCGCGATAGACGGAGTCGAGCTGCGGAACGATGTCGAAGCGCTTCCGGTCCAGCACCAGCCAGCCCGCTCCCGCCCGCCGCGGGATCGCGACGTCACCGGTGCGGAAGAAGCGGATGTTCTCTGCCCGCCGCTCGTACGGC
>JAXIPI010000026.1:0-13938 GCA_045403015.1 Gaiellaceae bacterium | reverse complement strand
GCTCCTCGGGAGTGGGACGGCGGCTCATCGTTAAAGTCCGCGCGATGAAGATCGCCGTCTGCGTGAAAGAGGTTCCGGACGCCACTGCGCACAAGCGGCTCGATCCCGGCACGAAGCGTCTCGACCGGTCCGGCGAGGGCGCGCTAAATGCCTTCGACGCGAACGCGGTCGAGGAAGCGCTGCGGCTGAAGGACGCGACCGGCGAGGGCGAGGTCGTCGTCGTCTCGATGGGCCCCGAGCGTGCGCTCAACTCGCTCCGCAAGGCACTCGCCATGGGTGCCGACCGCGCCGTTCTGATCTCCGACGGCGGCGCCGCGGGCTCCGACCTCGTCGCGACGAGCCTCACGCTGGCGAAGGCGCTCGAGCGCGAGCAGCCGGACCTCGTCCTCTTCGGCCAGCAGTCGTCCGATTCGGATGGCGCTCTCCTCTGGGGTGCCGTTGCCGAGCGGATGAAGCGCCCCGTCATCTCCCAGGTCGCCGAGCTGAAGCTCGACGGCAGCTCGCTCACGGGCAAGCGCCAAACGGAGTTCGGCTACGACGTGATTCGCGCGCCGCTGCCGGCGGTCGTGGCCGTCGCCGACTCGATCAACGAGCCGCGCTACCCGTCTCTGAAGGGGATCATGGGAGCGAAGTCGAAGCCGCAGGAGACGCTCTCGCTCGCCGACCTCGGCGTCGACGCCGGCCAGGCCGGCGAGGATGGTTCGCGCACTGAGGTGCTCGCGCTCTCCGATCCTCCGCCGCGCGGCGACACGCGCAAGATCGAGGACGACGGCAGCGGCGCGGAGCAGATCGTGGCGTTTCTCGTCGAGAAGAGACTGATCTAGATGGCGACGCTGGTCTTCCTCGAGCACCACGGCGGCGAGCTCCAGAAGGGGTCGCTGGCGGTCCTCTCGAAGGCCGCGTCGCTCGGTGGAGATCTCGCCGGCGTGATCGTCGGCTCGGGCCTCGACGGTCTCGCCGACCAGGCGGCCAAGCACGGCGCGGCGACGGTGTACGTCGCCGACGATCCGAAGCTCGAAGCACCGCTCCCGCAGCCTCGCGTCGACGCGATCGCGCAGCTCGTCGCGGAGAAGGGGATCGAGAACGTGCTCTTCGCGCAGTCGATCCTCGCCTCCGACATCGCGTCGGGTCTCGCGGCCCGGCTCGAGGCCGGTCTCAACTGGCAGCTCACCGATATCGCGAACGGGGACGGCGGGCTCGTCGGCAAGCAGTCCGCTCTCGGGGACTCGGTCGTCGTCGACGTCGGCTGGCGCTCGACGCCGCGCATCGGACTCTTCAGGGCCGGCGCGTTCGATCCATCGGAGCAGCCCGCTGCCGGAACGGTCGAGCCTTTCGAGGTGCAGTTGCAGGACCACTCGCTCGCGGCGGAGATGGTCGAGCAGGCCCACGCGGAAGAGAGCGGCCCGTCGATCGAGGACGCGAACGTGATCGTCGCCGGCGGCCGCGGTCTCGGCGAGCCTGAGAAGTTCGCGCTCGTCGAGGACCTCGCGAAGGCACTCGGAGGCGCGGTGGCCGCGACGCGCGCGGTCGTCGACGCAGGCTGGTACCCCTATTCCGCGCAGGTGGGGCAGACCGGCAAGTCGGTCTCGCCGACGCTGTATGTCGCGTGCGGCATCTCCGGCGCGATCCAGCACAAGGTCGGCATGCAGAGCTCGAAGACGATCGTCGCGATCAACAAGGATCCGAACGCCCCGATCTTCGAGTTTGCGGACCTCGGCGTCGTCGGCGACCTGCACCAGATCCTGCCGAAGCTGACCGAGCTGGTCCAGGCTCGCCGGGGTGGATGAGAGCCGCGTGACGATTCGTCCCGCCGACTATCAACCGCCGTTCGCGCCGTCGGACGCGATCGCCGCGCCGACCGACCCGGTAGAGGAGCGGATCGAGGTGGGCGTGCTGATCGTCGGTGCCGGCCCCGCGGGACTCGCGTGCGCGATCCGGCTCGGCCAGCTGCTGGAGGAGTCCCCGGACACCGCCGCCCGTCTCGGCGACGTGCCGGTCGCGGTCGTCGAGAAGGGAAAGGCGCCGGGGTCGCACCTGCTCTCCGGCGCGGTGGTCAATCCGCGCGCGCTGCGCCGGCTCTTCAGGGACCGGCTGACGATGAACGACGTGCCGAGCTACGGCGAGGTGCACGGCGAGGCTGTCTATCTCTTGACGAAGGGGACTGCGATCCGGATCCCGCCGCCGCCGACGATGCGCAATCACGGCAACTGGGTCGTCTCCGTCTCGCAGCTCGGCCGCTTCCTCGCCGAGCAGGCTGAGGCAGGAGGTGCGGCGGTGCTGCCGGAGACGGACGCGCAGAAGCTGCTCGTCGCCGATGGTCGCGTGCGGGGGATCCGCACCGGTGACAAGGGACTCGGCCGCGACGGGACGCCGCTCCCCACGCACGAGCCGGGCTCGGACATCGTCGCGAAGCTGACCGTTCTCGCCGAGGGAACGCAGGGCCATCTCACCGGCGCGGCGATCTCGCGTTTTGGCCTCGAAGGGGAGCAGCCTCAGATCTGGGCGCTCGGGGTGAAGGAGGTCTGGAAGGTGCCCAGGCCGCTCGGGCACATCGTCCACACGATGGGCTGGCCGCTCCGCAAGAGCTCCAAGTACGGCGAGTTCGGTGGCTCCTTCATCTACCCAATGGGTGACGACATGGTCTCGCTCGGCTTCGTCGCCGGGCTCGAGTACCGCGACATCGAGTTCTCAGTCCACGACGTGCTGCAGGAATTCAAGACCCACAAGCTCGTACGCAAGATCCTTCGCGACGGCGAGCGGATCGCGTGGGGCGCAAAGACCATTACCGAGGGCGGCTACCACGCGCTGCCGAAGCGCTTCAACGCCCCGGGCCTCCTGCTGGCCGGAGAGAGCGCCGGCCTCGTGAACGTGCCGACGCTGAAGGGCATCCATTACGCGATCGAGTCGGGGATCATGGCCGCCGAGGCTGCGTTCCGCGCGCTCCAGCCCGGCGAGTCGCCGAGCCGCGTGGGCGCGCTCGACTCCTACGACGAGGAGCTCCGCGCGAGCTACGTCCTGAAGGACCTGCACGAGGTTCGGAACATGCGTCAGGTGTTCGACAAGGGCTTCTTCATGGGCGGCGCGCTCGCCAGCGCGATGACCGTGACCAAGGGGCACCTGCCGCCGAAGGAGTTCAAGATCGAGCCGAACGCCGAGCGGACTCTGATCCGCACCGACCGTGCGCAGCGCTACCCGGCGCCTGACGGAAAGCTGACATTCGACAAGCTCTCGTCTGTTTTCCTTTCAGGCAACAGGACCCGCGACGACCAGCCGAACCACATCCGGATCCAGCGCACTGTCCCCAAAGACCTTGCTGATGCATGGGTACACATGTGCCCCGCGCAGGTCTACGAGGCCGGAGCCGCGGACGGGGACGGGATGGTGCACGTGGACGTGAACCCGTCGAACTGCGTCCAGTGCGGCGCGATCTCCGCCAAGGGCGGCCGGCTCACGCCGCCCGAAGGGGGCAGCGGCCCCGAATACACACTTACCTAGATCGAGCTTTCCAGGCCTCGGCCATCGCGATTCGCTGCTCGACGGAGGGGTGGCTGTCGAAGAGCAGGTACGACCACGTCGGCGGGTCGGGGTCGTTCAGCGACTGGATCGTGAACTGCTTGAAGAGCGCTTCAGCGGATGCGGGATCGCGGGTGGTCTCGAGCGCCTTCCAGTCGGCCTCCGCCTCCATATGGCGCGAGACGAAGTTGTAGACGGGAAGCGAGAGAAGGTCGAGCACGACGATCACGAGGAGTGAAAGCGGCACCGCGGCCGGGTTCGCCATGCCGCCGCGTCGCCGCGTCGCGACCGCGATCAGCCACGCCCCCGGAAGCGCAAAGAGCGCGTACCACTCGATGCCCTCGATCAGGTGTCCGCTCGAAAGATGGCCGAGCTCGTGCGCCAGCACCGTCTTCACCTCGTTGTCGGTGAAGCTGCCGTCGAGAAGCGTGTTCCAGAAGACGATGCGCTTCGTCGGCCCGAAGCCCACTGCGTAGGCGTTCGGGGCGCTCGTGAAGTCGGTCACGTCCTCGACCCGCAGCGGAACCGGATCGATCCCCTGCTTCGCCGCGTACTCCCGCCCCGCGGCGAGCAGATCAGCTCGGCGAAGCGGCTCGGTGGGGGTCAAATACGGGTAGATGAAGCTGAACAGCGCCGCGAGCCCGACGAAGAACGGCGCCGCTGCGAGCCACCAGCGGCGCGGGAACTTCCCGGCGAGGGCCATCACCACGAGGAGTGCGAAGCAGATGAACAGAAACTCGGCGCCGAGCTCGAGCCAGTTCGAGAAGAGAGTCTCGATGTAGCCGCTGTCGGTCTGGTCGTAGCGGCGGTCCCACCACACCTCGGCGAGCCGGAACGGGACTTGAGAGCTCCAGACGAGTGCAAGCCCGATCATCCCCAGCAGCATCCCGGTGCCGATGCGTCCGGCTGCCGACTCCTTCGCGAAGCGGGCGCCGTGCTTTGCGTAGAGGATCAGAACGCCGATCAGGACGAGTTGCGAGAGGACGAACTCGACCCGGAAGAAGCGCTCGTAACGGTCGGCTCGGTCGAGGATCTCCTGCGGGATCCCGTCGATCCGGACGTCGGGGAGCGAGAGGTCCCCCGGCACGACGCTGTCCCAGAGCCACCACGCGGCCCCCACCCAAACGCCGGCGAGGACGAGCAGGAGGACGACGCGGAGCGCCGGGCTCCGCGTGCTCAGACGGCTGCCTCGAACGACTCCGGCCCGGGCTCCCACTCCTGCTCAGGCTCGGGCTCGGCGGGTGACTTCAGCGAGGGGCTGGCGTACGGGTAGTCGTCCGTGACGATGAGCCAGTAGGCGTTCGTCTGTGCGCTGTAGCGCACTGCAGCTGCTCCGATCCTCCGGAGGCCGGTCGGCATTCGACCGGTGACGAGCGCCACGAACCAGCCGAAGACGGCGGCCAGGAAGAGCACGCCCTCGAGTGCGCTGGAGACCAACAGCGCCGGAATCACGAGGAAGCCGCGAAACAATGTGACCCAGCGGCTTTGTCGGGCGGGCGGTCCGATCGTGATGTCCACGGGGTAACCGGGCGCGCCGACGAATCCCGGGAACGGGTTGGCGATCAGGGTGGCGAACGCGGTGACGTGCGCCGCGTAACACACATACGCGGCGAGGAAGCGGTGCAAGGGCTCCGCTGACCGGCCGCGCACGAGCGCAACGAGCCAGTTCACGATCGCGGCCAGGATGGCCGCAACGAGCCAGAGCGCCACCCAGACGAAGTGGGGCAGGGCGAGCAGCAAGCGGAAGAAGACGGTCAACCGCGACCGCCGGCCGTCGTCGTCGAGTTGGAGTTGAACGGGATGCGGCGGCAGTGACCACTCGCCCAGCTCGTCAGGGTCGCTGTTCGGATAGCGGTCGGTGAGGAGGAGGGCGTAGGCCCAAGCCTGGGCCGCGTAGCCCACTCCGTACGCGGCAAGGTCGCGAAGCCCCTTCGACGCGCGGCCGAGCACGACTGCCACGAACCAGCCGAGGAACGCGCAGGCAGCGACGGCGCCTCCGATCCTGAAGTAAGCGACCGACGCCTCAGTGGTTTCGTCGCTCGAGGTAGCGCCGCCGCTGTAAAACTGCAGGCCCCAGCCCACGGCGGCCGCGAGCGCGAGCGCCGGTATCGCGAGCAGGATCCGCAGGGCGATCCTCCAGCGGCCCTGCGGCTGAGGACCCGGGATCTCCACGTCCACCGGGTAGCCGGGCTCGCCCGTGAAGCTGGGATAGGGGTTCGCGGCGAAAGTCAGGTACGCATCCAGGTGCGTCGCGTAGCGGACGTACGCCGCAAGGAAGTTGTGGAGGCCCTCGGGCGCGCGGCCCTTTACGAGCGCGGCGAACCAGGTTGCGATCGCTGCGAAGACGACCGCGATCGACCAGAGCCCGAACCAGATGAAGTGCGGGATCGCGAGCAGGAGCCGGAAGAAGGCCGTCAGACGGGAGCGGCGCAGGTCGTCGTCGACCTGGAGCCGGATTGGATGATCGTTCACCGGCGGGAGTCTACGATGCTTCGATGCCGGTGACCCGCGACGACGTGCTCGCTGCGGCGGAGCGGATCCGCGGGCGCGTCCACCGGACGCCGACTTTCTCTTCGCACACCCTCGGTGAGCACGTCTGGTTGAAGGCCGAGCTCTTTCAGAAAACGGGCTCGTTCAAGGCGCGCGGAGTACTGAACAAGCTCGCGTCGCTGAGCCCGGAGGAGAAGGCGCGCGGTGTGATCGGGATCTCGGCCGGGAATCACGCCCAGGCGCTCGCGTGGGGCGCGGCTGCGGAGGGGATCGATTGCCTCGTCGTCATGTACGCGAGCGCGAGCGCCGCCAAGGTCGCGGCCACCCGGGGCTACGGCGCCGCCGTCGACCTCGAGGCCGCCGACGCGGTCGAGGCGTTCGCACGGCTCGACGAGCACATCCGGGAGACCGGCCGGACACTCGTGCACCCGTTCGACGACCCGCTCGTCATCGCGGGCCAGGGCACGCTGGCGCTCGAGCTGCTCGAGGACGCCCCCGACGTCGAGACGATCCTCGTGCCGACCGGCGGTGGTGGGCTCGTCGCCGGAATCGCCGCCGCGGCGCCCGACCGGCGCGTCATCGCAGTCGAGCCAGAGCGGTCGACCGCGGTGCACGACGCACTCGCGGCCGGGCGGTCCGTGGCGGTCACGCCGGACTCGATCGCAGACGGTCTCTCGGGCCCCTTCGCCGGTGAGGCGGCGCTCGCCGTGCTTCAGGCCAACGACGTCGAGAGCATGCTCGTCACGGAGGAGGAGATCGAGGACGCCTTTCGGTTCCTCTACATGCGCGCGAAGCTGGCGTGCGAACCGGCCGGAGCCGTGGCTGCGGCAGCTGTCCTGGCGGGCCGAGCGGGAGACGGACCGGTGGGCATTGTTGTCTCGGGCGGCAACGTAGCGGCCGAAACCGCCTCTGCTATTCTGGCTCGGCGATGAAGGCCGGAATCCATCCCGAGTACGTCTCCACGCACGTCCGCTGCTCCTGCGGCGCTGAGTTCGAGACCCGTTCGACGCAGCCGGAGATCCACGTCGATGTCTGCTCGGCCTGCCACCCGTTCTACACGGGCAAGCAGAAGCTGATGGACGCCGGCGGCCGAGTTGAGCGCTTCCAGCGCCGCCTGGAGAAGGCCGGCGGCAGCCGCCGCGGCTAGCGAGCCTTGAAAAACATCGGGGGACAGGCGGTCCTGGAGGGCGTGATGATGCGCAGCCCTTCGAACTGGGCTGTCGCGGTCCGCAAGCCGGACGGCGAGATCGCCGAGGTGGTCACCGCGATCAGCTCGCCGATGGCGCGCAACCGGATCTACCGGCTGCCCGTGATCCGCGGCGTCATCGCGCTCGGCGAATCGCTCGCGATTGGCTTCCGCGCGCTCGCGATCTCCGCGAACTACGCGGCCCAGGACCCGGACGCGAAGGACGGAGAGGTCCAGACCGAGATCTCGCGCGGCCAGATCATCTTCTCGTTCGCGATCGCCATCGGCTTCGCGTTGATGCTCTTCAAGGTGACGCCCGCCCTGATTACGAGTTGGCTCCCGATCGACACGACCGGCTCCTTTGTGGTCATCGAGGGTGTGATCCGCGTTTCGCTCTTCCTCGTCTATCTGCTCCTGATCTCGCTCCTGCCCGACTTGCGGCGCGTCTTCCAGTACCACGCCGCCGAGCACAAGGCGATCAATGCCTACGAGGCGGGCGAGGAGCTCACGCCGGAGAACGTGCAGAAATTCAGCTTGATCCATCCCCGTTGCGGAACAGCTTTCTTGCTCTGGGTGATGGTGATCGGGATCTTCGTCTTCGCCTTCGTCGGCCAGCCCGCGTGGTACTGGTTGATCGGGAGCCGTGTCCTGCTGCTGCCCGTGATCGCCGGCCTCGCATACGAACTGATCCGTTTCGCCGGCAAGCACCAGGACAATGCGATCCTGATGATGCTGCTCGCGCCGGGCCTCTGGCTCCAGCGGCTGACCACGCGGCAGCCGTCGCTCGATCAGATCGAGGTCTCGATCCGTGCGCTCCAGGAGGTGCTCCGCCGTGAGGGCGTGATCACTCCGGAGGAGCGCAGGGTCGAGGTCATGGCGTAAGTGCCTCGGATCGTCCGCAAGGCCGACGTTGCGTGGGAAGGGTCGCTTTCACGTGGCTCGGGCGTGGCGAGAGCCGGTACGGGCGCGTTCGAGCTGCCCGTCGACCTGCCGTCGCGGATCGCCGATGCGGCTGTGAAGACGAGCCCGGAGGAGTTGCTCGCCGCGGCTCACGCGACCTGCTACGTCACGTCCCTTGCGGGGGAGATCGCGAGGGCCGGCGGCACGGTTGACCGGATCGACATCACGTGCACCATCACGATGGATGAGGTCGGGGAGAAAGGTCACCTGATCGTCGCGTCCGAGATCGATGCGCGCGCCCGCGCGGCGGGGATCGACGCCGCCGGCCTGGAGCGCGCCGCGCGGGTGGCAGACGACGGTTGTCCGTTCTCGGCGCTGATCCGAGCGAGCGCTTCCGTTAGCGTGCGTGCAGAACTCGTGTCGAACTAGGAGGAGCGGACATGGCTGCTGACCGCCGGGCATCGGTGACGTGGAACGGCGACCTGATGAGTGGGTCGGGGACGATCGACGAGGTCGGCTCGGGCGCCTTCGGGCCGCTCGACGTGAGCTGGGCGGCTCGTTCGGAGGAGGCTTCTGGCGGGAAGACGAGCCCGGAGGAGTTGATCGCCGCCGCACACGCCTCATGCTTCTCGATGGCGCTCTCTCTCGGCCTCGCAAAGGGTGGCACCCCGCCAGAGCAGCTTCGGACGTCCGCCGTGGTCACCTTTGTGCCGGGTACCGGCATCACGAAAAGCGCGCTCACCGTCAGGGGCCGCGTGCCCGGCCTCGACGCAGACGGCTTTCGCGAAGCCGCTGAGGCGGCGAAGAAGGGCTGTCCGGTGTCGCAGGCGCTCGCCGGCGTCCCGGAGATCACGCTCGACGCCGATCTCGCGGGGTAGCGGCTCCGGTAGCGGCTCCAGCACCACGGCCAGTCGCTAGTGCGCTCACAGAGCCTGGCGCGAACCGGATTGGCCAGCACGTACTCGCAGGTCGCGCGCAGATGCTCGTCGTCGCGCACCTGCCACAGCGCGAAGCGGTCGCCCCAGAGGTGGCCGTTGCGCGTGTACTTCGCGTTGAAGTCCTCGGCGTAGACGCCGTTGACTCGGTGGAGCGATCTCGAGAGGTGATCGCGGAGGCACTGGACGACGAGGTGGTAGTGGTTCGGCATCAGGCAGAGAGCGTGGACGTGTAGGCCGAGCCGTTCGACCGCCTGCCAGAGTTGCGTGAGGAAGCGGCATCCGTCGTCGTGGTCGAGATAGACCGCGCGGCGTCCGACTCCGCGCGTTGTCACGTGCCAGACGCCGTAGTCGGGAAACGTCGAGCGCGGCAACCGGGCCATGCACCCAAATTAGAGGCCGAAAAGCGGCCCAGACGCTCTGTGGAAACATCGGCACACAAGATTCACACTCGGACATGCCCTGCCGAGACCCGTCCGGGGACAGTCCCCGGACGGGTGCGCTGCGGTCACGTCCGTTCGGGAGGGTCGGTGAGGTCGAGCACGAGACCCCATTCGTCGCTCGCGTCGGGGTCGTCATGGACGCGCTCGCCGATGACGCGGGCGCCGTGGCGCTCATACAGCCGGTGCGCGTCGGTGAACCGCTTGTCCGACCAGATTTCGAGCTGCGTGTAGCCGCAGCGGCGCGCCTCTGCCACGACTGCCGCGAAAAGAGCCGACCCGGCGCCGGTTCCGCGCGCCTCCGCCAGCACGTAGAGCCGCTCCAGCGATCCGTGGCTCGTCAGCCCCGCGGTCCCGACGATTCGGCCGGCGCGCTCGGCGACGAAGAACGCCGCGTACGACTCCTCCACGTCGCGAAGGTCGGCGTGGTAGCCGTCCTCGTCCCAGGTGAACCCGAACTCCTCGTAGACGGCGCGAACGACGGCCGCTGCGGCGGCCGAGTCCTTCACGACCGCACGGCGGACTCTCATCCGACGGGCCGCACCAGTCCGCGGCCCGCGAAGCCGACGGTCCGGTCGAGCGTGAGCGCAAACCGACCCGCCGTCAGCGGGAGGTCACGCAGCGCCCACAGCGTCTCCGCGCTCGTCCAGGCCGCCGCCCTCGCCTTGCGCACGTTCCACATCGCGAGGACGTCGTCGAGCTCGCCGAGCGCCTCGTCCGCCCAGCCGATCAGGCCGGTGGCGAACTCGGTCTTGACCCGCGCCTCCGATTCGGCGAGCACGCCGTCGATCCGGCGGAAGTCGACATGCTGCGGCCCGCCACGCACGGGAGCCACCTTGCGCGCGCCGCACGTCGCCACGAGGGCGAGCGGCAGATCGCGGTTGATGTGCGCGTTCATGCCGGCGAGCGCGAACTGAATCGGCGCCACGCCGCGCCGCCCCCGCGCCTCGAAGAGCGGAGCCCAGGCGCGCGGAGGCCGCTTCGGCCCGAGCACGTGCGCGCGGAGCGCGCGAAAGTACTGATTCGCGAAGACGACGTCGAGCCAGCGGGCAAAGGGCGCGTCGGCGAACGTCTCGGGCCGAACGCGCCGGTCCACGTCCTCCGTCACCGCACGATAGAGGCTGGTGAACGCGCGCACTCCGTCCCGCTTCGGCAGCGCCTTCTCGATCGAGCGCAGCCGCTCCGCGACCTCATCGACTCGGTCGGGCAACGGGGCGCGGAGCACGTCCTCGAGGGTCATCGCTCCACTACCCTACGACCCGTGTCGAACACATTCGAGAACCTGATCGACGAGCTCGAGCGCTCGTACACCGAGGTGCAGGAACGCATGTCGGACCCGTCGGTCTACAACGACCATCGGGAGGCCGCCGAGGTCGGCCGCCGCCTGAAGGAGCTCGAGACCCCCTACAAGCTGGCGCAGGCGTGGCGCTCGATGCGGGAGGACGTCTCGGCGTCGCTCGCCGATCCCGAGCTGAAGGAGCTCGTCGCCGAGTCCGAGACCCGGCTTGCCGAGATCGAAGAGGAGCTGAAGCTTGCGCTCGTCGAGAACGATCCTGCCGACCAGAAGGACGTGATCGTCGAGATCCGCCAGGGAGTGGGCGGTGACGAGGCGGCGATCTGGGCGGGGGATGTGTACCGCATGCTCACGCGCTATGCGGAGAGCCGCGGCTTCAAGACCGAGCTGCTCTCGGCGAACGAGAGCGAGACGGGCGGCTTCAAGGAGGTCGTCTTCGCGATCAAGGGAGAAGGCGCATTCTCGATCTTCAAGTACGAGGGCGGTACGCACCGCGTCCAGCGCGTGCCGGAGACCGAGTCGCAGGGTCGGATCCACACCTCGACCGCGACCGTCGCCGTGATGCCCGAGGTCGAGGAGGTCGACGTCGACATCGACGAGAACGACCTCAAGATCGACGTCTACCGTTCCACCGGGCCTGGCGGCCAGAGCGTCAACACCACCGACTCGGCCGTTCGAATCACGCATCTGCCGACCGGGATCGTGGTCGCGATGCAGGACGAGAAATCGCAGCTCCAGAACAAGGCGAAGGCGCTGCGCGTGCTGCGCGCCCGGATCTACGAGGCCGAGCGCGAGCGCCAGCAGGCCGAGCTCTCCGCGGCGCGGAAGCTCCAGATCGGATCGGGCGAGCGCGCGGAGAAGATCCGTACCTACAACTACCCCGACAGCCGCGCCACCGACCACCGCGTGAAGGTGACGGTGAACCTCGAGAAGGTGCTTCCCGGCGGGCTCGACGCCTTCACGGAGGCGCTGCAGGCAGAAGACAGGCGCCGGGCGCTCGAGGCGTGACCGTCGGGGAGGTGCTCCGGCGCGCCACAGAGCATCTCGGCAAGACTTCGGAGACGGCTCGGCTCGATGCGGAGCTGCTGCTCGCGCACACACTCGGCCGGCAGCGGATCGAGCTCTACACCGACTTCGACCGGCCGCTCGAGAACGGCGAGCTCGATGGCTATCGCGCGCTCGTCGCCCGCCGCGCGCGGCGGGAGCCGGTCGCCTACATCCTCGGCGAGTGGGGATTCCGCCGCCTGACGCTGACCGTCGACCGGCGGGCCCTCATCCCGCGGCCCGAGACGGAGATCGTCGTCGAGCGCGCGCTCGCCCATCTGCGCGGGCTCGAGGCTCCGCGCGTGCTGGACGTCGGCACGGGCACCGGTGCGATCGCGCTCGCGATCGCGGACGAGCATCCGGACGCTCGCGTGACCGCGATCGACGTCTCCGCCGATGCGCTCTCGCTTGCCCGCGAGAATGCCGAGCGGACCGGCCTGACGATCGAGCTGCTCGAGCACGATCTGCGGGAGGGCCTACCGGGTGGACCGTACGAGCTCGTCGTCTCGAATCCGCCCTACGTCGAGCCGGACGAGCTCCCGACGCTGATGCCCGACGTACGCGAGTACGAGCCCCATCTCGCACTCGTCGGCAGCGGCGCCACAGAGGCCGTCGGCCGGGCTGCGCTCGAGGCGCTCGTGCCCGCGGGCTGGATCGTGCTCGAGGTTGGTGACGGGCAAGCGTCCGCGACCGCGGCCTTGCTCGGCGGGCTCGGCTATGCCGACGTCTCGACGACACCGGATCTGACGGGACGCGACCGGGTGGTCGAGGGCAGACGTGTCTGACGTCGACGCAGCCGTGACCGCGATCCGTGCCGGGCGGCTCGCAATCGTCCCCACGGACACCGTCTACGGCCTCGCCGCGAGCGCGTACTCCGAGGAGCCCGTGCGCCGGCTGTACCGGGCGAAAGGGCGCGAGGAGATCCAGCCGACCGCGCTCGTCGCCTCCAGTGTCGACATGCTGCTGGAGTGCATGCCCGAGCTGCGCGGCCGGGCGGCGGTGATCGCGCGGGCGCTCCTGCCGGGGCCGCTCACGCTCGTCCTGCCGAATCCCGCGCGCCGCTTTCGCTGGCTCGCCGGTGCACGGCCCGACACGATCGGCGTACGCGTCCCTTCACTCGCGGGAGAGGCACACGAGCTCCTGTCCCGTCTCGGCCTCATCGTCGCAACGAGCGCGAACCTGCCGGGCGGTCCGGATCCGGCATCGATCGACGAGGTGCCCGAAGAGATTCGCGCCGCCGCCGACGCGTTCGTCGACGTAGGTCCGTTGCCCGGAACGCCCTCAACGGTGATCGACTTCAGCGGCTCGGAGCCGGTGGTGCTGCGCGAGGGCGCCATCCCGGCCGACGAAGCGCTCCGGCTCGTCGGGTCGGTGCTCTAGCATCGAGTCATCCCGCAGCTGAGGAGGAGAAGGCATGGCCGTCGCCCAGGCAACGCTCGACCAGCTTCGAACCGCCGGCCTCGCCGACGTCGATCCGGAAATCGCTTCGCTTCTCGGCCGCGAGCTCGAGCGGCAACGCGCGCAGATCGAGCTGATCGCCTCCGAGAACTTCACCTGGCCGAGCGTGCTCGAGGCCGTCGGCTCTGTGCCGACGAACAAGTACGCCGAGGGCTACCCGGGCCGCCGCTACTACGGGGGCTGCGAGGTCGTCGACGAGATCGAGCAGCTGGCGATCGATCGCGCCACGGAGCTCTTCGGCGCGGAGCACGCAAACGTCCAGCCGCACGCCGGCGCGCAGGCGAACATGGCCGCCTACTTTGCGCTCCTGCAGCCCGGCGACACGATCCTCGGGCTGCGGCTCGACCACGGCGGTCATCTCACGCACGGGCTGAAGGTCAACTTCTCGGGTCGGCTCTACACGATTGCGTCGTACGGCGTCTCGCGCAATACGGACGTGGTCGACTACGACGAGGTGCTCGCCGTCGCGAAGGAGCACCGGCCGAAGCTGATCGTCTGCGGTGGCTCCGCGTATCCGCGCACGGTCGACACGGCCGAGTTCCGCAAGATCGCGGATGAGGTCGACGCCCTGCTGATGTGCGACATGGCCCACTTCTCGGGCCTGGTTGCCGCCGGCATCCATCCGAACCCGGTCGAGCACTGCGACATCGTCACCTCGACGACGCACAAGACCCTCGC
>JAXIPI010000385.1:0-14988 GCA_045403015.1 Gaiellaceae bacterium | reverse complement strand
CTGTACGGCCGCATCACCGCACTCTCGCGCGAGTCCGTGACCGTCCAGGGCGAAGCTGGTTCGCTGACGTGCACGACGCCCGTCGCGATGGCGGGAAGGGTCGCGGAGCACTTCGCTGTCGGCGACAGCGTCAAGATGATGTGCCGCGGCGCCGTGCTCGCATATCTCGAGAAGGTCTGACCCAACCAGCTAAGACGGCTCACGCTGCCGGCGTCTCCTCCGGGAGCGCCGGCAGCGAGTCGTCCACGAGCTTGTGCGCGAGGCGGCGAAACGGCCCGTCCTGCGCCATCAGTGCCTGCTCGGTGCCACGCTGAGTGATGCGGCCGTGCTCGAGCACGAGACTCTCGTCGGCGCGCCGGACGGTCGCGAGCCGGTGAGCGATGATGATCGACGTCCGTCCGGAGAGCAGGCGGTCGAAGGCGCGCTCGATCACGATCTCGGTCGGGCGGTCGATGTTCGATGTCGCCTCGTCGAGGATCAGGATGCGCGGGTCGGCGAGGAGCGCCCGCGCGATCGAGATCAGCTGGCGCTCGCCGGCGGAGAGGCCGGCGCCGCCCTCGCGCACGATGTGGTCGAGCCCATGCTCGAGCCTCGCGGCGACCCGGTCGACGCCGACCGCCGCCGCCGTCGCCCGCACCTCCTCGTCTGAGGCGTCGGGCTTCGCGAAGCGGATGTTGTCGGCGATGGTGCCGCTGAAGAGGAACGGATCCTGGAGGACGACGCCGAGCTGGCGCCGGTAGCCGACGAGCTCGACATCGCGCAGGTCGGTGCCGTCGACGCGGACCGCGCCCTCGTCCGGGTCGTAGAAGCGGGCGATCAGCTTCGCGGTCGTCGACTTGCCGCCGCCCGACTCGCCCACGAGCGCGATGCAGCCGCCGGGCGCCACCGAGATGTCGATCGCGTGCAGCACCGGCTCTTCGCCGTAGGCGAATGTGACCCCGTCGAGCTCGAGCCGGCCGTCGATACGGCCGAGCGGCCGCGCGTCCTTGCTGTCGGCTATGTCGATCTCGGCGTCGAGCACCGAGCTGATCTTGTCCATCGCCGCACTCGCCGCCTGCACCTGGCCGTAGAGCTCGGAGAGCTCCTGGAGTGGCTGGAAGACGAGTGCCAGCAGCCCGAGCGCGGCGATGAGCGTGCCGATCTGCATCGAGCCGGAATCGATGAACTGGGCGCCGGCGAAGATCACCGAGGCGGTCGCGATCGCTCCCAGCAGCTCGATCGCCGGGAAGAAGACCGAGTAGATCTTCTGGACGCGGACGTTCGCCACGCGGTTCTGCTCGTTGAGCCCGTCGAACTCGGCCTGGAAGGCGCGCTCGCGGTTGAACGCCTGCACGACTGCCATCCCGGCGACGGACTCGGCGAGCTGGGCGGTCACGATCGCGATCCGGGTCCGCACTTCGGAGGCAGCCTCGTGCGAGACACGCTGGAACCAACGCGTGACCACGATCCCGGGCGGCAGCACGCAGAAGGCCACAAGCCCGAGCCGCCAGTCGAGCAGGAAGAGGCCGCAGACGGCGGCGATCAGCGTCAGCGTGTTCACGACGAGTGTCGTCAGGCCCTGGTTGAGGACGTCCGAGAGCGCGTCGATGTCGCTCGTCAGTCGCGAGATGATCCAGCCCGCTTTCTGCTGCGAGAAGTAGCGGAGCGAGAGCGACGTGAGGTGCTCGAACAGGTCACGGCGGAGCTCGAGCACAACTCGCTGCCCTACACCTGCGAGTCCGAGCCACGTCAGCGTGCCGAGCACCCAGGCAGCGGCGTTGACCGCGACATAGCCGATCACGGCGAGCACCAAGTGATGCTCGTCGCCCGTCTCGATTCCGTTGTTGATCGCGTCCTGGACGAGGTGCCAGCCGGCGACCGGCGCAGCTGCGGAGAGCGAGGCGAGCAGGGCGATGACGGCCAGCCGGCCCTTCCGCTCCGCCGCATAGGGCAGCAGGCGGGAGAGCCCGGTATGGCGGTTACGCGGCAACGGACTCGTCTCCGAACAGCGCGGTGAAGAGCCCGCCCGCCACGAGGAGCTCGGCCGGCGGTCCCTGCTCGACGACCCGGCCGTCCTCGATCACCACGGCACGGTCGGCGACGCCGATCGTCGAGAGCCGCTGGGTCGCGACGAGCACCGTCCGGCCGGCGACCGCTGGGCGGAGGTTCTCGACGAGCAGGCGCTCGGTCTGGGTGTCGACAGCCGACATCGGGTCATCGAGCACGAGCACGCGTGCGCCCGCGAGCAGCGCCCGCGCGAGTGCGACACGCTGCCGCTGGCCGCCGGAGAGGTTGACGCCGCGCTCGCCGATCAGCGTGTCGTAGCCCTCCGGCAGGTCGTCGACGAAGGCTGAGACGCCGGCGGCGTCGCAGGCGGCGAGCACCTCGTCCCAGTCCGCGTCGGGACGGGCCGAGAGCAAGTTGTCGCGCAGGAGCACGGAGAAGAGGACGGCCTTCTGCGTCACGATCGCGACCGCCCTGCGCAGGTCGGCCACCGGCACGTCGCGCGTGTCGACGCCGCCGACCAGCACCCGTCCTCCGGTCGGGTCGTAGAAGCGCGGCAGCAGGTTGAGCAGTGTCGTCTTCCCTGATCCGGTCGGTCCACAGACGGCGACGATCTCGCCGGGCTCGACGGCCAGGTCGACTCCGCGCAGGACCTCGGACTCCGTGCCGTACGCGAAGTGGACGTCCTCGAAGCGGACGGGGAGCGCCCCATCCGGCAGCTGCTTCGGGTCCGTCGGCTCAGGCAACGGCTGGATCCCCTCGAGCCACGCGAAGCTGCGGCCGGCCGAGGCGACCGCGCGCTGACCCAGGTTGATGATCCAACCGATCGCCTCGAGCGGCCACACGAGCTGCAGCAGGAGGGTGATGAAGAGCATGAACTCGCCGATCGTCAGCGTGCCTGCGATCACTTCCCGGCCGCCCAGCAGGAGCACGGCCGCGATTCCGAGGCTGGGGAGGAAGAGCAGGCCGGGGAGGTAGTGCGCCTCGACGGTCGCCTGGCGCATCGTCTCGTGCCTCACCGCTTCGGCCCGGCCGAGGAAGCGGGTGCGGACGTCAGCCTCGCGTCCGAACGCCTGCACCATCTCGATCCCGACCACGGCTTCGTCCGTCGCCTCGGTCAGATGGCCTTTCTTCGCCTGGACGAGCCGCGAGATCGGGAAGAGCCGGTGCGCGAAGAGCCAGGTGAGGACGGCGATCGCCGGCATTGCGAGCGCCGAGAAGAGCGCGAGCCGCGCGTTCACGGTCACGAGCACGACTCCGGCGGCGACGATCATCATCGCGCTCTGCATCCCCTGGACGACGCCCCAGCCGATGAAGTAGCGGACCGGATAGATGTCGTTCGTGGCGCGCGAGATCACCTCGCCGGTCGCGTGCCGGTCGAAGAACGCGCGCGGATAGCTGAGGTAGGCGTCGTAGAGCATCCCGCGGAGCCGCGCCTCGACCGCGATCCCGACCCGCGCTGTCGCGAAGCGGCGCGAGAAGTTGACGAAGAAGCGCAGAACCGAGAGCACGAGGATCGCGCCGAGATACGGGAGAAGCAGGTCTTTGTCCGGCCCGACGATCGCGTGGTCGACCACACGTTGGATCAGGATCGGGATCGCGATCGAGAGCGCGGTGTTGATGAGCGCGAACGCCAGGCCGGCGCCGACCAGGCGGCGCTGCTCCCACCAGAGGGGGAAGAGTCGGCGCAAGGTCGGCCGAAGGGCAAGATCGGGTGGATCGACGTGGTTCATGCGGTGCTTCCCCTGTAGCGGCCAGCAAGGGCTGCCACGGGCGCGCCCTGTCGGGCAACGCGGGGCAAGAGCCTGACGATACCAGCGGCCTGCGCGCGCTGAATGGCTTAACCGCGCCGCGCAGGCCCCGACGCCACCTTGACATTCGTTCGATGTCATTCGTGACTTGACAAGACATCATAGTGATGTCATAGTGAAGCCATGGAGATGGCACATCACATCCACGCGATCCAGGAGGACCTCGCCGCGGCTGCGTCGCTCGCCACGGATGAGGCCACCGTGGAGGCCGGCCGCCGGCTCACTCAGGCGCTCGGCTCCTCGCTGCACCTGCGACTGCTCGATGTCGTCAGCGAGGCCGCCCTTGCCCTCTCGGGCTCGGTGCCCGGCCGGATCGAGGTCCGCCTCGCCGGCCGAGACCCTGAGCTCGTGTACATCGAAGAGGAGGAGCCGGAGCGCGTGCAGACGGCGAGTGCCGACGACGCCTTCTCCGCCCGCATCACCCTGCGTCTGCCCGAAGGGCTGAAGGCGCAACTCGAGGTCGCCGCCAATCTCGAAGGCACCTCGGTCAATGCCTGGATCGTGCGCGCGCTTCAGCGCGGGCTCGAGCCTCGCACCCGTTCCGTTCGCACCGGCCGGCGTCTGTCCGGCTATGCGGACAGCTAGGAAAGGAGACGCACGTGTCCCGTCTTCACCCAGTCTCGTACGGCGCCGGAGTCCTGCTGCTTCCGGACTGGTGCGCCCCCTTCCCGCCTGACGATCGCGTCGTCAGGCCTGGGCGCAAGCTGAAGGAGTCCCGCCGTGCACGTATTTGACACGCCGGACAAGACGCGCCTCCGGGTCAAGAACGCGTCCGGCCTGATCTCGGTCGACCCGAGCGAGACAGGCCGCACGACGGTCGAGCTCCAGGCGCTCCGCGACGATGACACCACCCGCCAGGCGATCGAGCGGGCGACGGTCGAGATGAACGGCAGCGAGGTCTCGGTCGAGGTGGGTGCCGGCGGCATGGGCTTCGGCGTCGGCCCGGCCTGGATCTCGTTCGGTCGCACACCACAGGTCGGCATCCGCATCCGCTGCCCGGAGGGCGCCGACCTCGAATGCACGACTGCATCCGCCGACGTTTCGGCCACCGGCCGGCTCGGGGACGTGGAGTTGAAGACGGCCGCCGGCGACGTCGTCGTCGAGCATGTCAGCGGGCTCCGCGTGCAGTCGGCAAGTGGGGATGTCTGGGCCGCGACGGTCGACGGCGAAGCACGCCTTCAGACCGTCTCCGGCGAGGTCCGCCTCGGCACGGTCGCGGGTCCCGTCTCTGCGACGCTCGTCTCAGGCGACTTCGCGATCGACGACGCGCACGCCGACCTGAACGCGAAGAGCGTCTCGGGCGACCTGCGGATCGACGCGGTTCGCAAGGGGGAGATCAGGCTTCAGTCGGTCTCGGGCGACGTGCGCGTCGGCATCCGCCGCGGCACGCGTCTACACATCGACGCGAGCTCGACGAGCGGCGACGTCAGCTCCGAGCTCGACGTCAAGGACGAGCCGTCCGCGACGCCGAGTGGGTCCGAGGCGCGGTTGTACGCCAAGACCGTGAGCGGCGACATCGAGATCACCCGGGCCGCGGCCGTCTCTGCCTGAGATGAGGCGGCCGGGCGGCCTCTGGCGGCACCGCGACTTCCTGTCGCTCTGGGGCGCGGAGACGATCAGCCAGTTCGGGTCGCAGATCAGCCTGCTGGCGCTGCCGCTCGTCGCGATCCTCGTGCTCGAGGAGAGCAGCTTCCGGGTCGCGGCCCTCACGACGGTCGAGTTTCTGCCGTTTCTCCTCTTCGCTCTACCCGCCGGGGTCTGGGTCGACCGCCTGCGGCGGCGCCCGATCCTGATCCTCGGGGATCTGGGCCGCGCCGCTGCGCTCGTCTCGGTTCCGGTTGCGCATTGGTTCGGCGTCCTGACGATCTGGCAGCTGTACGTGGTCGGCTTCGCGGCGGGCATCTGCACGGTCTTCTTCGACGTCGCCTATCAGTCGTACCTGCCGGTGCTGATCGGGCGGGAGCAGATCGTCGAGGGCAACTCGAAGCTCGAGGTCAGCCGCTCGGCGGCGAACATCGCCGGCCCCGGCCTCGCCGGCGTTCTCGTTGCGGCCGTGACCGCTCCCGTCGCCATCCTCGTCGACGCGACCAGCTTCCTCGCGTCTGCGTTCCTGCTTGGCACGATCAAGAAGGTCGAGGAGCCGCCGCCGCGCGAGGAGCGGCGCTCGATGAAAGCAGAGCTCGGCGAGGGTCTGCGCTATGTCTTCACCCACCCCTACCAGCGGGGAATGGTCGCCGCCGTCGCGCTTTCGAACTTCTTCGGCAACGTCGTCTACTCGATCCTGCTCGTCTACGCGGTCCGGGGGCTCGGCCTCTCCGCCGGGACGATCGGCGTCGTCCTCGCGGTCGGAAATCTCGGCACGCTCGCGGCCGCCCTCACGGCGAGGCGGATCAGCGACCGTCTCGGCGTGGGCAGGACGATCGTCTACGCGGCAGGGATGTTCGGTCCCGGCACGCTCCTGATCGCCGTGGCGCCCAAGGACCTGGCGATCCCGTTCCTGGTTGCGAGCGGCTTGGTGGTCGGCTTCGGCGTCATCCTCTTCAATGTCACCGCGATCAGCCTGATCCAGGCGATCACGCCCGATCGGATGCTTGGACGGACGAACGCCTCTCGCCGGTTCGTCGTTTGGGGCGTGATCCCGGTTGGCGCGCTCGTCGGTGGGGTGCTGGCTTCCACGATCGGGTTGCGCGAGACGATCTTCGTCGGTGCGCTCGGCAGCCTTAGCGCCATGGTGCCGATCCTGCTCTCGCCGATCCGCTCGGTCGGGAAAATGTCGGAGCTCGGGGATCAGTCGGCGGCGATCGCCTCTGCCAGCAGCGCGCAGGCGTAGCTTTGCCAGGCGAGGTCCGGCTGCGCACGCAGCTGCGCGAGCCCGGCGCTCACCGCCACCAGCCCGTCCGAGGCGGTCGCGAGCCGGGCGAGCGAGTCTTCGAGCTGATCGCGCGCCTCCGGCTCGTCGAGATCTGCCGCCACAGACGTCACGGCGCGCCCGTCGAGCTCGAGCTCGCGGTGGGGATCGCCGCCGGACGCGAGCAGCAACTCCGCCCGGCGGACGGTCGCCTTGACCTCGTCCGGGTCGAGCTCGACGTCATGCCCCGCGAGCCAGGCGAGGCCGGGCAACAGATTGTCGCCCGGCCCCGCCTCCAACAGCTCCAGCAGCTCACGCATGCTGAAAGCCTAGGTCACGGGATGTAGGCCAGATCCTCCGCTGGTTCGCCGACCATCGGCGTCTCGAAAAGCGGCCCGGCGCCGTCGGGATCGACGACGACCGCTCCGTTGGAGGCGAAGAACTGCGCGATCTGATCCTGGGCCGCCAGCGCCATAGCTCCCGGCGCGGGCGGAGCGAGACCCGGCACGTTCGTCAGGAACGTATGCGGGTTCTTCGGGAACGTCGGATCGGCCGCGAACGCGAGGTCGTTCCGGAACAGGGTCGTCCGGTCCTGCAGCCCGCCGGCTCGGATGATCGCCGAGGTCGTCGGGTTCGGAACGGTCGCGTCGGTGCGGGCGTACTGCAGGATCACCGACTTCGCCGGCACGCCCGACAATGGCTGGGCGCGCAGATGGACTGCATACGCGGCGGGATTGCCCGCCTGCGAAGTCCACTCCGTCCACTCCAGCAGCTGTTGGATCGCCGACGCGCCCGGGACCGTGTCGATGAGCGGCGGCAGGTTCCGCAGCGGCATGTTCTCGTTGAACTGCAACGGTCCAGGCACGTTCGCGAGTGGCGGCGTTCGACCCGGGAAGCAGAACGGTGTCGTCACGTCGCAGATGCTGAGCCAGACGAGCGGTCGGAACGAAGGGCTCAGCCGGGCGATCTCGATGATCGCCCCGCCCGGGACGTTCGGCACGCCCACGCGGACATTCGGCTCGACGGCCAGGAACTTCGTGCCGTAGATGCCGCCGAACGACTGGCCGAAGTAGGAGATCTTCGTCGGATCGAGATCGCGTGTCCCGTTTGCGTCGACATCCACTCCGACCTCGATCTCGCGCACGAGACTCATCAGATCGATCACGGTCTGCCGCAGGCCGTCGCGGCTGCCGACGAGCGTCTGTGGGGTTGCCGCATTGACGCCCTCGGTCGTGCTGATCAGGCTGTCGCCGTTCTGATCGAACCCTCGACCTCCCGCGGGAAGCACGACCTGCCCACCCGCCGTGCGATTGACGATCAGCGTTCCGAGTGGACCGGAGCCGTGACCGACGACGTTGATCGCTACCGTCGCGATCCCGCGCCGCGCCATCGAGCCGGCGACGATGAATGGGCTCCCGTTCTTGCTGTCCGTGAAGCCGTGGCCGTAGATCGCCACCGGCCACCCTCCCGCGGGAGGCGTCCCAGCCGGGAGGAAGAGATTGAAGTACAGACGGTTTGTCTCCTGCACGGCGGGCACGCCGCTGCGGGTGCCGACGGCGGGAATCACCATCGACGACGTCTGGTAGTCCGGCGCGTCGAATGCGCCGAACGCGACAGTGCCGACTCCGGCCAGGAACGGAGTTCCCGTCCCCGAGACCGCGAAGGTCGGAGCTGTGCCGGTCTGGCGCGAGAAGAGAATCGACGTCACGCCTGCGAGCGGGAACACCGTCCGCTCGCCTCCGTTGCCAATCACGAAGTTCGCGGCGGCCGGTGTGGACGCCGCGATCTGCCGGCGCACCTTCTCCAGCAGCGACGTGGCGCTCTGGGTCGTGAAGATGGTCGCCACGGCGACGTCGGAGAGGTGGAGCTTGCCCGGAAGCCCGTGCACGAGGCCGGACATGTCACCGTGCAAGTGCGAGCGGAAGAACGCCGACTGGATCCTCTTGCCGGTTGCGTCCCGAATGTCGGTGGTGACGACGAGGATGTACGTCGTGTGCTGGCGGAGGAGCTGGTCTGACTCGACGTGAAGCGTGTTGGTCGCCGGTTCCCACGCGATCTGGTTGATCCCGGTCACCTTGAAGTCGGGCAGGCTGATCAGGAAGACGTTCGAGCTGTTGACGCTCGCCGGATCGATGGCACCAGTGAACGGGATCGAGATCCGTGGCTGCATGTTGAAGCCATCGAGCGTGTTGAGGACGTCGATATCGGCGCAGTCGGACGGGCGCACCGCGCAGTCCGGCTTCGGCAGCTTGACGCGAAGACCGGTGTTCTGCGACCAGTCGAACGTCGTCCAGCGATTGCTCGGGAACGGGCCGCCCTCAGGGCTCGACAGGTCGAAGCGGGGCTGAACGCCCGCCGCGTGTGCGAGCGAAGGCAGCGCGAGGAACGTGAGGAGCGCCAAGAGCAGCGCTCGGCGCAGCGACATCATCAAAGTCTCCCCTCTGTTGATAACCCGCAGGCGCGACTATACCGGCGTTCGCTGCGAATCACCGGCCATGCGGGAGCGCTCGAACCAGTCCGACCAGCTACCGTCGTAGGCCCGCGCCTCGGCGTCCCCGACCTCGACGATCCGATCGACGATGCGGTCGAGGAAATAGCGGTCGTGCGAGATCACGCAGACGGTGCCGTCGAACTCCTCGAGCGCTGTCTCGAGCGCCTCGACCGAGTCGATGTCGAGATGGTTCGTCGGCTCGTCGAGCACGAGCAGATTCGGCCGCTGCAGCATCAGGAGCAGCAGTTGCAGCCGCGTGCGCTCACCTCCCGAGAGGAGCTTGTTCGCCCGCCGCACCTGCTCGTACGGGAACAGGAACTTCATCAGCAGCGCGACTGCCTCGCCCTCGGAGCAGCGGTGCGCAAGCCGGACCGTGTCCAGCGGGCTCGACTCCGGATCGAGCGTCTCCTGGTCTTGGGCGAGGTAGCCGGTCCGGATCGAGGGGCCGACCCAGACCTCGCCCGCGGTCGGCTCGAGCTCGCCGACCACAGTCTTCAGGAGCACGCTCTTGCCGGCGCCGTTCGCGCCGACGAAGCCGACTCGCTCACCGTGCATGACCGTCAGCTCGAGGTCCGCGAGCACGACGTCCTCGCCGAACTGCATGCCGACGTGGCGGAGCTCGAAGACCCGCTGGCCGCCCCGCTCGTGCGGGTGCAGGCGGAGTGCGATCTTGCGCCGCTCGAGCACGGGGCGCTCGATCTTCTCCATCCGGTCGATCTGCCGTTGCTTGTTCCGGGCTTGCTTGATGTGACGCTCGTCGACGACTCGGTGCGCCCAATCCTTGAACCGCCGGATCGCGGCTTCGAGCCGCTCGATCTCCTTCTGCTGAGTCACGTACTGCTGCTGCTGGCGCTGCAGCTCAAGCTCCCTCGCGAGCGTGTACGCGGAGTAGTTGCCGGGCCACATGCGAATCCCGCCACCGTGGAGCTCGGCGATCTGGCTGACCGTCTCGTCGAGGAGGTAGCGGTCATGGGAGACGGCGACGACGGCTCCATCGAAGCTCGCGATGAGGTGCTCGAGCAGCGAGCGGCCGACGGCGTCAAGGTGCGCTTCCGGCTCGTCGAGCAGGAGGACATCGGGATCCTGGGCGAGGCAGGCCGCGAGCGCGATCAGCTTCCGCTGGCCACCCGACAGGGCGTTCGTCGGCAAGGTCAGGTCGGCCTCTTCGAGCCCGAGGTCGAGCAGCATCGCCCGCCCGCGGCCGTCGACGCTCGGACCTCCGGCTTGCTCCCAGCGGTCGACCAGCTCCTCTTGGCGACGCAGAACGCGCGACATCTTGTCCAGATCCGCAGCGAGCTCCGGTGACGCGAGCTGCTCGGAGATTCGATGCAAGTCGCGGTCGAGCTCATCCAGATCGGGCCGGGCCGCGCGAACCGTCTCGAGCGCGTTCCGCTCGTCCCCGAGCGGATGCTGCGGCAGGAACGAGATCACGATCCCGCGGCGGCGGACCGAGGTGCCCGCATCGGGCTCTTCGAGCCCGGCAATGAGCCGCAGCATGGTCGACTTGCCGGACCCGTTCGCGCCGATCACGCCGACACAGGCGCGCGGCTCGATCGCGAAGTCCAGGCCGTCGAGCACGGTTCGGCTGCCGAACGACTTGCGGACGGCGTTGAGGCTGACCAACGCCACGGCGCTAGCCGCTGCGAACGATGGAGAGCACGTACTCGTCCTTGCCGTGGCGCAGCGCGTCGGCGAGGCGGGCGTCGCCCGAGATTCCGGTCCGCGCGACAAGCACCTCGTAGAGCCGGTCGTCGCTCAGACCGGCCTCACGACCTGCGCGGACGAGACGCGCGATCACCGGGAGCGGCTTCCCGTCCGGCGCGAACTGCCAGGCTGGATAGAGGTAATCCTGTCCACCCGGCCGCCGGACTCCCAGCAGCTCGCCGGAGCGGCGCATCGCGTCGAGCCGGTGTGTGCCGACGCCGAGCCGGGTCGACAGCCACGAGCCCGAGAGAGATTCCTCGGCCAGCTTCACGTCCATGACCGAACTATGCCGTGGCGAGACGCTCGCGTCGATTGCGCCCGCCGCGAACTGTCCAGCGGATGCCCTGGATCGTCCAGGCGCCGACCGCGAGGAGGATCAGCCCGAGTGCGAGGAGTCCGAGGAGGAGCGTGCGCTTCATGAAGAGCACGCTACGCGGCCGTGGCGACGGCGGCGTCGGCCGTTCCGCCGATTCGGGGTCATCCTTGCGGCGGATCTTTCCGTGCTGTCTATGCTGGGTGTGTGCCTGGTCAATGGGAGCTGATCGCGCTGGGAATCATCCTCCTGCTCCTGTTCGGCTCGAAGCGGATTCCGGAGCTCGCGCGCCAACTTGGGCGCGGCGTGCGCGAGGTCAAAGAGACGGTGGGGGACGTCGACCCGCGCGAGGACGTCAAGCGCTCGCTGGACACGAAGCCGATCGAAGCGCCCGACGACGAATCGAGCGCCGAGCGCTAGGTCTGCTCGCCGCTGACGAGGGCGCGAAGGCTCTCGTGCTCTTCGCGGCAGGCGGGGCAGCCGTCGAGGTGGGCGCGCAGGCCCGGGAGTGCGGCATCCACGTCGGCGGCTGTGAGCTCGAGCTCGACGTACCGGTCGAGCTGCTCGAAGCACGCGTCGCAGCCGACTTCCGGCTCGGCGGGGCCGAGCAGCCGGCCCAGTGTGTCTTTGAGGTCGGGGCGTTCGGTCACTTCGCCTCCTCCGGGAAGGATCCAACGGACAGCCCGCGTTCGTCCAGGTGACGGCGGAGCTTTCGACGCGCGTCGTGAAGCGTCTTGTAGAGAGCGCCTCGGCTCGTGCCGAGACGGTCGGCAAGGACGTCGATCGGCACGCCGTTGAGGGCGAGCGCCACGAGCACGCGGCGTTGGTGCGGCGTCAGCAAATCGACGATCGCACGTTGCAGAGTGGAGAGGAGCTCGCTTTGCTCCGCCTCCAGGTCAGGTGCGAGATCCGCGCTCGAGATGAGCGACCAGGTCTCAGGCTCGAGCGGCACCTCGCGACCCTGCCAGGCGCGCTTCCGCAGCTTCACCGCCGCCTCGAGCAGGGCGAACTTGTAGACCCAGGTGGTGAATCGGCTGGCGCCTCGGAAGTCGTCCAACCGCCTGAGCACGCTCATCACCGCATCGTCAGCGGCCTCGAGCGCGATGTCGTCGAGCTCGTCGCCACGCAGGTGCGGCAGCGTTGGGCGACGGCGGGCGACTTCGAAGCGGGCGGCGCGGAGCAGCAGGTCGTGGAGCCGCGCGACTGCCGCGTCGTTGACGGCTCCTTCTCCCCGCAGCTCGTCGAGCCAACGGCGCGACTCCTCGTCGAGAGTTGGATAATCGACGATCTCGAGCTGCGGGACGGTCGGTTCCACTGACCGGACCATAGGCTCAACCAACGCGAGTTGCATCAGACCGTGTGTCCGTGCGAGACGGCCAGTGATGCGAACGCGCTGAAGGCGCCGATCAGCATGGTCAGTCCCAGCGGGATCGGCGCGTATCGGTGAAACGCCGGCTGACGTCGCGGAAGCAGACGGGTCGCAGCCACCAAACCGACCAGTTCGACCGCCTTCGTGAGTAGGGCGAGCCCATCGGTCCCTTCCGCGTGCGGATGGAGAAGCGGCAGCCCAATCGTCGCCGCGAAGGCGTAGCTCACGAGCAACCCGACGAAGAGCACCGCCGCTCCGGCAAGTGCTGCAGTGCTTACTACCCGCGTCAGCGCGACCGCAACCGCTGTGAGGAGCGCGGCCGCGATCGCGAAGCCTGCGCCTGCCGCGGCGCCTTCCGCCAGGTGATCCGGGATGAGCGCGGCATGGATCCCGGCGCTGATCGCACAGGTGACGATGACGAGGTCGCGCTCGATCGCGGCGCGGGTGATCACCTGACGATCACCTCGCCGTCCATGTCCCGGCTGTGGAGCGTGCAGACATACTTGTAGGTGCCGGGCTCGACGAAGGTGATCGAGACGCTGTCGCCGCGCTCCACCTTGTGGTCGTCCTGCCCGTCGACCTGCACCGTATGGGTGAAGTTGTCGTCGTTCGTCCAGGTGACGCGCGAGCCGGCGTCGACCTCGATCTTCGTGGGGTCGAAGCGATAGCTCTTGGCCATTGACACCTCGGTCGTCGCGACCGGAGCGGAGTCACCCGAGCCGCCGCAGCCCGCCGCGACCCCGAGAAGGGGCGCGGCGAGCAGGGCGACGGAGAGGACACGGTGCATCAGTGACTCGACTCGAAGGCCGGCCGGCGTGCATCTGCGACCTGCCAGACCGCGGCTGCGAAGACGAGCACGAACGCGACCAGGTCGAAGACCTCGGCGATCGTGTGCGCGAACAGGAACACGGTCCAGTCGAGGTGGTAGGTCATGTAGGTCAGCTCGGCTGCGGCGAAGAGCGAGAACGCCGTCCCGAGGAGTGGGAGCTCACGCTTGAACGCCATCCAGGCAAAGCCGGCGCCGAGCGCGAACGCTGCGATGTGCACGACCATGAAGAACGCCGTCGGCAGCTCGTTGATCCAATCGCCCCAGGGCATCCCTTCCTCCTTGTCGTCGGGGTGTCGGAGCGATTGGTGTCGGCGAAGCCGCGACGTCTTACGTCAATGGCGAGGCGTTCTTGGTCTGGCCGCCCACGCCGAGCCGGAGCGGAGCAGCACGAAGCCCGGCCGAGTGGCCGGGCTTCGTTGTCTCCGCGACAGGGTTTCTAGCGGAGGCGCGCGACGAAATGGCGGTGACTCTCGGTCGCCTGCTGCCGCTGCGACTGCGCCGGCGGGGTTGGCACGCCGGGGAACAGATCGTCGCCAATCGTGGGGATGAACTGCGGCGGAACACGAACGTGCGTCGCCTGCTCGTAGTCGTACGCAAAGCCGAGCAGCTCCGGTTCGGCCCAGCGGCCGCCGATGAAGGTGATCCCGACCGGCAGACCCTCGATGTAGCCGGCGGGCACCGTGATGTCGGCGTAGCCCGACACTGCAGCCGCCGCAGACGAGCCCACGAAGAACTCTCCGAAGCGGCCGTCGAGATCGCCCTCGTCAGGGTTCGAGTTCGTTGGCCAGGCCGGGCCGTTCGTCAGTGCGATGATCGCATCGAGGTCCTCGTCTTCCATGAGGTCGTCGATCGCGTCCTGAACGGGTGGCGTGACGCCGGCACGGGTTGCGGCGCAACCCGCGTCCCGCCCGTTGGTCGCCTCGGCGAGCTCAAAGATGAGATCGTTCCAGGGACCCTCGAGCTTGGGATGGGCCTGGTTGAACGCGATCAGCTCCGCGAGGGTCTGCGGATACGGCTGACGGGTCACCGGGTTGGTCCCGTCGACGTAGGTGTCGAGATACGTCGCGATGTCCGTCTTGAATTCGCACAGGAGCGCCGGGAACTCGCCGGCGGTCGCCGACAGGTCGATGTCGGTCCCGTCGATCACGGTCGCGCCTTCGGCCTCGAGCGCGTTGATCGTGTCGCCGAGGATCGGCTCGATGGCTGAGCCCACCACCTCCTGGTTGTAGGTGCCGTCACGCCAGACGCCGATGCGAGCGCCGTCGAGCGCGTCATCGTCGAGGAACTGGGTGTAGTCGGTGGAGGCGTGGCCGGTCTGAGCGGCGGTTGCGGCGTCGTTCGGGTCGACGCCGGTCGCTGCGCCGAGGAGTACCGCGGCGTCGGTCACGTTGCGGGCGATCGGGCCGGCTGTGTCCTGGTCGGCGCTGATCGGGATGACGCCTGCGCGGCTCCACAACCCGAGTGTCGGCTTGATCCCGACGACGCCGTTGGCGCCGGAGGGGCAGACGATCGAGCCGTCCGTCTCCGTGCCGACGGCGGCGACCGCGAGATCAGCAGCCGCGACGACGCCGGAACCGGAGCTCGAGCCGCACGGGTTGCGATCGAGGACGTAGGGCATGTTCGTCTGGCCACCGATGCCG
>JAXIPI010000368.1:0-12963 GCA_045403015.1 Gaiellaceae bacterium | reverse complement strand
TCGAGATCGAGGCGCCGGTGCGGACCGAGCCATCACCGATGGCCGAGGAGATCCGGGCGGCGCTCAGAGCCGAGGTCGAGGCGCTCGGGCTGCCGGTGCTCGAGCTCCCGTCCGGCGCCGGCCACGATGCAGGCATCCTCGCGACGGCCGGCGTGCCGTCGGGAATGCTCTTCGTCCGCTCGCTCAACGGTGGGATCAGCCACAACCCGGACGAGCTCAGCTCGCCGGAGGACATCGCACTCGCCGTCGACGCCCTCACCGGGGCATTGAGGAGACTGGTGACGTGAAGGCAGTCGTGGTCAGGCCGGGAGACGGGCACCGCGTCGGGAACATCGAGTTCCTCGCCCGCAGCGTGGACACGCCCCGCTTCAACCTCGCGATCATCACGATCCAGCCGCACAGTGGCGGGCCGCCATCCCACTCGCACGCGGCCGAGGACGACTCCTTCTACATCTTCGAGGGCGAGTTGACCTTCGGCGTCGAAGGCGAGGAGGTCGTAGCCGGCCCGGGGACGTTCGTGCTCGTGCCGCCGCAGGTCGAGCACACGTTCGCGAATCGCGGGGACGCGGTGGTGCGGATGGTCAACATCCACGCCCCGGCCGGCTTCGACCTCCGTATGCAAGCGACTGAGTCAACTGACTAAAAATCGTCCTCGAGGAGGATGCAAGGTCGTCCGCGCTGCCGATCCGCGGACGTGGGAGCGCGTCCTATCCTCGAGGAATGCTGAGGTTGGAACAGTTTCGTGTGCACGGATCCTGGCGAAGCGGCCCCTCCCGGGGGCCGAGCCGCTCGTGGCTTGGAACGGGGACGGCGGCGGTTGTGATCGCCGGCTTCCTCGCGGTCATGCTCCCATTGGTCGGGTTCGTCTCGCTGCTGCTTCGGTCACAGCTCGACCCGCAGCTCCATAACCACCAGGCGCATTTCGTCATCTTCGGCCTCGTCGGCGGTGTCGCGTTCGCGCTCGGCTATGCGGCAGGCGAGGCAGCCAACCGACGGGGCGATGCCCGCGTGTTGCTCCTGTCCCTGGCGTTCATGGCGACCGGGGGCTTCATGGGGCTACACGCTTTCGGCACGGCAGGTGTCCTCTTCTCCGAGAGTCGAGCCGGCTTCCAGATTGCGATTCCCGTCGGGCTGCTCGTGAGCGCATTCTTCGCTGCGGGCTCGGCGTTCGTCGATGCGCGCCCCGAGCTCGGGCCGTGGTTGATCCGCCACCGTGGGAAGTTCCGAGGAGCGGTGCTGTTCGTCATGGCCGTATGGTTTCTGTGGACGCTCGCGAACCTGCCGCCGCTCAGCGGGCCGAATCACGAAGCTGCGACGGGAAGCGTGCTCGCCGCGCTGGCGATCCTCGGAACGCTGGTCTATGGGGTGAGCGCCGTTCGGTACTGGCGCCTGTTCCGACATCGCCCCACGCTGCTTTCGACGGCTGTCATCGCCTGTTTCCTGTTGCTCTCCGAAGCGATGGTCGGCGTGGCGCTCACCGGGGAGCGCAAATGGCACGCGAGCTGGTGGGAGTGGCACGGCCTGATCGTCCTCGCCTATCTGGTCATCGGCTTTGCCGTCCGCCGTGAATGGCGTGACGAGCGTTTCCGATCTCTTTATCTGCCGAGCACGCGCGAGCGCCGCCAGGACATCAGCGTCCTCTTCGGCGACCTCGTGGGTTTCACGAGCTTCTCCGAGCGGTCATCGCCGGCCGAGGTCGCGGCGGTGCTGAATGCGTACTGGGGCACGGCGGCGCCGTTGCTCACCCGTCGGTTCGGCGGCGAGGTCGAGAAGTTCACCGGCGACGGGATCCTCGCCACGTTCAACAGCCGGGGCGATCAGCACGACCACGCGCTCCAGGCTGCGCGCGCGGCTCTCGCCCTGCAGCGCGCAGTGGAGGCTCTCGCGGACGAGCATTCTGGCTGGCCGCGCCTGCGCATCGGCGTGAACAGCGGCGAGGCGGTGGTTCACGAGATCGGAGGAGACGGTCACGTCGCGTACACGATGGTGGGCGACATGGTCAATACGGGCTCGCGCCTGGAGGGCCTCGCCCCGCCCGGCGGAGTCCTGATCGGTGCGAAGACTCATGCCGAGCTGCCCGCCGGCGCGCTAGTGGAGCCGAGAATCGGTCTGAGGATGAAGGGGAAGGAAGATCTCGTGAACGCGTACGTACTGCTCGCTCTTCCGTAACAGCAGCTACGTCTCCTTGAACGAGATCGGCTGCGCGCCCTGCCAGAGCGTCAGCCGGCCGAGCTCCCGGAGCTGCGCCTGCCCCTCGACAAGGGTGGCGAAGTGGTTTGCCCAGAGGTGTCCGGCCTTGCTCGCGAACGAGCAGTAGCCGTACGGGAAGAGGAGCTCCGTTTCGCTCTGGCCGCCGGGGTACAGAGCCAGCTCCCCCGGGTGCGGATAGCTCGTCGCGTTCTCGGGGCCGATCCCGAGATCGCGGTCTCCCCACGGGATCCAGTTCGACTCGCCGCTCCAGCGGCAGTGGATGATCCGGTCGTCGAACGGCAGGATCGCCTTGAAGGCCGCCACCGTCTTGGGCGCAAGCTCGTCCTCCCAGCGCGCGACGAAGCGCATTCCGGCGGCGGTGATCTCCAGCACTGCCGGACCTTATCTAGGAAGGCCTGACGAAACATCGGCTGAGCGACGTTCCGTCAGGCCTCCCTAGTGCGCCGCAGCCCAGGCGACGAGCTGCTCGCGCTCGGCGTCAGTGAGGCCGGTTGCGTTGCCGGGCGGCATCGCGCGCGACGAGACCATCGTCTCGATCTGGCCCGCGTGCTGCTCCATCTGAGCCAGGTTCTCGAGTCGCACGCCGAGCGGTGCCGACACGCCGGAGTGGCAGGTCTGGCAGCGCTCCGCGACGATGCTCTGCGCGACCGCGTCGTCGGGGACTGCGGTCACGGGTGTGTCGTCGGGCGCGAGCGCGAACGCCAGCGCAACTGCGCCGGCCGCCGCCGCGCCGAGGATCCACCAGGCGCGCCGTCCGGTATGCCAGAGGTTGAAGAAGTGCCGGATGGCGACGACCAGGGCGAAGATCGCGAGCAGGACGAGCCACGCACGCTTCTGCCCGAAGGCGAGCGGGAAGTGACCTGCCAGCATCGTGAAGACGACCGGCAGCGTCAGGTAGTTGTTGTGAACCGACCGCTGCTTCGCCCGGAGCCCCGGCGCCGGATCCGGCTCGCGCCCCTGCTGCTTCGCCCGGACGAGCTCCCAGTGCGCGGGGATGATCACGAAGAAGACGTTCGCCGCCATGATCGTCCCGAGCATCGCGCCGACCTGGAGGAACGAGGCCCGCGCGGCGAAGAGCTGGCCTGCGGCGTAGGCCGAGAGCGTCACGAGGACGGCGACCGCGACCGCCACGAGCCGGTCGCTCCGGAGGACACGGCACGCACCGTCGTAGACGAGCCAGGCGAGCGCGAGCCCGGCGGCGGAGAGACCGACTGCCTGGATCGCGCTGAGGTCGGCGACGGCCGGATCGACGAGGCGGTCGCCCGCGTCCAGCCAGTAGAGGACGACGAGGAGAGCGAAGCCGGAGAGCCACGTCGTGTATGCCTCCCACTTGAACCAGTGGAGGTGCTCGGGGAGCTTCGCCGGCGCGACCTTGTACTTTTGCGAGTGGTAGAAGCCGCCCCCGTGCACACCCCAGTACTCGCCGGCGACTCCTTCCTTGGGCTCCTTGGGCGGCGCGAGCCCGAGGTCGAGCCGGATGAAGTAGAAGGACGCCCCGATCCATGCGATCCCCGCGACCACGTGCAGCATCCGCAGCACGAGGTCAGCGAGCTCTCTCAGGTAGTCCGAGTCCACCGGTTCCTCGCGATCGCACAGAGCTCGCGCAGCCCTGTCTCGAGCTCCTTGGCCCGGTCCCGTTCGAGCCGCTCGCGCAGCACGGGGAGAAGCTCGGCCCGCGTGCGGCCGTTCACGAAGACGACGAAAGAGAAGCCGAAGCGCTCCTCGTAGACCTCGTTCAGGCGCGCGAGCTCCTCGAGCACCTCCGGCTCGGCACCGCGCTGCTCCTCCGAGGGCTCGCCGATCCGGGGGTGGGTCGCCAGCGCGGCGACCTGATCGGCCTCGGGCAGAGCGAGCGCGACGTCCTCCGCGACCTGGAGCGGGCTCTCGTGCCCGGAGAGCTCCTCGACGAAGCGCGTCCGCCCCGAGAAGAGCGGCGTCAGCTCGGCGGCGCTCAGCTGCCGCGGTAGCTCGCGCACGAGTAGGGCGACACGAGGAGCGGGATGTGGTAGTGGCCCTCCGCCAGCTCAACCTCGAGCTCGACGCGCCGGAAGAACGGTGAAGGTGGATGGAAGACGAGCCTGTAGGAGCCCGGGTCGAGGTTCTCGGCAAGACGAGCACGGCCGTCGTCGTCGGTCCGGGTCTCGGCCATGAACATGTCGCCCCGGTAGAGGACGATCAGCACGCCGTCGGCAGCCTTTCCGGCTCCCGTGTCGAGCACGTGGGTGGACAGCGAGATCACCGAGCGAACTTACTACGGGGCGAATCTCCTCGCCTGCGCGCGGTGCGCGCTCGCGATCTCGCCCTCGTCGGCGCGGACGAGCGCGCCGCCGCGGACGACGAGCTCGCCGCCCACGTAGAGACGGTCGACGCGGTGCGCGCCGGCTAGGACGAGACCCCCGACCGGATCCGCGGCGCCGGCGAGCTCGAGCCCGTCCGTCGCCCACACAGCGAGGTCGGCGCACTTTCCGGGCTCGATCGAACCGATGTCGCCCCGTCCGAGCACCTCCGCTCCACCGCGCGTTCCCAGGCGGAGCGCTTCGCGCGCCGTCATCGCCTGCGGCCCGCCGCGCCCGCGCGCCACCAGAAGCGCCTGCTTCACCTCGTTGAAGAGATGGCTGCGCTCGTTCGACGCCGAGCCGTCGACGCCGAGCCCGACGCGGACGCCGGCGTCCATCATCGCCCGCACCGGCGCCACCCCCGCACCGAGCCGCAGGTTCGAGGTCGGGCAGTGGGCGACGCCCGTGCCGGTCTCGGCGAAGCGGCCGATCTCGGCGGCCGAGAGATGGACGCAGTGCGCACACCAGACGTCGCCGTCGAGCCAGCCGAGGCTGTCGAGGTACTCGACGGGGGTACAGCCGTAGAGCTCCTTGCAGTACGCCTCCTCCTCGATCGTCTCCGCCAGATGGGTGTGCAGCTTCAGGCCGAGCCTGCGCGCGAGCTCCGCTGACTCGGTCATCAGCCGGCCGGTCACCGAGAAGGGCGAGCAGGGGGCAACGGCGATCTGAACGAATGCGCCCGGGCCGGTCTCGTGCAGCTCGCCGGCGAGGCGCTCCGTCTCGACGAGCACCGCATCGACGTCCTCCACCAGCTCGTCGGGCGGCAAACCGCCGTCCGAGACGCCGAGGTCCATGGAACCGCGGGAGGCGACGATGCGACAGCCGAGCTCGCGAGCCGCCTGGACCTCCGCCTCGACGAACCCAGAGCGGCCGCGCGGGAAGACGTAGTGATGGTCGAAGACGGTCGTGCAGCCCGAGAGCATCAGCTCCGCGAGCCCGGTGCGCGCCGCCGCGTACTCCGCCTCGGCGTCGATCCCGGCCCAGGTCGGGTAGAGCTCGACAAGCCATTCGAAGAGCGTCGCCTGCTGGGCCCGGGCACGCGTGAGCGTCTGGTAGAGATGGTGGTGGGTGTTGACGAGGCCGGGCGTGACGACCGCACCGCCGAGCCCAACGCGCTTGTCCGCCGCCGGCCTCGAGCACGAAGCCGTCCTCGATCCGGATCCAGCCGTCCGGGTGCTCTGCCTCCGCGTCGTCCATCGTCAGCACGTGTGCGTCGGCGAGCAGGGACTTCATGCCTGCGTACCGTATCTTTGCCAGCGTGGAAGTCATCACGCCCCGCACGCTGGACGAGGCGCTCCGGCTCAAGTCGGAGCGGCCCGACGCGCGTCCGATCGCCGGCGGCACCGACCTCCTCGTCGAGCTCAACTTCGACCGCACCCGGCCCGAGACGATCCTCAACCTGGCCGAGGTTCCAGAGCTGAAGGGCTGGACGCGGGACAACGGTTCACTCCGCCTCGGCGCGGGCCTGACGTACACCGAGGCGATGAAGCCCGCGCTGGCGGAGCTCCTGCCCGCGCTCGCCGAGGCCTCCCGAACCGTCGGCTCGCCGCAGATCCGGAACCGCGGGACGATCGGCGGCAATCTCGGCACTGCCTCGCCGGCCGGCGACGCGCACCCACCGCTCCTGGTGGAGGACGCGACCGTCGAGATCGGCAGCGTCCGTGGCGTCCGCACACTGCCGCTGACCGAGTTCTTCCTCGGCCCGAAGCGCAACGCGCTTGCGGAGGACGAGCTGGTGCTCGCGGTCCGAATCGACCCGAGTGGGCAGCCACAGACATTCATGAAGATCGGGCCGCGAAATGCGATGGTGATCGCCGTCTGCTCGCTCGCGGTCCTCGCCGATCGTGAGCGGGGCGAGCTGAGAGCGGCGTACGGCTCGGCGGGGCCTGTTCCGGCCCTCGTGACAGCACCGCTCGATGCGCGCGCCGACTTCCCCGACCTCGTTGCGAACGCCGCGAGCCCCATCGACGACGTCCGCGGCACGGCCGCCTACCGGCGCCATGCGCTGCGTGTCCTCACCAAGCGCGCTCTGGATCGGGTGCTCGTATGAAGATCCGGCTGGTGGTCAACGGGGACGCGCGCGAGGCTGACGTCTGGGCGGGCGAGAGCCTCCTGACGACGCTGCGCGACACGCTCGACCTGCCCGGCTCGAAGAACGCGTGCGAGCAGGGCGAGTGCGGCTCGTGCTCGGTGCTCCTCGACGGCGAGCTCGTCTGCGCCTGCCTCGTCCTTGCCGCGCAGGCGGATGGACACGAGGTGACGACCGTCGAAGGGCTGCGCTCGCAGGGCGGCCTGCACGCAGTCCAGCAGGCGTTCGTCGATGCCGGCGCCGTCCAGTGTGGCTTCTGCACGCCCGGGCTGATCGTCGCGACCGCAGCCCTGCTGGAGCGTGTCCCGAATCCGAGCGACGACGTGATCCGGGAGGAGCTCTCTGGGAACCTCTGTCGCTGCACGGGCTACGCGAAGATCTTCGACGCCGTCCGCCTCGCGGCCCGCGCATGACGACGACGCAGCAGCAACAGGCGGAGCTTCGGCGCGCACGCGTCGGCGACCGTGGCACGCGGCACGACGCGACACCGAAGGCGACGGGCGAGTTTCAGTACTCGAGCGACCTGCACGCGGCCGGGATGCTCTGGGGCGTCACCGTCCGCAGCCCACATGCGCACGCGAAGCTCGTCGAGCTCGACATCTCCGCGGCGCTGAGGATGGCCGGAGTGCACGCCGTGCTCACTCACGCCGACGTGCCGGGCCAGAAGACCTACGGCCTCGAGTTCGCCGACCAGCCGGTGCTCGCTGCGGACCGCGTCCGCTACTACGGCGAGCCCGTGGCGCTCGTCGCCGCGGAGGAGCCGGAGCAGGCGCGGCGGGCCGCCGCCGCGGTCCGCGTGGAGTACGAGGCGCTCGAGGCGGTCACGGACATGGAGCAGGCGACCGAGCAGCCGCCGCTCCATCCGGATCGTCCGACGATGGCGCACGGCTACCGCGACGACCCGCGGGCGAACGTCGTCCGCCACATTGTCATTCGGCACGGCGATCCGGACGTCGAGGGCGATGTCTCCGTGAGCGGCGTCTACGAGATCGGCATCCAGGATCAGGCGTTCCTCGGGCCTGAGTCCGGGCTCGCGGTGCCGGACGGCGAGGGCGGCGTCGACATCTACGTCGCAACCCAGTGGCTGCACGTCGATCGCGACCAGGTCGCGCCGTGCCTCGGCCTCGCGCCCGAGCTGGTGCGCATCCACCTCGCCGGTGTCGGCGGCGCCTTCGGCGGCCGCGAGGACCTCTCGATGCAGATCCACGGTGCCATGCTCGCGCTGCACACGAAACGCCCGGTGAAGATCGTCTACAACCGCGAGGAGTCGTTCTTCGGCCACGTGCACCGGCACCCCGCGCGGATCTGGTGCGAGCACCGTGCGACCCGGGCCGGCGAGCTGGTGAACGTCCGGATGGCGATCCTGCTCGACGGCGGCGCGTACGCGTCGAGCTCGACTGCGGTCACGTCGAACGCGGCTTCCTTCGCCGTCGGCCCCTACCGGGTCGCGAATGCCTTGATCGAGTCGACGTGCGTCTACACGAACAACCCGCCGTGCGGTGCGATGCGCGGCTTCGGCGCCGTGCAGACGTGCTTCGCCGCCGAAGCGCAGATGGACAAGCTGGCGGCCGAGCTTTCGATCGACCCGGTCGAGCTTCGGCTCCTGAATGCGCTTGCCCCCGGTGATTTGCTGCCGACCGGCCAGCCGATCACGGGCTCGCTGCCGGTGGCGGAGGTCATCCGCCGAGCCGCCGAGCTGCCGGTGCCGGCGCCCGAGCAGTTGCCGCGCGAGGCGATCCGCCTGCCGGGCGGAGCAGGGAACACGACGCGCGGCGAAGGCGTGCAGCGCGGGGTGGGCTTCGCCGTGGGCTACAAGAACATCTGCTACTCCGAGGGCTTCGACGACTACGCCGCCGCCCGGGTGATCCTGCGCGCCGACGGCTCGGCGGAGGTCCACTGCGCCGGAGCCGAGGTCGGGCAGGGCGTCACCGACGTGATCCTTCAGGTTGCGCGCACCGAGCTCGGAACCGACGCCGTGGCGCTCGCGCCGCCGGGCACGGCGCACGTCGGGTCCGCCGGCTCTGCCTCGGCGTCGCGCATGACCTGGATGGCCGCGGGGGCGGTGCGCGACGCCTGCCGGGCAGCACTCGACGAGCAGAAGCGTGTGGGCGGCGACGTGGACGTGGAGCGCGTCTACCGGCACCTGCCCACGACGCCGCTCGACCCGGAGACTGGCCAGGTCACCGGCGAGCGCGCTCACGTCTCCTTCGCCGTCGCGGCGATGCGCGTCGTCGCGGAAGTCGACGTCGACCTCGGCCTCTCGCGGATCGTCTGGATCGGCACCGCACAGGACGTCGGCAAGGCGATCAACCCGCTGGCGGTGGAGGGCCAGATCGAGGGTGGCACCGCGCAGGGACTCGGGCTCGCGCTGATGGAGGAGATCCGGACCAGCGACGGGCTGATCACGAACGCGAGCTTCACGGACTATCTGATCCCCACGACGCTCGACATGCCTCCGGTCGAGACCGTGCTGATCGAGGACCCGGAGCCCGATGCGCCGTACGGTCTGAAAGGCGTCGGTGAGCCGCCCACGGTCGTCTCCACCGCAGCCGTTGTCTCCGCGCTGCGCGCCGCAACCGGACGCGAGCTGACGCGCGTTCCGGTTCGGCCCGACGACATCGCCGGCCTCTGATCCGTCTCGACACGGCTTAATCCAGCCAGCGCGGCGCCGATCACGTGGGACGTATGTCCCTGCACATCGAGCCACTCCCCACCTTCCCCCGATTCCGGGGGCTGCTCGAGGTCACGCGGCTCGTCCGCGACGAGCGCGACCTGACGCGGCTTGTCGACGGGATCGCGGAGACGATTTCGGAGTCTCTGGGCTGGGGCACTGTGGCGATCAACCTCTACAGACCTGCCGAAGGGGACTTCGAGGTGACGACGGTGCACGGGAACGAATCGGCGCGCGAGGCGCTGCTCGGAACGACGCGGCCCGAGGGTGCCTGGACGCCCCTTCTGGTTGAGCGCTTCCTCCGGCGCGGCGCCTACCTAATCCCGCATGACGAGGCCGTCTGGGCGGACCTCCCCTCACATGTCCCGGATCTCTCCATCAGCTTGGATCCCAACGCCTGGCACCCCGAGGACGCCCTGGTTGTCCCGATGCGCGGTGCTGACGGAACGCTGCTCGGCGTTGTGTCCGTCGACGAGCCGCAGTCTGGCCTCCGGCCCTCGGACGAGGACCTCGACGTGCTCGTCGCATTCGCTGAGCATGTGATCGCGGCCTACGAGGGCGTCCAGGTCGCTGCCGAGGCCGCGCATGACCGGACGGCGCTGCGCCGTCTGCTCGACGTCTCCGCCTCGCTGGTCGACCTCGATACGGCCGACTCGGTGCTCGAGAACGTCGCGCGCGGAATTCAGGAGGCGCTCGAGTTCGAGAAGGTCGCTGTCTGCCTTGCGCACGGCGCCAGCTTCTCTCCGTCGGGAACCGCGGGCTGGGAGCCGAACGATCCCGGACTGGACTTCGCCCTGACTGACGCCGACTTGGATCTGCTGCTCGTCCCGGAGTTCGAGATCGAAGGGTGCTACCTGATCGAAGACACAGTCGCGACGGCTCTCGTCGGCGACTGCTCGACGTACGAGTCCGCGCGGGGAGGCGCAGGCCCGCGCGCGTGGTCGAACCACTGGCTGCTCGTGCCACTGATCGAGAGAGATGGCTCGCGCAGCGGGTTCGTCTGGGCCGACGATCCATCCGACTCGATGCTGCCGTCGCGCGAGCGCCTCCAGGCCCTCCGTACCTTCGCCAACCAGGCGACGATGGCGCTGCGCGCTGCGCGCGACTTCGAGACTCTGAACGCGCGGAACAGCGAGTTGGACGCTCTGCACACAACGACGGTCGGCCTGCTCGAGCGACTCGATCTTGACAGCGTTCTGACGCGGATCATGCACAACGCCTGCTCGCTGGTCGGCACCCCGCACGGGTTTCTCGCGCTCGTCGACGACACGGGCGAAGTGCTGCGCACGGCCGTGAAGCTCGGCCTCCTGGAGGAGCTCGGCCCCTCGGTCATGCGTCGCGGAGAGGGAATCGCCGGCCGGGTCTGGGAGTCGGGCAAGAGCATGTCGATCGACGACTACTCGGTCTGGACGGGCCGCGCCGGCGGCTACAACCCCGGCGACTTCTGCGCGACCGTCGGCGTGCCGCTCCGCGCGGCAGGAGAGATCATCGGCGTCATCGGCCTCGCGTACGAGGAGCCTGGGCGCACATTCGGCCCGGCACAGGTGGCGCTCGTGGAGCGGTTTGCGCAGCTCGCGTCGCTGGCGCTCGAGAACGCACGGCTCTACAGCGCTCTGCAGCAGAGCGACGAGCTTCACCGCCAGATCGTCCACAGCGCGACCGACCTGATCAGCGTCATCGACCTCGAGGGCACGATCATCGTCATCTCGCCCTCGGTCGTCGGAACGCTGGGCGTCGAGCCGCGGGAGATGGTCGGGACCTACTTCGCAGCGCTCGTACACCCTGATGACGTTGCCGGTGCCGAGGAGATGTTCTCGAAGGCGGTGCAAGGCGCGCTCGCGACCACAACCGCCCGCGTCCGCCACGCTGACGGCGGTTGGATCCTGCTCGAAGCGAGCGCGAGCGTGATCGTCGGCCCCGACGGCGAACCACAGCACATCCTCGCCACGGCTCGCGACGTGACCGACAGCCAGCGCCTCGAAGAGCAGTTGCGCCAGGCGCAAAAGATGGAGTCGGTGGGCAGGCTCGCAGGCGGAATCGCACATGACTTCAACAACCTGCTTACCGCGATCCGCGGCTACGCCGAGTTGATGCTGATCGACTTCGACGCCGGTACCGAGCCGGGACGAGACTGCGTCGAGCAAATCGCACGTGCTGCCGATCGTGCTGCGTCGCTGACGAGTCAGCTGCTCGCGTTCAGCCGCAAGCAGGTGCTGCGGCCGCAGCAAATCGATCTCAACGAGATCGTCGAAGGGATGGCGACGATGCTCGAGCGCATGCTCGGCGAGGATGTCGTGCTCTCGACGTCGCTCGACCCGGAGCTCGGCCTCACTCTGGCCGACCCGACTCAGCTCGAGCAGGTCGTTCTCAACCTCGCACTCAACGCTCGCGACGCGATGCCGAACGGTGGGAGTCTCGCCCTGCGTACGCAGCCGTTGAGGCTCGGCGAGGACGACGAGCTGCCACACCCCGACCTCGTTCCGGGTCTCTACGTCACGCTCACCGTGTGCGACACCGGCATCGGCATGGACTCAGATCTCGTCGACCAGGTCTTCGAGCCGTTCTTCACGACGAAGGACGTGGGGGAGGGAACCGGCCTCGGCCTCTCGACCGTCCACGGGATCGTGAGCCAGAGCGGCGGCGCGATCTGGATGGACTCCACGCTCGGCGAGGGCACCCGCTTTACGGTCTGCCTGCCGGTTGCCGGCGACGCCCCCTAATCGCTGGGGGCGTGAGCCTTGGCGACGTCCCCGATGAGGTCCGCGAGCTCCTGCGGCCGTGACCACATCGGCCAGTGGCTCGTCGGCAGGTCGATCCAGGTGACGTCTTGCAGCTCTGCGAGGCCGCCGAGCCACGCCGGGTTGTGCTCCTCGGCGTAGGCCTTCACCTTCTCGGACGGGAACCCCGTGCAGATGATGGTGCTCGGGATGTCGCGACGCGCGTCGTTCGACAGCTCGGCTCCCTCGCGCAGGACGCCGCCCGGTTGTGGAACCGCCCGCTGTCGGAAGGTTTCGAGCTGCTCCTCGCTGAGCCCGTCGAGGTTCTCGTTCTCGGCGAGCTCCTCGGGCGAGGGCAGGGGCATGTCGACGCCTTGGAAGTTGGGGTCCATCGCGCCGATTCCAGGGGCGGAGTCGACGTAGACCATCGCCGCGATTCGCTCGGGGACTCGGTCGCTCGCGGTGTAGCCGGCGAACCCGGTGCCGCTGTGGACGGCGAGCACAACGGGAGCCCCCGCCGCCGTGACCGCTTCGCGGATTGCGTCGACGTGGTCCGCCATCGTGACCGCGGATCGGTCGGCGTCGGCCGACTCGAGACCTGGGAGCGTGACCGCGGCCACGTTGTGGCCGTCGCCACGCAACGCGGTGGCCACCTCATCCCACGCCCACGCACCGAGCCAGAACCCGGGAACGAGGACAATCGGTGCGCTGGTCATGGCCGCGATTCTAGGGCGGCCGGTGACCTAGCGCCGCAGTGCAAGCAGGGCGCCTGCGGCCAACAGGAGCACGCCGAGGACGCGTGGCCAGCTGAGCGCGACCTTGTCGACGCCGAAGAGGCCGTACGTATCGATCGCGACCCCCATCGCGAGCTGGCCCGCGATCAGCAGGCCAATGGTTGCGGCCGTTCCGATCCGCGGCGTCACGACGGTGATCGTGAGC
>JAXIPI010000361.1:0-7521 GCA_045403015.1 Gaiellaceae bacterium | reverse complement strand
CTGAGGAGGCTCCTGTCGAGGAGCCGGTGGCCGAGCCTGCGGCTGAGCCCGAACCGGTCGTCGAGGAGCCGGTGGCGGAGGAGGCTCCCGCTGAGGAGCCGGTCGCCGAGGCCGAGCCTGAGCCTGTGGCCGAGGAGCCCGTAGCCGAGGAGCCGGTGGCCGAGGAGGCTCCCGTCGAGGAGCCTGTCGCCGAGGCCGAGCCCGTGGCTGAGGCGCCGGTCGTCGAGGAGCCTGTAGCCGACGAGGAACCCGCCGCCGAGGAGCCTGCTGCCGAAGCCGAGCCCGCTGCGCCAGCCCCGCAATCAGGGCCGAAGCCGAAGCGCAAGCAGCTGCCGCGCGCGCTCCGCCCGAGCACGAAGAAGGGTCGAGTCAAGCGCGAGAAGGCGGCCGAGCGCAAGCCGATCGTCCGGATCCCGAAGCCCGAGAGCGAGTTCGGCCGCCGCCAGGAGCGTCTCGGCACGGTCGTCTCGGACAAGGGCGAGAAGACGATCGTCGTCAAGGTCGACACGATCAAGGCGCACCGGAAGTACAAGAAGGTCATCCGCCAGTCGAAGCGATTCCACGCCCACGACGAGCAGAACGCGGCCAAGATCGGCGACATCGTCAAGATCATCGAGACACGTCCGGTCTCGAAGACGAAGAACTGGCGCCTGGCCGAGATCGTCGAGGTTGCGAAGTGATCCAGCAGGAGTCAAGGCTTCGCGTCGCCGACAACACCGGCGCGCGCGAGATCCTCTGCATCCGCGTCATGGGTGGCTCAAAGCGGCGCTATGCCCGCGTCGGCGACGTGATCGTAGGTACCGTGAAGTCGGCGACGCCGCAGGGTGCGGTCAAGAAGGGCGAGGTCGTCAGGGCGGTCGTTGTCCGGACGAAGAAGCCTTACGGCCGCGACGACGGCACGCAGATCGCGTTCGACGAGAACGCAGCCGTGATCATCGACGCCGCGCGCAACCCGCGCGGGACGCGCATCTTCGGGCCAGTCGCCCGCGAGTTGCGCGAGAAGAATTTCATGAAAATCGTCAGCTTGGCCCCAGAGGTGCTCTGAGAAACATGACAGTGAAGATGAAGATCAAGAAGGGGGATCTCGTGCAGATCCTCGCCGGCAAGGATCGCGGCAAGCAGGGCCGGATCATCGAGGCGCGCCCGAGCGACGGCCGCGTCCTCGTCGAGAACCTGAACGTGATGACGAGGCATACGCGCCCGAAGCCGCTCCGCGACTCCAACCGAATGGGCGGCACGCAGATGACTCCCGGCGGCCGCCTGGAGATGGCGGCGCCCGTGGACGTCTCGAACGTGATGCTCGTCTGCCCGGTCTGCAAGCTCCCGACCCGCGTCGGAATGAAGGCCAAGGAGATCAAGGGCGAGACGGTCCGCGTGCGCGTCTGCAAGCGAGACGGCTGCGGCCAGGAAGTGGACAAGTAAATGGCGACTGCGACCTACAGCCCGCGCCTCAAGGACCTCTACTCCGAGCTGCGACCGCAGCTGCAGGAGGAGCTCGAGCTGAAGTCGATCATGCAGGTCCCGCACATCGAGAAGATCACCCTGAACATGGGCGTCGGCGACGCGAAGACCGACGCAAAGGCGCTCGACTCGGCGATCGAGGAGCTGACGACGATCGCCGGCCAGCGCGCACAGGTGCGCAAGGCACGGAAGTCGATCGCGAGCTTCAAGCTCCGCGAGGGGATGGCCGTCGGCGCGAAGGTGACGCTGCGCGGCGCCCGCATGTACGAGTTTCTCGACCGGCTCGTGTCGATCGCCCTCCCACGCATCCGCGACTTCCGCGGCCTCAACCCGGCCTCGTTCGACGGGCGCGGCAACTACTCGCTCGGCGTGCGCGAGCAGATCATCTTCCCGGAGATCGACTACGACTCTGTCGCGTCGATCCGGGGCCTCGACGTGACGATCACAACCTCGGCGAAGACGGACGAGGAGGCCTTCGCGCTGCTGCGCGGCCTCGGGCTCCCGTTCGCGTCCGAAGACAGGAAGGACCAGTAGCGCATGGCCAAGACGTCCCTCGTCGTCAAGCAGAAGCGTCCGCAGAAGTTCAAGACGCGCGCCTACACCCGCTGTAACAAGTGCGGCCGCCCGCGCGCGGTGTTCAAGAAGTTCGGCCTCTGCCGGATCTGCCTGCGCGAGCTCGCGCACAACGGCTCCATTCCGGGCATGACAAAAAGCAGCTGGTAGGAGAGAAGCGATGCTGACCGACCCGATCGCAGACATGCTCACGCGGATCCGCAACGCCAACAAGGCGATGCTCGACACCGCCGAGATGCCGACCTCCCGCATCAAGGAGGAGATCGCCCGCGTCCTTCGGGACGAGGGCTACATCAAAGACTTCCGTGTCGTCGAGGTCGAGGGCCAGCCGTACTCCACCCTCGTCGTCGAGCTCAAGTTCGGCAAGAACCGGCAGCGCGTGATCACGGGTGTCAAGCGCGTCTCGCGCCCCGGCCGCCGCGTCTACGCGCGCAAGGACCGCCTGCCGCGCGTGCTGGGCGGGCTCGGCACCGCGATCCTGTCCACGTCCACCGGCCTGATCACGAGCCGCCAGGCCGCAGAGCGCGGCATCGGCGGCGAAGTGATCGCTTTCGTCTGGTAACCCATGAGTCGAATCGGCAGACAGCCCATCGAGATTCCGACCACGGTCAACGTGGCGATCTCCCCTGGGCGCGTGCAGGTGAACGGGCCGCTGGGCGAGCTCGATCAGGTCGTCCCGGCGCGGATGAAGATCGAGCAGGGCGACGGCGCGATCGTCGTCACCCGGCCGACCGAGCGGGGCGAGGACCGCGCGCTCCACGGCCTCACCCGCACGCTGATCGCGAACATGGTCGAGGGCGTCACGAAGGGCTTCGAGAAGCACCTCGAGATCCAGGGCGTCGGTTACCGCGCAGCCCTGCGCGGCACCGACCTGGAGCTCAACGTCGGCTACTCGCACTCGGTCGTGATCAAGCCGCGACCCGGGATCAGCTTCGAGGTGCCCGTGCCGACCCAGGTGATCGTCAAGGGCACGAACAAGCAGCAGGTCGGCCAGACCGCGGCCGAGGTGCGTTCGGTTCGCCCGCCCGAGCCCTACAAGGGCAAGGGGATCCGCTACCAGGACGAGGTCGTTCGCAGGAAGGTCGGGAAGCGCGCATGAGTACCGTCACCACGCGCCAGGCGCGCGAGCGCCGCCATCGCCGGGTTCGCGGGAAGGTTGCGGGCACCGCGGAGAGGCCGCGGCTCGCCGTCTTCCGCTCGAACAAAGGAATCTTCGCCCAGCTGATCGACGACGAGACCGGCCGCACGCTCGCCGGCACGAGCTGGCTCGGCCTGAAGAAGTCGTTCAAGGGCAACAAGTCGGCCCAAGCAGCCGAGGTCGGCAAGGCGATTGCCGAGGCCGCGAAGAAGGCCGGGATCGAGACCGTCGTGTTCGACCGCGGCGGCTACCTGTACCACGGACGCGTCAAGGCGCTCGCAGAGGCGGCGCGTGAAGGGGGTCTGAAGTTTTGAGTGTTGTCGAGCGTGAAGTGATCGCCCGCGAGGAAGTGCGCGAGCTCAAGGAGCGCGTGATCGAGATCAACCGTGTCGCCAAGGTCGTCAAGGGCGGCCGGCGCTTCTCGTTCACGGCGCTCGTCGTGATCGGCGACGAGGTCGACCGTGTCGGCGTCGGTTACGGCAAGGCGCGCGAGGTTCCGCTCGCGATCTCGAAGGCCGTCGACGACGCGAAGAAGAACCTGTTCACGGTGCCGAAGCACGGCACGACCGTCACCCACGAGATCCTGGGACGCTTCGACGCCGCCAGAGTGTTCATCCGGCCCGCCTCCGAGGGAACCGGCGTGATCGCCGGCGGCGGAGTGCGTGCGGTGCTCGAGCTCGCCGGCATCAAGGACGTGCTCGCCAAGAGCCTCGGCACGACGAACCCGATCAACATGGCGAAGGCGACGGTGGACGGCCTCAAGAAGCTGCGCCGGCCGGAGGACGTCGCGAAGATGCGCGGCAAGACCATCGCCGAGGTGCTGCCCTGGCGCGCGCCGACTGAGACGCCCGTCGAGCCCGAGGCCGTGCCTGCACCCGAGACCGTCGAGGCCACGACCGAGGTCGAGGAGACCGCTTCGTGAGTACGGTCAAGGTGACGCAGATCAAGAGCGGGATCGGCCAGAACCCACGCAACCGCGGCACGCTGCGGGCGCTCGGGCTCGGGAGGATCGGCAAGTCGAACGAGCTCAAGGAGACACCGGAGCTCGCCGGCATGCTCAGAAAGGTCGCTCATCTCGTGAGCGTCGAGGGCGCGTAATGGCCGAAGAGCTCAACCTCCACACTCTCAAGCCCGCGCAGGAGCGGAAGGACCGCAAGCGGGTCGGCCGTGGCCTGGGCTCGGGCAAGGGCCGCTACTCCGGCCGGGGGATCAAGGGGCAGAAGTCCCGCGCCGGCTCGAAGAAGATGGCTGCCGGGTTCGAGGGCGGCCAGATGCCGCTCGACATGCGCGCGCCGAAGCTCCGCGGTAACACCTCGGCCGACGCGATGCCGATCGGACCGTTTCGGACGTACTCACAGCCGATCAACCTGCGCGATCTCGATCGTGTCTTTGCCGACGGCGACACCGTCAGCATCGAGGCGATGGTCGAAAAGGGCTTGCTCAAGAACACGAAGGCGGACGTGAAGGTGCTCGGGACCGGCGACCTGACCAAGAAGCTCTCCGTCACCGCGCACGCCTTCTCGGCGAGCGCGCGCGAGAAGATCACGGCTGCCGGCGGCAGCGCGACTGCCCTCAAGGAGCCCAAGGATCCGCGCAAGAAGAAGAGCAAGGTGAGGAAGCCGGTCGCGGAGGAGCCCGAGACCGCCGAGGAGACTCAGGCCGACGAGCCCGTCGCCGGGGTCGAGGCCGAGGCCGAGGCTCCCGCCGAGGAGGAATAGATGTTCAGCTGGCTCGCCAACGCCTGGCGCGTTCCGGAGCTTCGGCGCCGGGTCCTGTTCACGGCGATGATCCTCGCCATCTATCGCCTCGGCTCCTGGATCCCCGCGCCCGGTGTCGACTCGGAGACGATCAACAACTACTTCTCGGGCCGTGGCGGCACGATCCTCGGCCTGCTCAACCTCTTCTCCGGCGGCGCGCTCTCGCAGTTCTCGATCTTCGCGCTCGGGATCATGCCGTACATCACGGCCTCGATCATCCTGCAGCTGATGACAGTCGTGATCCCGCGGCTCGCCGAGTTGCAGAAGGAAGGCGAGTCGGGGTACGCCAAGATCAACCAGTACACGCGCTACCTGACCGTCGCGCTCGCCGCGGCGCAGTCGACCGGATATGCCTTCCTCTTCCGTCGTCAGGGCGTGCTGGACGCGAACCTGGGCCGGACGACGCTGATCATCCTCACCCTCACCGTCGGCTGCACCCTGCTGATGTGGATGGGCGAGCTGATCACCAAGCGCGGGATCGGCAACGGCATCTCGCTCCTGATCTTCGCCTCGATCCTCGTCGGCGCGCCGATCGGCATTGCCGCCTGGTGGAACGGCGGGCCGATGGAGAAGCTCTTCTTCCCGCTCATTGCGCTCTCGATCATCGCCGCCATCGTCTTCATCCAGGAGGGGCAGCGCCGGATCCCGATCCAGTACGCGAAGCGGATGGTGGGCCGCCGCATGACCGCAGGCGGGTCGACCTACATGCCGCTGCGCGTGAACATGGCCGGCGTGATCCCGGTCATCTTCGCCGCCGCCGTGATGGCGTTCCCGCCGACGGTCGGCCAGTACTTCCCGCAGACGCAGGACTTCGTCAACAAGTACTTCCTGCCGACGAACATCCCCTACATGCTGATGCAGGGAATCCTGATCGTGATCTTCACGTACTTCTACACGGCGGTGCAGTTCAACCCGGTCGACCAGGCCGACAACCTCCGCCGCTACGGCGGCTACATCCCCGGCATCCGCCCGGGCCCGCCGACCGCGCAGTACCTCGACCGCGTGCTCACCCGGTTGACGCTGCCCGGCGCAATCTACCTCGCGCTCGTCGCGACGCTGCCGACGCTCTTCATCCGTTACGGCGGCTTCTCTCAGTCAACCGCCGGCGCGCTCGGTGGCACGTCCGTGCTGATCGCCGTCGGCGTCGCGCTGGACACGATGCGCCAGATGGAGTCGCAGATGATGATGCGCTCCTACGAAGGCTTCCTCAAATAGCGATCCGCCGAGGATGAACGTGCTCGTGCTCGGCCCGCAAGGGTCGGGGAAGGGAACGCAGGCGAAGCGCATCGCGCAGAGTCACGGCATCCCGCATATCTCGACCGGCGAGATGTTTCGCGCGCTCGACGCTGCGACGCCGCTCGGGCGCGACGTGAGCGAGATCATGGCGCGAGGAGAGCTCGTCCCGGACGACACCACGATCCGGATCATCCAGGAGCGCCTGGCGCAGGACGACGCTCGCGAGGGGTTCATCCTCGACGGCTTTCCGCGCAACCTCGCCCAGGCCGAGGCGCTCGACCGGGTGCTGGACGAGATCGGCCGCACGCTCGCCGTCGTCTTCTTCTTCGATCTCGACGACGAGACCGCCAAGAAGCGGGCGCTCGGTCGCGCCCGCGACGAAGGTCGAACCGACGACACGCCGGAGTCGATCGAACGCCGCCTCTCCCTCTACCACGAGCAGACGAAGCCGGTGGTCGAGTACTACCGGGCGACCGGAAAGCTCGTGCCGCTGCACGCGAGCCGGTCCGTCGAGGAAGTGGCCAACGAGATCCAGAGCGCGTTGGATACCGTGGGGGCACGATGATCATTCGCAAGTCCGCACAGGAGATCGCGAAGATGGCGGCCGCCGGCCGGGTCGTTGCCGAGACGATCGCGCACGTCGGCGAGCAGCTCGAGCCCGGGATCACGACCGGTGAGCTCGACCGGATCGCCGAGGAGGTGATCCGCTCCCACGGCGGGATCCCGACCTCGCAGGGCTACCGCGGCTATCCGGCCGCGATCTGTATCTCCCCGAACGCGATGGTCGTGCACGGAATCCCGGGCGCGTACGAGGTGGCCGACGGAGATCTGATCACGATCGACGTCGGCGTCACGCTCAACGGGTACATCGCGGACAGCGCCTACACCTTCGGCGTCGGCGAGGTGAGCGATATCGGTCAGCGGCTGCTCGAGGCTGGCCGCGACGCGCTCATCGCCGGCATTGCGCAGGCACAGCCGGGGAATCGCGTCGGCGACATCTCGGCAGCCGTGCAGCACCACGTCGAGGGACAGGGCTTTGCGGTCGTTCGCAGCCTCGTCGGCCACGGCGTCGGTCGCTCCTATCACGAGGACCCGCACATCCCGAATTTCGGTCAGCCGGGCCGCGGTCCGCTGCTCTCGGAGGGGATGACGCTCGCGATCGAGCCGATGATCACCGCCGGGCGGCCCGAGGTCTATGTTCATGACGACGAATGGTCGATCTCGACCGAGGACGGGTCGCTCGCAGCCCACTTCGAGCACACCGTCGCAATCACGGCGGAAGGGCCGCAGATCCTGACGACGGCGAGCGACACGTCCTACTCGGGTTCCTGGCGCGTGGCTGAGGGTGCGCGGCCG
>JAXIPI010000040.1:0-16586 GCA_045403015.1 Gaiellaceae bacterium | reverse complement strand
ACCTCGAGTCCAAGCGCAAGCGGAAGACCGAGCTGCGCGTGCCCCTCAAGTACCGCTTCAGCCGACGACTTCACGCCGCTGCGTTCGAGCCGGACGCACCCCTCCATCCGGCCGGACGTGCGTTCTACCGCACGGTCGAGAAGGTTCCGCCCGCCCGGAAGGCCGCCCATGCACTCGAGCAGGCGGCCAAGGTTCCGCTCTTCGGCTGCCGCGACTGCGGCGACTGCTCTCTCCCCGACATCGCCTACGTCTGTCCCGAGTCGCAATGCGCGAAGAACCAGCGCAACGGGCCGTGCGGGGGCACCCGCGAAGGCTTGTGCGAGGTCTACGACACTGAGTGCATCTGGTCGCAGGCCTATGAGAGGCTCAAGGCCTACGGCGAGGAGGAATCGATGCTGGACGGCCCGGTGATCGTCAAGGACAACGCGCTCGCACGCACCAGCGCGTGGGCGAACGCCTTCCTCGGCCGCGACCACCACGGCCGAGCACGGGAGGCCGGCGAGCGGCCGACCGACTGAGCATGGAGCCACGCCTCAGCTACCTGATCGGACGTCTCGACCGCGTGCTGCGCCGCCGCCTGACCGCCGCCGTCGAGCCGGCCGGCCTGACGCTGCCCGCGTACGTTGCCCTGTCGGTGCTGCGGGCGCAGGACGGGCTCTCCAACGCGCAGCTCGCCCGCCGTTCGCTCGTCACGCCCCAGTCGATGAGCGAGGCGCTCACTCAGCTGGTCGACCGGGGCTACGTGCGGCGCCGCGCCGACCCGGACCATGGCCGCATCATCCGCACCGAGCTGACCGATGCGGGAAGCAGAGCGCTCGAGCGCTGCGACCTCGCCGTCGACGAGGTCGAGCGGGAGATGCTGGGCGACCTCGATGCCGACGAAGTGGCGAGCCTCCGCAACGCCCTGGTCCTCTGTGGCCGCGCGCTCGAGCGCGAGCTCGCCGAGCGCGCCGCCGGCTGACTTTTCTAGGGCTTCACGGACGCGATGTAGCCGCGCACATCGGCCGCCGGCTCCGCGTACGCCTCGCCGAGGGAGGACTCCATCGCGGCCATGTACTCCCTCGCCCAGGCCGGAAGGTCGTAGTCGATCGCGTCCAGGAACTCGAGCGTCGCCGAGAGGCGAATGTCTGCGATCGACGGCGTGTCGCCGCCGATGAACGGCTTGCCGTCCAGGAAGAACGAGCGAAAGACGTCGAGAGGCTCGGCGAGCGCGGCCTCGGCGTCCTGCCGTGCCTTCGCCTTCATCTCGTCGTCGGCGGCAGAGGTGGCGACCTCGCCCGGATACTGGGGAAAGCCGAGTGCCGGGTAGGTGGCCCGCGTGAGAAGCGGATAGAAGGTGCCGATCAAATAGAACATCGCGTTGTCGACCATCGCGCGCTTCCCCGGATCGGTCGGGTAGAACTGCTCGAGGCCGTGCTTGTTGCAGAGGTACGCCATGATCGCGCAGCTCTCCCCGAGCGTCCCCCTCGGCAGCCCTTCCTCCTCGATCATCGGCGTCAGGTGGGCCGGATACTTCTCGAGGTACTCCGGGCTCGTCGTCTTCCCCCACACGTCCTGCTCTTCGAAGTCGAGCTCCGCGGCCCGCACGAAGATCCGAACGGTCAGGTTGTTGACGCTCGGCTTGAGGATGTTGAGCGTGATCGCAGCCATGTGAGCCTCCTTGGTCTCTAGTGCTCTACGAGCTTCGATTTGTATTCGCTGCGCCGCATGCTCCCCCACGGCACGAGCTCGATGCGGGTCTGCACGACGAGTACGTTGCGCAATCTCTCACGGATCGCTTCCGCCAGCCCATCGTCAGCTGTCCTGTCCCGTGCGAGCTCGACGCTCACGGGCAGCGGCGGCTCCTGCTTGACGCCCGGCGCCAGCGGCGTGACGAGGATGTGTCCGCTGACCTCGGGCGCGAACGCGCTCACCACCTCGCGGACCGCCGAGGGGAAGACGTTGACGCCGCGGACGATGAGCATGTCGTCCGTTCTGCCGATGCACCGCAGTCGCGGACCGGTGCGGCCACAGCTGCACTCGCCCAGCCGAAGCTGGACGTGATCGCGTGTGCGGAATCGCAGCAGCGGCGCAGCGCGATGCCGGAGGTGCGTCAGCACGAGCTCGCCCGTGGCGCCGTCGTCCAGCTCGACAACGGCGCCCGTCTCGGGGTCGATCAACTCGGCGTGGACAAAGCCGCGCGCACCGAGGTGCATGCCGTCCTGCTGCTCGCACTCCCCCCAGAGTGACACGCCGATGTCGCCGATGCCCATCGCTTCGGTCACCCTCGCGCCCCAACCCGCTTCGAGCCCGGCACGGAAGGCGGGCTCGCCGCCGCCCGGCTCGCCGGCGACGAGCACGCGCTGGACGCTCGACCCGGCGAGATCGACGTTCCGTTCCCCCGCCCACTCGATGAGATAGGCGGCGTACGAGGGCGTGAGGATCGCCGCTTCGGGTTTGAGCAGCTCGACCGCCGACATCAGGCGCTCGGTGTTCCCGGTTCCGAGCGGGATGTGACACAGCCCGATGCGGTCGAAGGCCTCGATCGCCGCGCCGGCCACAAACGGTCCGGCGTTGTACGAGGAGACGGCGCGCTGACCTGCGGTGACGCCGGAGGCCGCGTAGCTGCGCGCCGAGCCCGTCACCCAGTTGTCGAGATCGCTCGCCGTGAGCGGGATGTAGCTTGGTGTGCCGGTTGTGCCACTCGTCGAGTAGATCCGGACGATCTCGGACGGCGCTGCGCACAGATGCGCGCCGATGGGGTTGTCGGGCGTGCAGGTCGCCCGGAGCTCGCTCTTCTCGGTCAGAGGTAGCTGCGCGATCTCCGCGAGGCCGCCTGCCGCGGGCGCGGAGTCGATCCCTGCCTCGGTCAGCTTCTCGCGATAGAACGCCGAACGATCGAAGAGGTAGCCGAGCTGCTCGCGGTAGGCCACGTCGTCGAGAGCCACCTGCTCCGGCCACGGCCGGCCTTCGACCTCAGGCGCCAGCATCACTCTGCGCTCTCGTAGCGGATCGCCTCCTCTGCCTTCGCCGCCAGCAGGAAGCCGAGCGGCTGCTCTTGCTCCTCGGCCAGATGAGCGAGTAGCCCGGCCGTGCGCGCGAGCAGCGGAACCGCCTTCACGGATGAGGCAGCGAACCCCAGGTCGAGCATCACCGCCGCGATCGGCATGGCGACGTTCATCGTCAGCGGCTTGCCCCAGACCTCATGCACGGCTTCGCGGAACGCGCGCGCGAGCGCGACGTTCTGTGCGCTGACCCCACGCCCGTCCGCCAGCTCGAGAATCCGCTCGGCGCGGGGGTCGAGCGGCTTGTGGACGGGATGCCCGAAGCCTGGGACCTTTTCCCCGGCCACGTGCATCTCCTCGACGATCTCTCGCGGCGTGCGACCGGATGTGCGTGCCTCCTCAAGCAGGCGCGCGCACTCCTCGGATGTGCCGAGGACGACCGGGCCGGCGCCCAGGATCCCGGCCGCAAGGGCGCCCTGCAGCGACCCCGGGTCGGCCGCCAGCGTCATCCGCGCGGCGACGTTGGTGGGCATCATCCCGTGCTCGGCGATGCTGATCAGCAGCAGATCGAGGAAGAAGCGCTGGTCCTCGGTCGGCTCGCGGCCGGTGAGCAGCAGGTGGAAGTACTCGGTGAAGCTCAGCCTGCCCATCAGGTCGCCGCAAAGGTCGCGCCCTCGCACTTCGACCCGGTCGGGGTAGGCCTGGCAGAGATGGCTGACAGGGGCCGAGGCCTTACCGATCTGCACCCCGCCGACGCTACGCATCGCACGCGCGACCGTCAAGGGCGGTCGCCCGGAGGGAAGATCGAGCCGCTCACGCCCGTCTTGGAGTCAAAAGACAGCGGGCTCTGCCCGCGCAACAGACGGAGGCTCCAAATGAGCGAACAGGCTGCAGTCGCCGCCGCACCAAAGCGGAGCGCGACGCGAAGGGCCGTTTCGAGCCACCCCAATGCATCGGTGGCACTCGGCTCGGGCTCCGGACTTGCCCCCCTGGTCGTCTGGATGGTCGGGCTGAGCGGAGCATCGGTACCGCCCGAGGCCGCCGCCGCGATCGGGGGACTCGCGGCCGCCTGCTTCCTGCTGGTCGGCAGGCGCGGCATCAAGGGCGCGATCGTCGGACTCTGGCAAGGCGAGCAGTAACAGCCCGGAGGGCGGGTCAGCCGCGGATCAGGTTCGCGACCGGAAGCGGCTTGCAGCCCTTCGGGCACGTCCCGAGCGTCGGGAGCGCGACGTAGGACGGATGCTGCGGATCGTGCAGGACCTGCACGATCCCGCCGAGGGAGCCGACGAGCTGCAGCGCAGGCGGAACCGCATGTGGGAAGTCGTTCGGGCCGACCGCGATCCGCAGGGAGTGGCCCGCCTTGAGCACGGCGTTGGTAGGGAAGATCTCGACCGGCAGCTCGATCGGGGCGCCCGGCGTCACGGCGAGCATCGAGTCCTTCGTGAACGGATGCCACGGTTGGAGCAGCTGGCCGCTCACGTAGCGGCTCCTGGTCGGATCGAGCGCGCGGAACGAGCCGGCGAGCCAGCCGGCCGTCAGCTCGGTCGAAGTCCCGTCCGGCGCCACGTCGGTGGCGCGGACACTGACGACCGCCTCGCGGGCGGTCGTCGTCACCCAGAGGTTCGCGAAGAGCGGTCCCGAGAGACGCAGATCCCGGGCGAGCGGCGGCGTCGTGTAGGTCACGCCGTTCGTCTCGTCGAGCCGGTTGTCCGTCGTGCACGGAACCGGCGCGAGGAGCCCGGCCGACCACTGACTGGTGGATTGCGTGCACACGCCCGAGACCGGGTTCTGGAGGAAGCTCTCCGGCAGCTCGGGGAGGCTTGGCGGTGTCGCGGCCAGAGAGCCGCCGCCACGGAGGTACAGGCGCGACGGCGCGAGGCTCGGAGCGGGCCAGTCGAACTGCGTCTCGTACCGGGCGTCCCCGAAGGTGTACTGCGTGACCTTCGGAATCGCCTTCACGTTGGTGTCGATGCCCTTGAGATAGTTGTCGAGCCAGCGAAGCGCGAGCTGGTCGATCGCCGGGACGCCGTCGACGGGTAGCCCTTCACCCACGGTCGTGTGCGTCCCCGGCCCGATCAGCAGCCGCGTCGGCACCCGATTCTTGAGCCGCTCATAGAGCAGCGGCTCACCGCGCTGGAAGATGTCGTGGAGCCCGCCGACGATGAACGTCGGCACCGCGACCTGGTCGACGACCTCGATCGGTGACGAGGTCTTCCAACGCGGCCCGTCATAAGCGCCTTCGCCTGCCATCGCGTCGAGCTCGAAGTTCAGGTCGAAGCCGGGAAAGTTGAGCGCGTGCGAGGCGAGCGTCTCGAGCCCGCGGGCCAGGTCATCCGGGTTACCGCTCAGCGCATAGGACGGCGGGATGAGCGCGCTTCCCGAGACGAGCACGAGCCAGAACGGGATGAAGCCGACGTTGTTCTGGCCGCCGGGGAAGACCATGTCGCGGTACGCATCGCCCATCGGCAGGATCGGGAAGATCGCCTTCAGGTGCGGCGGCCGCTGCGCCGCAGTGAAGAGCTGCGTGATCGCCAGGTACGACACGCCGTACATGCCGACCTTGCCGTCGCTCCAGGGCTGGAGCGCTGCCCACTCCACAACCTCGTAGCCGTCGCGCTGCTCGCGCGGACCCAGGTCGTCCCACGTGCCGCCGGAGCTGCCGGTACCGCGGACGTCGACGACCACATGGACGTAGCCGCGCTCCACGAAGTAGTCGTTGGCGCCTCCGATGATGCCGCTGCCGCCGTTGTACGGCGTGATCGAGACGACAACCGGGAAGCGTCCGGGCGCGTCCGGGCGGTGAATCAGCGCGTTCAGGACGACGCCGTCCGACATCGCGATCGGGACGTTCGCCTCCTCGACGACCCCGTACTGAGCGGGTCGGTCGTACGAGGTCCAGCCCGCGGCAGCCGCCGAGACGGCTGGGAGTGCCGCAAACAGCACAAGAGCCAGAGCCGCAGATCGCAGCAGGCGCCGCATTGTCAGCAGCTTGCTCGCGATTGCGGGTCCCGAAACGTACTCCGGCGCGCAAATCCCAAGACGTGAGCGGTCGGCGCCGGGCGGGAGGCCGGCGCCGATCGCTCAGTCGTCTTCGCCGTCGTCCTGCTCGGCGAAGCGCTCGAAGTCGTCGAGTTGCACCGTGATCCGGTCGGTCGACGACGCAAAGTTCGCGACGTTCACTGTTCGTTCGCGGCCGCCGCCTCTCGAGCGGAGCGCGACCGAGATCGTCCCGCGCGGCGGCGAGACAGCGGGCATGAAGACGTCTGCCCCGGTCCCGAACGGCTGCGCGAAGAAGAGCGGGATCGGCGCGCTGAGATCCGTCAGCCCGTCCGAGCCCCAGTCGACCGCCTGTAGGCCGTTGACGAGCTTGCTCCGCGGGCAAATGACTGCGGTACAGACATTGACGTCGTTGATCTGGAGCACGTCGCTGTCGTCGCCCTGGTCACCCCACAGCTCCTTGTACCGGAGGATCGTGAGCTGGGCATCGCGGTCGCTCCGCGGCACGGCCGGCGCGTCGTTGCCCACGCCCGGAAGCGAGGTCAGCAGGCGGACGAGGTGGTCGCTCCGCCAAAACGGCTCGTAGTAGAAGTGGTGGGTGCGGACGCCTTCGCGCACGAGCGCAAACTCGTAATGGCGCCCACGCCAGAGCGCGACGGGTCCCCACGAGCCGTCGGCAGCGAGCGCCGGGGTCGCCACCGGACGGTGCGACGTCCGCTTGCCGGAGTGACCGGTGACCCTCCAGACTTCGAGCGTCGCGCCCGCGACGCCGACGTTCTGCGGGAAGATCACGGCGCGACCGGAGACGGTCACGAACGGGAGGAACGACGGCAGGACTTCGGTCGTGAACGGCTTGCGGCCGGTGAAGAACTCGAAGGCGGCGGCAAACGACTCCGCGGATGTCGCCGACTCGACGTGCGTCTGGTTCGGGAGCGTCACGTTCGTCGCGCCGACGATCTGCCGCCCCGGCGCCCCGAGCCCGGCCCAGATCGCGAGCGTCGGCACGCCTCCCGGAGGCGCGGCTGCTGTGCGTCCGTCGATGTTGACATAGTGGGCAACAGTCGTGGCGCGTGCCGGAGTACTGAGGTACCCGTGCATCACCGTCGTACCGAGCGAGTGACCGAGGATGTCGACCCGCTGACGGCCGGTCTGCTGCTCCAGATCCGCGATCAGTGCATCGAGCTTGGCGTGGACGTCCGCCATCGTGTTGAGCGAGAACGACGAGTCGTACTCGAGCACCGTGACGAGGCGATCGGGATACCCGTTGATCGAGTAGCGCAGCTTCTGCGTCTCGAACTGAGCACCCGAGCCGGCTCCGCCGTGAACGAAGATGATCGGATTGAGCGTGAGGACGTGGCGCGATCCGGCGTCGGCAAGCGGCGCGACGAGAAGCGCGCCGAGCACGATCGCCGCCGCGATCCAGCGGAGCGCAGCTCGCTTTTTCATGCTCTCCTCCTTCGGTACACGAGCTCTGTGGTGTAACACTACAAGGGATCCTCGATGTTTCAAAACACAACCGCCTCGATGTACCAAATCCAATGACCTCCACCGAGACACCACGCACACGCGGCCGCCCGCCGGCAGCGAGCCGCGAAGACGTCCTGGCCGCCGCGATGTACCGCTATCTGCGCGGCCGTCGCGTCGACGTGCGCGAGATCGCCTCGGAGCTCGGCCTCGGGCGCACGACGATCTACCGCTGGTTCGGGTCACGCGAGGGCCTAATCGGCGAAGTGCTCGCGCAGGCGGGCGAGCCGCTGCTGGCCGAGGCGCGTGCCGAGGCGGAGGGAACGGGTGGGACGGCCCTCCTCGACACGTTTGACCGCCTCAACCGCAAGCTCGTCGAGGCTCCCGCGCTGCTCCGCTTCGTCGAACAGGAGCGCGATGCGGCGCTCCGCATCCTGACGATGGACGGCATCCCCCAGCGCCGCATGGTCGGCAACATCGCACGCCTGATCGAGGACGAGGTTCGCGACGGCGCCTACGAACCGCCGGTCGAGCCGGCGACGCTCGCCTATGCGATCGTCAAGCTCGCCGAGGCGTTCCTGTTCAACGACGCCGCTGCCGGGATGCGGGGCGACGTCGACCGGCTCAGAGACGTCGAGGCCGCGCTGCTCGGCGTCACGAAGTGATTTCGCCGCGCCACGAGAACGCAGGCTTGTAGCCGAGCACCCGGCGCGCCTTCTCGATCGAGAGCAGCGTTCCGAACTCGTCGACGCCGTCCCTCAGCTCGACGTCCGGATACACCTCGGCCATCAACTCGACGCTCGGCCGGTTCATCACCGTGTCCGCGGCGGCGATGATGAAGACCTCGGCGCCGGGGAGGTCGGCCTCGAGCGCGAGCCGGCACGACTGGGCAACGTCGCGCGCATCGACGTAGCCCCAGAGGTTCCAGCGGCGCAGCTGCGGGTCTTCCCAGAACCCGGGAAAGCGCTCGTAGTCGTGCGGCTCCATGACGTTCGAGAAGCGAAGGCCGATGTGCGGGATCCCGTTCCAGCGGTTGAACTGCCTCGCCATCTCCTCCGAGACGACCTTCGAAAGCGCGTAGCTGGACTGCGGGAGCAGCGGGTGGTCCTCGTCGATCGGCGCGTAGCGGGGAAGCTCGCGTTCGAACGGCAGCCCGATCGTCGTCTCGCTTGATGCCCAGACGACGCGCTGTAGCCCGAGGAGCGGGGCGGCGGCGAAGACGTTGTACGTGCTCGCCGTGTTCACGCGGAACGTCAACTCGTCCGGCTTCAGCCCGGGAGCCGGGATCGCCGCGAGATGGACGACCGCCTCAGCGCCACTGAGCGCGTCGACGGTCTCGCCGTAGTCGGTCAGGTCGGCGACCAGCTGCTGCCCTTCCGTCAGATTCGGATCGCGGAGCAGGTCGACGCTGACCACGTCATACCCGTGCTCGAGCAGGTCGCGAACGACCGCGCGGCCCGCCTTGCCGGCGCCGCCGGTCACGACAACACGGCTCATCGCCGGACTCCCACCGCGCGATCATACGAGCGCGGGATCAGGCGCCGGCCAGACGCTCCGCGATGCGGTCGAAGAACCCTCCCCACCCTTGCCCGGCGCGCTCGTACTCCTCGGCGGACAGCGCGCCGCCGCTCTGCCGGAAATGCATCTCGGTCCGGTCGTCGCCGAGGTCGGTGAGGACGACGGTGATCAGCTCGAAGACGTCGTCTCCCGGCTGGTCCGAAATCGTGAAGACGAGCCGCTCGGGCTCGAGGACCTCGCGATACTCGCCCTTCCAGTGGATCTCGCGACGCCCGAACCCGGCGAACATCGCCAGCCGCCACGAGCCGCCCGGCCTGACGTCCATCGAAACGGTGGACATCGGCACCTCCCAATCGGGGCCGCCGAACCAGTCCGCGAAGCGCTCCGGCTCGGTCCACTCCTGCCACAGGCGCTCGCGCGGCGCGTCGAAGACTCGGATGATTGTGATCCCAGGCTCAGCCACGTTCGAGTCGTTCGTCGAGGCGGTCAAAGCTCCCCTGCCAGAACCGACTGTACGTCTCGAGCCATTCCGCAGCGTCCTTCAACGGTGCCCCGTGAAGGCGAGAGGGCCGAAGCTGCGCCGACCGGCCACGCGTGATCAGACCGGCGCGCTCGAGCACCTTCAGGTGCTTGGAGACCGCCTGGAGGCTGATGGGGAACGGCTCGGCCAGTTCCTTCACGGTGGCCTCACCCTCCGCAAGGCGCGTCAGGATCGCACGCCGTGTTGGGTCGGCGAGCGCCGCGAACGTGCTCGTGAGCTCGTCGACGGCCACTCGTGATCACTTCTCCGCGTTCTCAACCATCTGGTTGATTATGGTACCGGGGAACCCGGATGAGAAGGAGGCGCACGTGGGACGGATCGTGATCACGGAGTTCGTGTCGCTGGACGGCGTCGTGGAGGCGCCCGGCGGCGGCGAGAACTTCAAGCATGGCGGCTGGAGCTTCGAGATCGACCGCGGCGAGGAAGGCGCCAAGTTCAAGCTCGACGAGACGATGTCGTCGGAGGCGCTGCTGCTGGGACGAGTGACCTACGAGGGCTTCGCTGCCGCGTGGCCGTCGAGGACGGATGAGCTCGGTTTCGCGGACAAGTTCAACAGCATGCCCAAGTACGTCGTCTCCTCCACGCTCGAGGACCCGGAGTGGAACAACTCGACGGTGCTCAAGGGCGACGTGGTGGACGAGGTCTCGAAGCTGAAGCAGGAGCTGAACGGTGACATCGTCGTTCACGGCAGCCCGCGGCTCGTCCAGACGCTGATCGAGAACGACCTCGTCGACGAGTACCGGCTGATGGTGTTCCCGGTCGTGTTGGGATCCGGCAAGCGGCTCTTCGGCGAGACGACCGACAAGAAGCCGCTGCAACTCGTGGACTCGAAGGTGGTCGGCGACGGTGTCTCGATCCTCGTCTACCAACCGGCGGACGCAGTGCAGTAGGCTCGGTGTGGAGGTGGATCGTGCAACTCACCACTGACCTGAAGACGGACTATCAGCGGCGGTTCGACACCTGCGTGATCCGCCCCAACCGCATGGCTGACGTCGACGCCCTCGTGGCCCGGATCGCGAGCAATCGGAAGCGGTACGCGGCTGCGGGCGATCCGGTCGCAACGCCGTGGTATGTCGTCGGCGTCATCCATGCGCTCGAGTCCTCGCTCAACTTCGGCAGGCACCTGCACAACGGCGACCCGCTCACCGCCCGAACGGTGCAGGTGCCTGCCGGCAGGCCCAAGACGGGACAGCCACCCTTCACGTGGGAGGCAAGCGCGAGCGACGCGCTCACGTACCAGGGCTTCGGCAAGTGGAAGGACTGGTCGATCCCGGGAACGCTCTTCAAGCTCGAGGGCTACAACGGGTTCGGATACCGCACGCACCACCCCGACGTGCCCTCGCCGTATCTCTGGAGCTTCTCGACCCACTACGGCCGGGGAAAGTACGTGGCGGACGGCAAGTGGTCGCCGACGGCGGTCTCGGCGCAGTGTGGGGTCGCGGTTCTGCTGCGACGGATGGCCGAGAAGAACCTGATCGCCTTCGGCGTCGTGCCGAAAGCCAAGGGGCCGATCCTGCGTTATGCGCCGAAGGTCGTGACGGAGGAAGGCAAGCAGCTGCAGCGATTCCTGAACGGCTTCCCGGGGACTGTCCTCCGCGAGGACGGTCAACTCGGCGAGGCGAGCTCGGATGCCTTCAAGCGCGTTACGGGCCGCTTCCTCGCGGGTGACCCGCGCGCGAAGTAGCGCATCGCCGTCAGCCCACAGGTCGTACCGCGCCGCCCGCGACCAACTCTCTCGCCAGGTCACGCTGGGGCGCGAACACCTCGATCTGGTACGGCTGTCCGGGATAGGCGAGGTGAAGGTTCGTCGGATCGTCGGAGCTGTACACGGCGATGCCGCCGCCGGCGAGCTTGATCGTCCTGGAGTTCGGCTTCGTCGAGACGGTGAGCACCTCCCGGTAGCCGTTCGGCCGGCGATACGTCGCGATCGTGAGAAAGGAACCGGCGGCACCCGCTCGCGTCTTGGGCGGCAGGTATCGGACGATGATCGTCCCGCCTGGGGCGCGCGTGAGCTCGATACGAGTGCCGTCTCGAGCACCCACCCAGTAGATCGGGACCGCGCTCGAGCCAGCGGCTTTTCGCACGTCCGCGACCGACGCGATCGCAGGCCGTGCCTCGGCTACGGCCGGCGTCGTTCCGATAGATGCAGGAGCGGTCGTTCCCGCAACTGACGACGCGTCGTCGTCGGTGCGTTCGAGGACGAGCCAAGCGACGAAAGCCGCGGCTAAACCGACCGCGAGCACCGCTCCGACTCTCACTCCCAGACGTCGGCGGCTCGGACGGTCGTCGCCGGGTTCTGTCTGTGTCGTCTCCACGGTGTCCAAGTGTGCCCTTCCGCGCGAACCGTAGCGAGCCTCGGCGTGGCTCTCCCGATTTGTGACGGTTTCGGCGATCGCGGTAGGCTGGATGTGTGGTAGCGGTTGCCTCACCGCCGTTGGGGTGGCGCTGGGGGGTCGTGGCCGGCGTCGCTGCCGTCGTGGGCTTCCTTGCAGCCTCCGCGCTGGGCGCTCCCGCTCGGCCCGCAGCCGCTGCGCCGAGGCTGACATCGTTCTCGGCCTGCATCGAGACGCGCGGGACCGCGGAGACCTTCCGTGATCTGAAGCTGAGGACCGGTCAGTGCCGAAACGGGGAGCTGGCTGTGTCATGGCCGGAAGGCATTCAGGGACCCGCGGGTGCGACCGGGCCTGTCGGCCCGCAAGGACCGGCGGGCGCGCAGGGAGGCCAGGGACTCCAGGGCACGCCGGGGACGACCGGCGCCCAGGGTGTGACCGGGACGACCGGGACGCAGGGCGTGACCGGGACGCAGGGTGTGACCGGGACGCAGGGCGCGACGGGAGCGCAAGGGACACAGGGGGCGACCGGCGCAACGGGAGCACAAGGAGCGACCGGCGCGCAGGGCCTCCAGGGGATCCAAGGAATCCCGGGATTGCGGGGACCGACGGGGATCCAGGGCGCGACCGGCGCACAGGGCGCGACCGGCGCACAGGGTCTTCAGGGCGCGAAAGGCACGACGGGCGCTGCCGGTGTGCAGGGTCAGCAGGGCGTGCGGGGTGCGACCGGCGCCCAGGGTGTGACCGGGACGCAGGGTGTGACCGGGACGCAGGGTGTGACGGGCGCGCAAGGAACGCCGGGGCTCCGGGGGGCGACCGGCGCAGCGGGAGTACAGGGAGCAACAGGCGCGCAGGGCATCCAAGGGTTGCAAGGGCCCGCGGGGATCCGGGGCCCGACCGGCTCGCAGGGCGTCCAGGGTTCGAAAGGCGCGACGGGCGCTTCCGGAGCCCAGGGCGCGAGAGGCACGACGGGCGCGCAGGGAGTCCAGGGCGTCCAGGGGGTCCGGGGCACGCCGGGGGTACAGGGCGCCACCGGCGCGCAGGGAGTCCAGGGGTTGCAGGGCGTGCGAGGTGTGACCGGCGCCAAGGGAGTGACTGGGACGCAGGGCGTTGCCGGTGCGCAGGGGATCCAGGGTCCTCGCGGAACGACCGGCGCAACGGGAGCACAGGGCACAACCGGCGCGCAGGGAGTCCAGGGGTTGCGGGGACCGACCGGGATCCGGGGTCCGACCGGCGCGCAGGGTGCACAGGGCACCAGAGGCACGACCGGCGCGACCGGCGCGCACGGAGCGCAAGGGCTCCGGGGGACGACCGGCGCAACGGGAGCAAGGGGCACAACCGGCGCGCAAGGTCCGCAGGGCGTGCAGGGCGTGCAGGGGGTCCAGGGATTGCGGGGACCGACGGGGATCCAAGGCCCGACCGGCTCGCGCGGCGCAACCGGCTCGCAGGGCGTCCAGGGCGCGAGAGGCGCGACGGGCGTGCAGGGGACACAGGGACTCAGGGGAACGACCGGCGCCACCGGGGCAAAGGGCACGACCGGAGTTCAGGGCGCCCAAGGAGTCCAGGGCGCGCGCGGGCCAACAGGCGCACAAGGCGCGCAAGGGATCCAGGGCCTTCGCGGGACGACAGGCGCACAAGGCACGCAAGGAGTCCAGGGTCTTCGCGGGCCAACCGGCTTGCAGGGCGCGCAAGGAGTCCAGGGACTCCAGGGGCTCCAGGGGCTCCAGGGCGCCCGCGGGCCAACCGGCGCGCAAGGCTCGCAAGGGATCCAGGGCGCTCGCGGGCCTACAGGCGCACAGGGCGCACAGGGGACCCAGGGCCTTCGCGGACCGACAGGCGTACAAGGTGCGCAAGGAGTCCAGGGCGCTCGCGGGCCAACAGGCGCACGCGGCGAACAGGGGATCCAGGGCCTCCGCGGGCCAACCGGACTCACGGGTGCTCGGGGTCCAACGGGCCCAGCAGGCGCGACAACCGTAACCCAGCGTCAGGCGCAGGCGAGCCTGGCGAACCCCAACCTCACGACGAACGCTTTCATCAGCGCGACCGCGAACTGCAATACCGGCGAGCGCGTCGTCGGCGGCGGCTATCGATTCGGGCCGCGGACCGCCTCGGTGGTCGACGAGAAAAGGGCCGTCGCCATCGAGAACTGGCGGTCTTCGGCGACCGGCTGGTTCGTGGAGATCGCGGTCACCCAGACCTGGACATCGATCGGCAACACCCTCGACCTCACCGTGTTCGTGCTCTGCGCCGCCTAGCCGCGGACGTCAGCCGAGCGCCTCCACCCAGTCGAGCGTTAGGCCGCACAGGCTGCTCGCTCGCGCCGGGGGAATCACCGTGACGGCCCGCCGCGGGGCGGCAACGGAAACGACGAGTGGGCCCGAGCCGTAGTCGGCCCCCTCGACCCCGGGCCGCAGCCGCGGGTGCACGAAGCGCAGCTCGATCGTGTGTGCTCCCGGCCCGATCTCCGTCTCGGCGAGCTCGACGAACTGCCCCAGGTTGTTCAAGTGGTAGCCGGCAACTCCGATCCGGCGCCCGTCGACGAGCACGTCGACGTGATCACGGGTCGAGCCGGCCAGCCAGATCGCGTAGCGGTCGCGACGCGGCAACATGAGCGGGACATTCTGCCCCGCGACGGGGACGGGGAGGACGATCACGGGATCGTTGCGAACGAAAGCCGCGACGCTCGAGCCACGACGGGCAAGCTGGAGAACCCGCGAGCAGGCGGGTACCGCGCCGGGGTGTGACGAGTCCCCGAGCGGGTAGTGCTCCACGACCGGACTGAACGTCGCCGAGCGCTGCCACACCTCGTAGTACGTGCCGCGCCGGCGAAGCTCATATGGCGCGGGCGGCCGGCTCTCGAACGGCGAGCGCCGCAGGACGAGCGTGCGGTAGACGAGGAGGGCGTCGAGCTGGAACGAGTCCAGATTCGCGTACTCCAGCTTGGCGAGCGTCGTGCCGTCACGCAGCGGCACTTCCCTGCGCCTGAGCTCCGACGCTCCTTCGGCGTCGAGCCGCCGAAGGAAGTGGCGAACGCCGACGGGCTGGAACTCGGTCATCAGCGACGGCCCCTGGCCTGCAAAGTCGCGGCCGACCTGCTCGAGTTCGGCGAGTTGGTCGCGCGGAGCGAGGTTGACGTTCCCGTAGGCAAGCGCGTTCGACCAGATCACTCCGCCTGCCACGAGCGCGGCGGCAACCACCGCCTCGACGCGGCGACCGGAGGTCGCGAGCCACGCGCAGCCCGACGCCGCCAGGGCGAGCAAGGCGGGGGACGCGATCGCGAACGACTTCGCCTCGATCCAGGGCGAGGCCAGCGCCCAGTAGATGACGGCGCCCACGATCGCACACCCGGCGTACGGAAGCAGCGCGTCACGGCGCCGGAGGGAGCGCACAAGCCCCGCCACAGCGAGTGCCGCAACGAGCGAGGCGAGAACGACCGTCGGCCAGTAGGAGCCCGGTCGCTCGCGGAAGTCGCCGGCCGGCCAGATCCCGAGGGACTGAAGCGGGTTGAGCGGCCGGACCAGGTTCGCGAGCCGGCCCTCGTCGCGCCACGAGCTCAAGTGCCCGTCGCCGAGGAAACGCGCCGCCTCGGCGACGGCGGGCAGCGCAAGCACGACGAGCACGGCCGCTGCCGCGACGACGTTGCGCACCCGTAGCCCCGGCCGGCCCGTGAGGAGTATCCAGACTCCGAGCGGGAGGAGCCACACCGCGCCGCCGAGGCTGAGCGCCCCGACCGTCGCCGCCGCAACAGTCGCCAACGGGATCCAGGAGCGGAGGCTGACCTCCTTTCGGCGTTCGAAGGCGAGACTCGCTGCCAGCGCAATGAGCAGGGCCGCAGTCAGCTCCTTCACGCCGGTCCACAGGCCGTAGGCGTAGAGGAGCGCCGGCTGCGCCGCGAGCACGACCGCCACCAACCGCCAGCCGCCTCTCGGGACGGCGGACGCCAGGACGCGCCAGAGCACGAGCGCGAGCAGCGCTGCGATCACCGCGAGGTACGGCTGAAACACCCAGGCGACGTCCTCGCCGACGAGCGCGGCGCCGACACCGAGCGGCAGCAGCGACCCCATCGGGTACCCGACTATCAAGCTCGTCGCCAGCGTCGCCTCGTACGTCGACGGGGCGAGCCCGTCCACCGTGCGCCCGTGCTCGAGCATCCGGTCCGTCATGGCGAACAGCGTCGACGTATCGTCGAGCGTCAGGTATCCCGCATACGTCGCCGTTCCCGATACCACGATCGGCGCGGCGTACGCCGCGAACACGAGCGTCGCCGCGACAGCCGGCCAGGCGGCCGCGCGCGAAGGACGTGTCCACGGCCAGGCGGCGGCCAGTCCTGCGGCCGCGCCGCCGACGACGACGGGCGTCGCAAATTGAGCCGCACGCGGGATGAGAGTGACGAGTCCCGACACCACCACGATCGCGGCGAAGCCGAGCGGTGGCACGAGCTCGCCCGGCAGGCGAACGCCGCACAGACGGGAGACTGCGCAACCCCACCCCGTCGCCAGGGCGACCAGTACGACCGGAAAGACGAGCCAAGCGACGACGAGGTCCACGACCTCGCCTAGCCTAGATGGCTGATGCCACGATCTCGTGCGCTCGGAGCGCGCGGGTCTCGACTCATTCGCGCTGAATGTCCCAGACGACCCGGCGTTCACGGGGACCATGGAGGAGTGCCGGAATCTCGGCCCGGAGCGCAGCGAACGAGGACAGGAGCCAGTAGGCGATGGGATAGATGGGGCCGAAGAGGAACGCGAGCGC
>JAXIPI010000427.1:0-16041 GCA_045403015.1 Gaiellaceae bacterium | reverse complement strand
CTTCGGCCCGGAGATCGACACCTTGTTGCCCTCGAAGTAGACGTCGCCCTCGTCGATCGAGTAGATGCCGGCGAGGCACTTGATCAGCGTCGACTTGCCGGCGCCGTTGTCGCCGACGAGGGCCATGACCTCTCCGGGCCGGACCTCGAAGTCGACATCTGTGAGCGCCTGCACGGAGCCGAAGCTCTTCGAGCTCCCGCGGAGCTCGAGCAGGGGAGTCGATGCTGCGGCGGTCGTCATGGGTGCAGACGAAGGTGGGGGCGCGCCCTAGGGACGGCCCCCACCCGATCGTTTCCTACTTGCAGTACTGCTTGTAGATGCCGACGCAGACCTTCGACTTCTTCAAGTAGCCGTTGAAGAGCTGCTTGTAGTTCGCCTTCGTGATCGACACGGGCGGAATGATGTAGGCGGGCAGCGTCTTGCTGCCGTTCTTCACCGTGCCCGTCGTTACCGGCGTCTTGCCGGCCGCGAGGGCGATGGCCGCCTTCGCAGAAGCGGTTGCGAGCTTCCGTGTGTCCTTCCAGACCGTCATCGACTGCCAACCGGAGATGATGTTCTGGACGCCCTGCTCGGTTGCATCCTGACCGCTGAGCGCGATCGGCTTCAGCTTGTGCGCCTTCAGAGCGACGACGACTGCGTTCGCGAGACCGTCGTTCGCCGCGGCGACGCCGTCGATCTTGTTCCCGGTCTTGACGAGCATCTGCTCGAAGATCGTGCCCGCCTTCTGGTTGTCCCAGCCCGGCGTGAACTGCTGCGGGCCCTTCTTGAACGTCCCGTTCTTGTAGAGCGGGTTCAGGATCGACTCGTAGCCGCCCTTGAAGAGGAACGAGTTGTTGTCCGTCTGGCCGCCGTGCAGCTCGGCCACGACAGGCTTCTTGCTGTACATCCCGTTCTTCTTCAGGCCGGCGACGACACCCTTGCCCTGCAGGACGCCGACTGCCTTACCGTCGAAGGAGATGTAGATCGCGGCGCTGCCGCCAATCACCTGACGGTCGTATTCGATCACCTTCGCGTCCCTCGACTTCGCGGCGGCCTCGATCGCGATCGAGGAGCCCTTGTCGAGCGAGACCAGGATTACGACCTTCGCGCCGTTCGCAAGACACTGGTCGGCCTGCGTCTTCTGCTTCTGAGCGCTGCCATCGGCGTTGGTGATCACGTACGAGACCTTTGCGGCCTTGAACGCGGATACGAGCGCCGGCCGGTCCTGCGTCTCCCAGCGAACCGAGGACTTCGGATCCGGCAACAGGACGCAGATGTCCGCAGACGCGGACTTCTTGGTCGGCTTCGCAACCGCGGCGCTGACGGCAACGCTCACCGTCAAGGCTCCGATCACGAGTGCAACGATGAGTCTTTTCACAGTCGTTCCCTCCATAGTCGTTCGGATATGACCCGGTTTCAGCTTGCAACTGGAGGTACCAGCCCGTGCGCCGCGCCTCCACGCGGTCTAACCCTGCTGCCCTGCGATCTCGTCCGCGAGGGTCACCTCCTTCACCGTGCACACGTGCCGCACCGCTCCCACGGCGACCATCGCGGGCGTCACAAAACTAGACCTGTTCTCGAGTCGCGTCAACCTGTCAGTCGGGACCTCGCTCGGGTTCTGTCGGCTCAAGTCGGATCGCGGGTAATACTACTCCTCTAGGGATTTAGTTCAATGCCCCGCGGGTGTCAGGTGACCGGGTACTCGGAGAAGGCGGAGCTGCCCTCGTAGCGTGTCGTCGTAGTGAGGTACGGCCGCACGTTGCGCCGCGTGACGAACAGCAGACCGGTGTTCGTATCCGACGGCGCGACGAGCCCGGCGGTGTACTTCACCATGAACAGCTGGAAGATCGGCAGGAAGCCCTGGAGGTACGGCTGCTGGTCGATCGTGAAGTCCAGATGGCCGTCCGCGATCGAGCGCAGCGTTCTCGGCAGCAGGTCGTAACCGCCGGCGCGAACACCGCCCCTGCGCAGACGGTGCTTGCGCATCACGTCGGCGACACCCTGCGTCGAGCCACCGTCGACGGCGAACATGCCGCGGAGGTTCTTGTGCTTCACGTACGTCGCCTCGATCAAGGCCCGCTCCTTGACGACGTCGGGGCCGGTCGCGACGACGGTCGCGCGAATCGGCTTGCCGGAGTCCTTGATCGCGTCCAGGGCGCCGTCGATACGAGGCTGGATGTTGAGCTGCCCCGGAGTAGCGATGAAGAGGAAGACGTCGCCGTCACGGACGAGCTCCACGATCCGCGCGCCGAACTTCAACCCCGACTGGTAGAGATCCTGGCCGACGTAGGCGAGTCGCTTGTTCCCCAGACCACCGTCCGCGTTGTACGAGACGACGGGAATGCCGCGGCGCAGCGCCTCGGCGGTCGGCTTGTTGAACGCTCTCCGGTCGATCACCGACACCGCGATGCCGTCGGCGCCGCCGTCGATCGCCCGCCGCATCGCCTTCACCATCTCGCCGACGTCGCTGCGCGTTGAGCCCGTCCACTGGTAGGTCGTGCCGTAGTGCCTGCTCGCGTCCTGGATCCCGTATCGAGTTGGGACGAAGAACGGATTCGTCGTCGCATGGTTGATGACGACGAAGCGCCAGCGCGGATGGGGCTCCATGAAGCCGGCTCCCTCGGCCCCGGCGGCGGCCTCGGCGCCGACAGCGGGTATGCCGATCGCGGCGGCGGTGACCCCGAGCGACTTGAGCAGCCTCGCCCGGTCGAGGCGCGGATCTTCGGGCCGTCTCACGACGGCGACCGTTGCAGGAGCCAGACGGTCGCGCCGATCAGCGCGGCCGCGAAGGCGAAGAAGATCCCCGCCTCAATCGCCTGGAACGTCCAGAACTGATCGGCGGGCTGAAAGGAAAGAGCGCGGCGCCAGCCGAGCGAGAGCAGGTACTCCTGCGGGTCGATGCGCGCCTGCTGGGCGTGCAAGATGGCGAGGTCCTCCCGTGCCGACGAGATGTGGCGGCCGACGGCGTCGACGAGCGAGTTGCTCAGCACCCAGTCACGCGCGTGCGCGCCGGGGACGAGCCCCGCCATCGTCTCGTGCTCCGGCGACTCGTAGCGCGGTCGTAAGAGCTTGGCGACTGCGAGCCGAACGGCGACGAACGCGACCAGCGTCAGCGACATCGCCGCCAGGCTGCGTCGAAGCGCGGCGCCGGCGAGGACGCCGAGAGCGAGGGCGAACACGGCGTAGGCAGGCACGACCAGCCCCTGGATCTCGAAGCCGCTCGGGCTCATGCGGCCCTCGAGCCCGTCGAACGGCTGCCGCCACCACGTCACCACCGCGCTCAGAACCAGGGCACTCAGAGTCACGGCCAGCGCGAGCAGCAACGTCTTCGAGAGCAGCCACCGGCGCCGCGTCACGGATTGCGTCCAGGCAAACCGATGTGTCCCGTGCTCCAGCTCGCGGGCGAGGAGCGGAGCGCCGACGAACATCCCGACGAGCGCCGGCAGAAGAATGAGATAGCGCGCGATGTCGACGCGGCTTCCGAACTCACTCTGGAAGTGGCGCACGATGATGTCGCAGCCCGAGCGCGCGGTCGGCGGCAGGCAGGACGAGAGCGCCTCCCGCTGGTAGGCCGTCCGCATCGGCAGCCCGGTGATCAGGGCGGCAAGCGCGAGAGAGACGATCAGTGCGAGGCCGATGAGCAGCTGGTGGCGATGTTGCCGCCAGGTCACCCATGCCATCGCAGCCGCCCCTTCTCCGGTGCCCTCGGGCCGGGCAGGCGCTCGGGCGCCATGTAGGCGAGCAGCAGGTCCTCCAGGCTGATCTCGTCGACCGACCACGAGGGGTCGACGACGCGGCCGTTGAGGCGTGCGAGCAAGGTCATCTGGCGGCCGCTGTGCCGTTCGCGGACGATCTCCTGGACCCCGGGGATCCTTCCGAGCGGCCGCGCCGCGCCGGTGAGCAGGCGATGCGACGAGACGAGCTCCTCGACGCTGCCCTCGAGTCGGACATGCCCCTCGCTCAGCAGGACGATGTGGTCGGAGACGCGCTCGATGTCGGCGATCACGTGCGAGGCGATCACCACTGTCGCCTCGAGCTCCGAGACACCGTCCATCAGCAGCTGGAGAAACTCACGGGCTGCGAGCGGGTCGAGCCGCGCGAACGGCTCGTCGAGGAGCAGCAGTGCGGGCCGCTTCCCGAGCGCCACCGCGAGCGCGAGGCGGGCTCGTTCGCCCGCAGAAAGCGTCGAGACGCGGTGCTCCGCGGACAGACGCGTCAGGAACTCGCCCGCAATCGACTCGTCCCAGCCTGGATTCGTCGCGCGCGCGAACTCGATCGTGTCGCGGACGGTGAACGAGCGGTACAGGGGTGCGTCACGTGCGACGTACCCGACGTCCGCGAGCACTTCCGGCTGGCGCCGCGGGTCGCGCCCCAGCACGTCGATCCGGCCCTCTGTCGGTGCGAACAGTCCAACCGTGAGGCCGAGGAGCGTCGACTTGCCTGCGCCGTTAGGCCCCGCCAGGCCGACGATCGCCCGCTCCGGGATCGTCAATGTGCAGTCACGCAGCGCCCAGCGTCGCCGGTAGCGCTTCCCCACTCCGTGCGTTACGAGCGGGGGCGTCATGCCACTCGCCGAACGAACGCCTCCCGAAGCGTCGTCGAGATCACCGCGCGGATGCTCTCTTCGTCCAGCCCGGCCTGCTGGGCCTCTTCCAGCCAACGCTCGAGCTCGCGGCGCAGGCCCTCGTGGTGCTTCAGCGAGGGAGTGGCGAGCGTGCTCGTGATGAACGTGCCGCGCCCGGGCCGCGCCTCGACGAGGTCGCTCGCCTCGAGCTCGCGGTACCCCTTGGCGACGGTGTTCGGATTGATCGCCAGGTCGGCTACGACCTCACGCACGGTCGGCAGCTGGTCGCCCACGTCGAGCAGGCCGAGCCGGAGCGCCTCCTTGACCTGCTGCACGATCTGGAGGTACGGCGCGACGCCCGAACGCGGATCGAGATGGAACTCGATCATCGTCGGCCAACAGTACAACGTCGCCGGGAACTTCTCCAGAGCAATACTCGTGTAGGGAATTCGCGGCGCCACGGCATACCATGAGGCGATGGCCGCTTCTGTCTCCGGCAAGCCAACCGTGCGGATTCGCGGCACGCAGTACCCGATCCTGCTGCCGTCGATCCGCGACCCGCGACTTCACCTCGCCGCCGTGATCGTCTCGCTGCAGATACTCGGGCAGGTCGCGTTCGAGTTCCGTCTCTCGATCGCCCAGATCCTCGTTGCGCTGCTCACCTGCGCGGTGCTCGAGGTCGGGATTGCGTTCCGGCGCCAGCACGTGATCCTCTGGCCCGCGAGCGCTCTACTCACAGGAAATGGCGTCGCTTTCATCCTCCGGGTGCCGGGGACCGAGCACGGAGACGGGTGGAGCATGCACGGCTGGTGGATCTTCGCGGGTGCGGCCGCCGTCTCGTTGCTCTCCAAGTACCTCATCCAGTTCCGGGGGCACCACGTCTTCAACCCGTCGAACTTCGGTCTCGTGCTGTGCTTCCTGCTCCTCGGTCCAGAGCGTGCCGACCCCCTCGAGTTCTGGTGGGGGCCGATGTCGGCCTGGCTCGTGCTTGCGCTCGCGATCATCATCGCCGGCGGCTTCGCGATTCTCCTTCGGCTCCGCCTGCTGGGGATCGCAATCGGCTTCTGGGTCACGTTCGCCGCGAGCCTCGTCGTGCTCGCAGCGACCAGCCATGCGATGACGGCGCGGTGGCATCTCGGGCCTGTTTCGGATTGGTACTTCTGGCGCGTCCTCGTCTTCTCGCCCGAGATCCTGGTCTTCCTGTTCTTCATGATCACCGACCCGAAGACGATCCCCGCCGGCAAAGTCGGCCGCCGGATCTATGCAGTCAGCATCGGGCTGCTCGCAGCCCTGCTGATCGCGCCGCAGACCATCGAGTTCGGGACGAAGGTCGCGGTGCTCTCCGCGCTCGCCCTCGTCTGCTTCACCCGACCGCTGATCGAGGTGTTCCTCTCCGTCGCGCGCGTGCGTGGCCTGTCGGGGCTTGGGCTCAGCGCTCTCGTCGCGCGGCGCGCCGCTGTGGGTGCGGCAGCGCTCGTCGGCGCGGTGGCGTTCACTGGACTGCTCGTCGTCGCCGGCGTGCCCGCCCGCTCGAGCGCAGCTGCCACGATTCCGTCCGACGTACCGGCGAATGAGCTTCTCGCGGTCACGATCGTCCCAACGGAGGGGTTGGCGCCGATCGACCGCCGCACGGCGCAGGTGATCGCGCGCGACGTCGTTGCAGATCTCGAGATCGAGTCGGATGCTCTTCGACGGCGCGACCTCGACCGCGCCACGGCGGGAGCGGAAGGCGACCGGCTCGCAGCGTTGTGGCGTCAGATCCGGGCTGCGAGCGGGCGCGCGATCGTCGTGCCGCACTACGTGGTCGAACGGACAAGCGTCACGCTGGAGCCGGGGGATGGTCAGGCGCCGCCGACCGTCGTCGCGACGCTCGTGGGAACTGTCGAGCGCGCAACGTACTCCGGCTCGCCGCCGACCGTCGTGCACCGCGGCACCCCCGCACGCTTCTCCCGGGCTTTCGAGCTCACGCTGGCGGACGGCCGCTACCTGATCGTCGCCGCCAGGGGAAAGCCGGAGGCACCGTCTGCGGCGCCTCCGACCCGGTCCGAGGCCTTCGGCGGCGTGCGGCTCCACGACGTCGCGACGCAGGTCGGGCTCGACTTCAAGCAGGGCGCATTTCGTTTCGGCGTGACCGCTGAGCCTGACGCGATGATGGGCGCGGGCCTGTGCTGGATCGACTACGACGACGACGGCTGGCTCGACCTCTTCGTCGTCAACGCGTATGCGGACGACGAGTACGACCGTTGGACAGAGCGTGGCGGGCTGCCTCGCAGCGCGCTCTTCCACAACGTGCGTGGCAGATTCGAGAACGTGAGCCGCGGCTCGGGGGCAGACCTCCAGCTCCGCGGCAACGGCTGCGTGGCGGCGGACTTCAACGGGGACGGCAACGCCGACCTCTACGTGACGACCGCGGGCTACAACGTCGCCACCAACGGTTACGACGCGCTCCTCTGGGGACACGGTGACGGGACGTTCACGGAAGGCGCGCGCGCGGCCGGGATCAACACGCCGGGCTGGCACTCCGGCGCTGCGGTCGCAGACGTGAACGGCGACGAGCGCCCGGATCTCTTCGTGGCCGGGTACACCGACGTCAACGCCCCGCTACCCGCCTCCTCCGCCGGATTCCCCGCGAACCACGTCGGCGTGCGCGACCGCCTCTACCTCAACCAGGGCACGGACGCGAGCGGCCGCTCCCGGTTCCGCGAGGTGGGCCGGCGCGCCGGCCTCGAGCCGACCCACCTCGACCACGGCCTCGGCGCGATCTTCACGGACGTCAATGCGGACGGCCGGCCCGACCTCTACGTCGCAAACGACCTCGATCCCAACCGCCTGTACCTCAACGTCGCTGAGCAGCCTGCGAAGACGGCGGGCCTCGGGTTCCGGTTCGAGGAGCGGGCGCGCCAAGAGGGCATCGCCGACCCGAACGCAGGCATGGGTATCGCGGCCGCGGACTACAGCCTCGATGGGCGGGAAGATCTGTTCGTCACCAACTCCCGCAAGCAGCTGCACGCGATCTATCGCAGCAGGGCTGACAAGGGAGTCGGCACCGCGTTCACCGATGCGCGACCAGACTTCGTCGCCGCCCTCGGGACGAGCTACACGGGTTGGGGAGTGTCGTGGGCCGACCTCGATCTCGACGGCAATCTCGACCTCGTCCTGGCAAACGGTGCGATTCCGGTCATAAGCCTGAAGAAGGGTGCTCAGCGAATCCAGGTGCTCCAGAACCTCGCGGGGCAAGGCCGTCCGGGCGAGTTCGCGGACGCCCGCTCCATCGTCGGCCTACCTGCCGGTCAACGCGTCAACGGTCGCGGGCTGGCCGCAGCCGACTACGACAACGACGGCGACCTCGACGTCGCGATCAACTCGATAGCCGGTCCGCTGATCCTGCTCCGGAACACCGGAGCCTCCGGCCACTGGCTCGAGGTGAAACTGAGCGGCGTCGTTCCGGGCTCCGTCGTCACCGCGGTCTTGCCCGGAGGACGGAGACTCGTGCGAGAGGTTCACGCCGGCTCCAGTTACCTCTCCTCGGAAGGTCCGCGCGTCCACTTCGGGCTGGGAGCGGCGACCACCGTCAGCGAGCTGATCACGCGCTTCCCGGACGGCAGTGAAAGCCGGCTCACCAACGTCGGCGCCGACCAGATCCTCGTCGTCGCGCCCTAGCGCGGTCTAAAGTCTCGCGATGCCGACCTTCGCTGAGCAGGTTCTCACCGAGGACGCACGCGCGTTCCTGACCGGCCTGGAGCGCGAGTTCGGGCCTCGGCGCCGGGAGTTGCTCGCGGCGCGGCACGCCCGTGCGCAGCGGCTGCGCGACGGTGAGCTGCCGGATTTCCTGCCCGAGACGAGGAGCGTCCGCGAGGGCGACTGGCGCGTCGAGCCCGTGCCGGCGGAGATCCAGGACCGCCGGGTCGAGATCACCGGCCCGGTCGACCGGAAGATGGTGATCAACGCGCTCAACTCTGACGCGAAGATGTTCATGGCCGACTTCGAGGACTCCAACTCGCCGACCTGGCAGAACTGCATCGAAGGGCAGGTGAACCTCACTGACGCGCTCGAGCGGACGATCACTCTCGACACCGGAGAGAAGCAGTACTCGCTGAACGACGAGACGGCGACGCTGCTCGTGCGCCCACGCGGCTGGCACCTCGAGGAGCGGCACTTCGAGGTCGACGGCGCGCCGATCTCGGCCAGCCTGTTCGATTTCGGCCTCTACTTCCTCCGCAACCACGACCGCGGCGGCCGCTTCTTCTACCTGCCGAAGCTCGAGTCGCATCTCGAGGCGCGGCTCTGGAACGACGTCTTCGTCTGGGCGCAGGACGAGCTCGGCGTCCCGCGCGGCACGATCAAGGCAACCGTTCTGATCGAGACGATCCTGGCCGCCTTCGAGATGGACGAGATCCTCTACGAGCTGCGCGAGCATTCGTCCGGCCTGAATGCAGGCCGCTGGGACTACATCTTCAGCGTGATCAAGAAGCTCGGTCACCGTCCTGAGTTCGTGCTCCCGGACCGCGCCGCGGTGACGATGGCGGTGCCGTTCATGTTCGCCTACACGGAGCTGCTCGTGAAGACGTGCCATGCGCGCGGCGCGCACGCCATGGGCGGCATGGCAGCGTTCATTCCGTCGCGGCGCGACCCCGAGGTGAACGAGGTCGCGCTGGCGAAGGTGCGCGAGGACAAGGAGCGGGAGGCAGGCCAGGGCTTCGACGGCACGTGGGTCGCACACCCCGATCTCGTTCCGGTCGCGATGGAGATCTTCGACCGCGTCCTCGGCGACCGCCCGAACCAGGTCGAACGGCAGCGCGACGATGTCTCCTCGACCGCCGCCGACCTGCTCGACGTCGCCTCGACCCCGGGTGAGATCACGATGGCAGGCCTGCACAACAACGTCTCGGTGGGGATCCAGTACCTGGCGGCGTGGCTGCAGGGGTCGGGTGCCGTCGCGATCTTCAACCTGATGGAGGACGCCGCGACTTCGGAGATCTCACGCTCGCAAGTCTGGCAGTGGCTCCATCACGACCAGATCGCGCGCACGGACGTCGAAGATGCGATCGAGGAGGAGATCAGTAAGCTCGGCGACGGCTACGACGAGGCGCGTGAGCTCTTCGAGCAGGTGGCGCTGGGCGACGAGTTCGTCGAGTTCCTCACGTTGCCCGCGTACGAGCACATCGACTAGGAACTGCGGCCCTCAAAACCACTCGCGACGGTCTCCGCCCGCAACTCGTGGCTCTCATCGGGCAGCCGGGCCTCGTAGTACAGCCGGTAACCACCGCTCCACACCGGAAGGACTTCGAGGTAGCGAGCGTCGAAGCGAGCTTCTCCGATCGGCGCAAAGCCACCGTCGCCCTCGGACTCGGCGATCCCGATCCGCTCGAACCAGTTCTCTGCCTGCGTCGCGCGGCCGTCATACGCAGCGCGGCCGTCGGGAAGGACGGCAGTGAGGCGCGCGCCACGGGCGTCCCACCTGCCCCGACGACCCGCGAGGACGGTTCCGTGCCACTCCCAGTCGAGGCCGTCGGAGCTCGTGGCATGACCGGTCGACATCCGGTCTTCCTCGCCCTCGACGTCGAGTGGGTGGCAGCAGATCCAGGCGTGCCAGAGGCCGTCTCGCTGCTGGATCACAGGATCCTTGACGCCGACGCTCTCGTCGCCGGGGAAGATCGGGCGGACGTCCACTTCAGCAAGTCCCGCCAGGGTCTCCGCCTCGAGGAGCCCGATCCACCAGTGCTTGCTGTTCGGCGTCGCGCAGCAGATGTAGAGGCGCCAGCTGTCGTCGAGGCGGACGAGCGCCGGCCGTTCGACCATCGCTGCACCCCAGCGCTCCCTGTCGAGCGTTACGACGGTCTCGAAGCGCTCCCCGTCGGCCGAGCGCGCGATCACGTTCGCGTCGGTCGGGCCGTCAGCCCAGCGCACCCGGTAGGCGAGGACGATCGAGCCGTCCTCGTCATAGGCCGCGCTCGGTGCGCCGGCCCAGTTCTGCGGTCCCACAGCGGGTGCCGGGGCGACGACCGCTCCGGCTCCGGTCGGCAGCGGGAAGGCGCTCACCCCGCGAGCATAGAGCTCCGGATCCGATTGAGACTTTGTGTTTCTGAAACACAAGCTCACTTTTCGGCCCGGAGAACGGCTTCGTTACGAGGGGCGAGGAAGCTTGTGTTTCTGAAACACAAACTCAGTCGCCGGCGACGAAGAACTGCCAGTCACCGTCCGCGGTGATCGCGGTACGCCAGCCGAGATAGCTGCCGGCGGTCTTCATCGAATCGATCTGCTCCTGCGTGTAGAGGCCGGTGTCGACGAGCGCCTGCCAGGCCTCCTCGGTCGGCCGCTCGCTGTAGGCGGTCGGCCAGGCGTACGAGCCGGACTCGTTGCGCGTGTACGGGAGCGTGACGATGGTCACGAGCGCACGCATCGGCTTCTCGGTGCCCTCCTCCTCGAGCCGGCGCCAGTACGCCGAGGCGTCGGTTTCGCCACCGTACGAGAAGGTGAAGCCGGCGCCCTTCTCGAGCGCGATCTGCTCCAGCGTGTCGTAGTCGCAGGCGACCGCGGCGTCGAAGACGCGCTTCCGCACCTCGGCCACCTCGGCAGGCAGCTCCTGCTCGGGCAGTGTGAGCCGCAACCCTGCGGTCGAGCAGGTTACCTCGGGCTCTCCCGAAACAGTCTCCGTCTGTGTAACCGTCTCGGTTACGGTCACCGGCTGCGTCGAAGCGGCGTCGTTGCCTTCGTCCGAGCCGCAGCCGGCGAACGTCAGCGCGAGGACTGCTGCGAGCACGAGTCTCATGGCATCTCCCTTCTCTCCGCGTCCGCGCCTCCCTCCCGCGGATTCAAAGATGGATCGAACCCTGGGCCAGCGCCTCCGCGCCGTTCGACTCCTCTGCTCGAATGAGCACGACGCGCACGAACGAGCCGCGGCCCGCCAAGTCGGCCGGCTCGACGAACGCGCCGAACGGCTGGACGAGCTCGCCGTCGACCATCAGCTCGCCCCGGAGCACACAGCCGATACCAGGCCCGGCTGCCGCGCCGCCGTCGCGCTCGCAGCGCATCGCGTAGTCCGCCCACGGATCGAGGTCGATGTGTGCCGACAGCTTTGCATCCTCAACCGACCACTCGGTCAGCTCCCAGCGAAGCACCGTCGCGCCGTCTGCGCCGGCCTCCAGGACCGCCTCGTCGGCTCCGAAAGCGGCATGGCCGGCGTGCAGCGTCGCGAGCTCGCCGGAGGCGACGTACACGATCCGGCCGCCCGGAGAGAGCTCGAGCGTCTCGCCCGGCGCCAAGAGGTCTTCGTAGAGCGAGAGCGAGGTCAGCGTGACCCTCGGCTACGCGGACTCGCCGTCGAAGTAGTCGACGCCGTCGGCGAGGCGATTGAGCGAGAACAGCGGGCCGCCGGCGGTCGTCTCCGTGCGGGCCATCGACGCAAGCTTGCCACTGTCCGGGTACTCGATGATCTCCGGCGTCGGCAGCGCGGCGGCGATCACGTAACGGGCCACCTCGCCCGAGCGGTTGCGCAGCTGGTGCGCTCCCTCGGGACCGCGCGGGAAGTGAACGACCTCGCCCTCTTTCAGCTCGCGCTCCCCGTCGGGCGAGCGGAGCGTCGGTGTCCCGCGCAGCACGATCAGCAGCTCCTCGCCGCCGTGGTGGAAGTGGTACGGCGCCTGTGTCGCACCGGGATCGAGCTCCCAGACGGCCGAGGAGAGCGTCGCGCCGAGCTGCCGCCGTAGCCGCTTGCCGCGCACGGGACCGAAGCCGGCCTTCTCAGCGGCCTTGCTCCATTCGTCCGGCGGGTCGAACTCGACGTCCCACACGTTGTCGCCGAAGTCCATCGGGAGATCCTAAGGGGTGACGAGCACTCGGCCGGGCTCGCCCGCGAGGCTCGCCTGGAACGCCTCGTCGGCACGGTCGAGCGGGAACGACGGCCCGACGAGGCTCGCCAGCTCGAGCTCGCCGGCGCGGACGAGGTCGAGCAGACGAGGCAGGGCGACGGCCGGATCCTCCGAGCCGTAGATCGTCCCGGTGAGCGTCTTCTCGCGGTTCGAGAACTCGAACGGATCGAGCTCGAGCTTCTCGCCGCCCGCGGGCAAACCGACAACGACTGCGGTGCCTCCTCCACGCGTCCAGCGGAGCGCGAGCTTCGTCGTCGCGGGCGCCCCGACGGCGTCGAACGCGTAGTCGACGCCCTCACGGTCGAGCTCGCGGATCGCATCGCGCAGGTCGTCGGGCGCGCAGGCGCGCGTCGCACCGAGCCCGAGCGCCTGCTCGCGCCGGCCCTCGACCGGGTCGACGATCAGGATCTCGGTGGCGCCGGCGATCCGGGCTCCCTGGACCACGAACTGGCCGACGCCGCCGGCCCCGATCACGAGCGCCGTGAAGCCTGGCACGGGACGGGCTGCATTCAGCACCGCCCCCACCCCCGTCAGCGCTGCACAGCCGAGAAGCGCCGCCTCCTCCAGCGGCACGTCGTCACCGAACGGCATCGCCGCCGCCGCTGCGACCACGACCCGTTCCGCAAGCGCGCCTGTCGCGGTGCCGCGATAGACAGTCTCGCCGCCGAGGGACATGCCGGTGCGGCCGTCGAGCAGCGTGCCGCGCCCGATCGCCGAGGAGAGCGGACCGCATGCCGCGGGCCGCCCACGTCGACACGGCCCGCACTCGCCGCACGCAGGCGCCCAGGACAAAACGACTCGTTCGCCCTCTCGCAGGCCGTTCGCCTCGCCGCCGACCGCCTCGATCACGCCGGCACCTTCGTGGCCGAGCACGATCGGCGTGGGCCGGTCCCACTCGCCCTTGTACGAGTGCAGGTCGGTGCCGCAGACGCCGACGGCACTCATCCGGACGACCACTTCGCCCGGCAACGGCTCCTCGAGCTCGATCTCCTCGACCTCGAGCTTCCCTGCCTCGTGCATGACCGCGGCACGCGTCTTCATCGCATCAGCATCCCGCCGTTGACGTCCAGCGTCGCGCCGGTGACGAAGCCGGCCGCGTCGGACACGAGGTATGCGACCGCCGCGGCAACTTCTTCGGGTCGGCCGAGCCGGCCGACCGGGATCGTCTTCAGCATCGCCTCGAGCCGCTCGGGCGCGACCGTCGCGACCATCGGTCCGTCGATCGCCGCCGGGGCGACGGCATTCACCGTGACGCCCGTGCCGGCGAGCTCGGTCGCCGCGTGCCGCGTGAGCGCGATGATCGCGGCCTTCGAGGTCGCGTAATGGACACCGGTGACGGCGCGGCTGTTCTGGCCGGCGACGGACGCGAGATTGACGATCCGGCCCGAGCCGCGGTCGCGCATCTGTGCGCCGACGACCCGGATGCCGAGGTACGTGCCGCGCAGGTTCGTCGCGAGCACATCGTCCCACTCGTCCAGGTCGATGTCGAAGAACGGCCGGATCTCGGTGCGCGCAGCGTTGTTGACGAGCACATCGACTTCTCCCGCGGCTGCGAGCAATCGCTCCCACGACTCGAGGCTGCGGACGTCGTGCTCGAGCGCGGTCCCACCGACCTCGGCGGCGACCTCCTCCGCACGCTCGCGATTCACGTCTGCGAGCAGAACGCGGTCGCCGTCCGCCGCGAGCCGCTTGGCGATCGCGGCGCCGAGCCCTCGGGCGGCGCCCGTCACAACGGCTGTCCGAGGCACTACGAGGCCTCGACGTGGATCCGCTGCGCCGACTGCTTGAGCGGCCCGCCGGCGCGCCCATTCCGGGCCGCCATCGCCTCGGCGAGGATCGAGAGCGCCACCTCGGGAGTTGCGTCGGCGCCGATGTCGAGCCCGCACGGGCCTGCGATCCGCTCGATCGCTGTCTCGTCCACGCCGAGCTCGCGCAACCGCTCACGCTTCCTTTCCTGGTTCCGCCGGCCGCCGATCAGCCCGACGTAGAACGCATCGCTGGCGAGTGCCAGCTCGAGCGCCGGCAGATCGAACTTGTCGTCGTGCGTGAGGATCACGATCGCCGTCGCGTGGTCGGGAGCCACCTGGGCGAACGTCTCCTCAGGCCAGGCGACGATCAGCTCGTCGGCGCTCGGGATTCGCTCCCGCGTCGCGAACTTCGCGCGCCCGTCGGCAACGATCGTCGTCCAGCCGAGCAGGTTCGCCGCCGCCGCAAGCGACTCGGCGGTGTCGACAGCGCCATAGACCAGCAGGCGGGGCGGCGGCCCGTACACCTCGGCGAAGACCTTCCGGCCTTCGAGCTCCAACATCCGGTTGCGCGCGCCGCGGATCAGCTCGTCCGCGTGTGCCGCGAGCTCCGCCGGCCCGTCGCCGATCGTCTCGCCCCCCTCGACGACAAGCAGCTTCGTCCCGAGCCCTTCGCCCTCGACCACCGTGAGGACGACGCCGCGGCCTCCGTCGCGCTGGAGCGCGAGCAGGCGCTCGATCACGGGAGGCGCTCGACGAACACGTCGATCTCGCCCCCACAGGGGAGGCCGACGGCCCAGGCCTGCTCGTCGGAGATCCCGTACGAGAGCAGCTTCGGAGCACCGGACTCGAACACCTCCTGCGCCTCCTGGAACACGTCGCCCTCGACGCAGCCGCCGGAGACCGAGCCGCACAACTTCCCGCTCCCCGAAATGGCGAGGCTCGAGCCGACCGGCCGGGGTGACGAACGGCGGCTTGCGACCACGGTCGCGACGACGACCTGCTCGCCCGACTCCTGCCACCGCTCGATCTCGGGAAGAATCTCCTTCACGTCTCGATTATCGCCTTCGGACGATGTCCTGGAGCGGACGACGCTTGGCACGCGCGCTCCATTCGTCGACGGAGTGCGACTCCGGGTCTCGCGGCTTCGCCGGATAGCCGAACGAGAGGACGATCGCGATCCGCTCCTCGTCCTCGAGCTCGAGCGCCGCGCGCGCTGCCGACTCGTCGGCGATCCCGTTCGGGGACGCCCCCACTCCCTCGTTCCAGGCCGCGAGCAGCATGTTCTGGGCCGCGCGGCCGGCATCGAACGAGACAGGCCCCTTGCCGCTGACCACGATCGCGACGACGAAGGGCGCGCCTCGAAGATTCGTGGGCTCGTAGACGGAGTCAACGAGGAGCTCGCCCGGGACGACGTGGAATCGCCATGGCTGTCGATTCTTCGAGCTTCCGGCGAGGCGCCCGGCGTCGAGGATCCGCTCCTCGACGTCCGGCGGCAGTGGGCGCGGGTCGTAGTTGCGCACCTCTCGCCTGCTCGCGATGGCGAGCAACGTGTCCATGGGCTATAGCCTGCCATTTCCATGACCGACCAGGCCGCCGTGAGCCTTCTCCGCTGGCTGCGCCGGCAACTGCGCGAGCCGACGCCGTGGCGCGAGCGGCTCGAGGCAGCGGTTGCCAACGACGACCCCGCGGAGGCGCGCCGCCTGCTCGAACGAATGGACTTCACGGATGCGCAGCGCTACCACGTCGCCGGGCTGATCGACCGTTGGGAGCAGGGCCGGTGAGCGTGGGGGGGGGGGGGGGGGCGCCCGCGGGGGGGGGGGGGGGGGGGGGGGGGGGGGGGGGGGGGGGGGGGGGGGGGGGGGGGGGGGGCGGGGGGGGGGCC
>JAXIPI010000255.1:0-3228 GCA_045403015.1 Gaiellaceae bacterium | reverse complement strand
CCAAGCGCAAAGCGTCCCTCGGGCAGGCTGCGGATTCGGACGGGAACTCGTCCATCTTCGGCGAGCGCTTCGACGGCCGCTGCCAGTCCCTCGTCGGCGAGCACCGCTGGGAAGATCCCGTGGGCTAGCTCGCGCAGCTCTACGATCGCTTCGCGCAATTCCGCTTCGGCGCTGTCGAGGCGAGCAATCGCGTCGGGAGCTGCACCGGTCGCCAGCTGCAAGCGCGCGAGGCGCAGCGACAGCGAAAGTCCCACCAGCCGCTGCTGCGCGCCGTCGTGAAGATCACGCTCGAGTCGCTTTCGCTCCGCATCGCCTGCCTCGACGATGCGCGTGCGGGATGCGCGCAGCTCAACGAGCCGAGCCTGTACCTCAGCCTGGAGGCGCTCGTTCTCGAGCGCGAGCCGGGCCGCCGTCGCGACGTTATCCACGAGCTGCTCGTCGTCGAGGAGTCCGGGCGCGTGGGAGAGCACCGCCACAGCTTGCCCGTCTTGTGTGAGCCTCGTCTGTTCCTGGCGAGTGTCCAGCTCGACCGGGCGTCCCTGCGCATCGACGAGTCGGTCAGTCGTGCCCAGCGGATAGGCGAGGACGAGGTGTGCGTCGCCGACCGTGCCGGCGAGAACGTCTCTGAGACCGCCTGGTGGAGGCGACCTGGCGAGGTCGACGATGAGCTGCGCGACCGTCGAACGCGCCCTGCGATTCCGAACCCAGTTCCAGGCGACTCCCGCGGCAAGGACAACGAGAGCAGCCGCCTGCGAGAACCACAGCCGTGTCTCCAGCGTGCCGTTCCGGAGCAGGCCCTGGTCGAGCGAGGCAGCAAACCAGGTCGCGACCAGCCCCAGGTAGACAGCCCCGGCTGCGAAGACGGGACGTGCCCAGCTCGAGGCTCGTATGAGCCTCCTGGCCGCGAGAACAGTTAGGGCGAGCGCCCAGGCGATCCCCCCATAAAGGCCGACGCGGTTGAGGTCGGTCCACAGGCCTGCGCCGTCCGACACCGCGAGCAAGTTGCTGGGGCACTGGTTGCAGCCCTGAGTCTGCCGGTCGAAGAACAGCGCCGGCAGGAGGCCGAGGACGAGCAGGCCCCCGGCGTAGGCGATCGCAACCGCGAGGCGCTCGAGCCCCGAGCCGAGGCGGCCGCCGGGATAGGCGAGCACGGCGTGTCCGGCGAGCGGCGGGCACGCGGCGTACAGGCACATGCCGACCGTGAAGGCGAGCGCCGAGCCAACTCCGGGGTTGCTCCACTCGAGGAGGAACCAGGCGAAGCCAGCAGTCGCGAGCAGCGGACCGAACCGATTGCCGGGCCGCCGCAACCAGAACGCAAGCCCGCAGCCAATGAGCGCCCACCCTGCCGCGAGAAACGCAAAACCTGCGACCGTCGACGTGCCCGCGAACCAGCGGCTGGGATCGTCCCGTGCAACGTCGAGTGAGAAGACCCCGGCGGCAGCGCCGAGAGCCGAGATCGCGACGGCCAGCGCCTGTCGACCCATACCCGCATCGTCCCACGCTGTCGGTCTGACTCCAATCAGGGCGGGCCCTGACCCGAGAGCTGCGAAGTGCAGGCTCGGCCCCGACGCGCCTCGAGCAACGCCGACCTAGCGTCGCGGGTGATGGCGTACTCGACCGACAGAAGGGACTGACATGCGCAGGTTTCTCGCCCTGGCCACCTTGACAGCAGCCACGCTGGCGTTGATCGCGTCGGCGGCATCCGCTGCACCGCCGACGAAGGACGTGTTCTACGACAGCTTCAGCTTCGAGGACACATGGACGTGTCCCGGCATCACGATCGTTCAGTCGAACGAGGAGCGAGACACAATCATCGAATTTTCTCCGACCCGCCGCTGGATTCAGCGCCACGGCGTGGCGACCCTCACCGCAAACGAGAAGACGCTGACGAGCAACTTCAGCGCCATGATCTTCGAGGACGCGAGCGCAGCGCAGGTAAAGGTTGTGGGAACCGTCTACAACATCCAGGTACCGGGTCACGGCAACCTGCTGCTCGATGCCGGGAACGTCGTCATCGATCTTTCGACGGATCCGCCGACGATTCGGTTCTCAGGCCCGCATCAGCAGCTCTCCGGCGACGTGGCCGGTTTGTGCGACTACCTGGCTGGGCCGTGAGCATGCGCCGCTCGCGCGTCTGCACAGACACACGGGTCCTCGGGCTCCTCGCGGTGCTCGCCACTCTGGCCGCGGCCGTCACGTCAGCATGGGCGACGCCGGCCGGCATGAACGGCCAGATCGTCTTCCGGCGCTATCTTGACGCCGGCAGAACGACGGGAGCGATCTTCACCGCGAGCCCGAACGGAACCGATGTGAGGCAGGTCACGCGTCCGGCTCGAGGCGTGATCGACCAGTACCCCGACCTCTCCCCGGACGGGAAGACGATCCTCTTCCACCGGATGATCCCATGCCCGGCAGGCGGCAGCAGGGACGGCATGGACGGCACCTGCGACCGCGTCTACACGGTCGGACGCGACGGGAGAGGGCTCAAGCCGCTGGTTCCGTGCGCGTTCGACGCAAGCAAGCCCTTCCCGAGCTCGTGCGTCGGAGTGCATACGCCCGCCTGGTCTCGCGACGGCTCGAAGGTTGCGTTCTCCTACAGCCTCGTACGGGAGGAGTACGACGAGGCTCTTCACCTGAACCGGGCGATCTGGATCGCCAACGCGGACGGAACCGGCCGCCGTCAGGTGACCTCGCTGACTCCCAACAGCTTCTGGGACGACGAGCCCCAATGGTCACCGGACGGTATGAAGCTCGTGTTCACGCGCGTCGACCTGCAGAGGAAGCGTGAAGCCGTCTTCAGCGTCGACGTCGAGAGCGGCGACGTCTTTCAGCTGACCCCGTGGGCGCTGAATGCGGCCGGCGACCCCGAGTGGTCGCCGGACGGGAGGTGGGTCGTCTTCATTGCACATCCGAGCGACGGGTCCGAGAACGTCAACAAGGTGCGCCCGGACGGCACCGGGCGGACGAACCTCACGAAGCAGAAGGCCGGTGGACACCACTACCTGTCGTCGAGCTTCTCCCCGGACGGAAACTTCATCGTGTCCGCCCGCACGCCCGGGGCAGGTCCGAACGGCCACGCGGACCTCGTCGTCATGAGGGCCGACGGCTCGAGGATCCGCCCGATCACGAAGACGCCGCTCTGGGAGAGCTCGGTCGACTGGGGCCCGCGCGGCTAGACCGTCGATCAGGTGGGAGAGGATCCGGAGCATGAGACAATCGTTGCGAGTG
>JAXIPI010000396.1:0-3135 GCA_045403015.1 Gaiellaceae bacterium | reverse complement strand
GAGCGCCTCGGCCGGCTTCGAGTCCGCGAGCACGGGGAGACTTTGTGTTACAGGAACACTTTCTCCCTCGAGCGCGGTCCGTTCATCGCCCTTTTCTTCGCGACCAGGGCCAAGCGCCCAGCGGCCGTCGCGGCCGATCTCGATCGTCGTCGTCTCGTACCGCTCCGGATCGAGCGCCTCCAGCACCGAGCGGGCCGAGGCGAGCGAGATCTCATGCTCGCTGGAGCGCCCTCCCGCGACCACGGCCACCCTGATGCGGCTGCTCACGGTACGGCGGTGGTGTCGGTCGGGGGCGGCTCGAAGCGGCCGACCACGATCACCACCGTCGTGTCCTGCTCCGCGTCGGTGCCACCCTCCGGGTCCTGCGAGAGCACGCGTCCATCGAGGCTCTCGTCATCGACGATCTCCTCCACGACCTGCACCTGGAAGCCCGACTGCAGCAGTTGCGTACGGGCGTCCGCCTCCGTTTGGCTCGTGACGTCCGGGACCTGAGAGGTCGTCGGGCCGGCGGACACCTGGAGGGTGATCACGGATCCCTTGCTCTGCTGGGTGCCGGCGGCCGGGTTCTGGCCGACCACGGTGCCGGCAGCCGCGGGATCCTCGACCTCCTCGCGTGCGACGGCGAAACCGGCGCCCTGAAGCGTTGACTGGGCGCTCTCGAACGCGGATCCGATCACGTTCGGCACGGTGATCGGCTTCGGCCCCTTCGAGACGTTGACGCGGACCGTCGAGCCTTCGACGAGCTCGGTGCCGGCCTTCGGGGCGGTTGCCAGCACGGTGTTGACCGGCTCGAGCGAGTTGACGGGCACGACGTTCGCCTTCAGCCCCGCGCTGACGAGATCCGAGACCGCCTGGTCTCTGCTCTGGCCGACGACGTCCGGGATCCTCGTCTTCGGCGGCCCGGTCGAGACCACGATCGTGACGAAGTTGCCCTTCTCGGTCCGGTCGCCCGGCTGCGGGTCCTGCTCGGCGACGAGCCCGACCTTGACGTCCGCGTTCGGTTCGCGCTGGACGAGCTCCTTGAGCCCGGCCTCCTGGATCTTCGTGACGGCGAGCCGCTCCTCGAGGCCCTTCACGTCGGGCACGGCGACCGGCTTCGCCGCGCTGAGCTGATCCTGCAGCGCCTGGTAGGCGAACCAGCCGCCGACGAGCGCGCCGGCGACCAGCACGAGCGCGAGCAGCCACGGCCAGATCGTTCGCTTGCGCGGCGGCTCGTCGTATTCGTAGTAGCGGCCCGGCGTGTAGGTCGTGCCCGTCACGGCCGCCGGCCCGATCGTCGTCGCCGCCTCGCCGATGTCCGTCTTCGAGAGAACCGTCGTCGCCGCCTCGGCAGTCTCGGCAGAGACGCCGATCCCGCGCGCGATCCGCTCGAGGTCGGAGTCCATCTCCTCGGCCGAGTGGTACCGGTCGCCGGGATCCTTCGCGAGCGCTCGCAGAACGACGTAGTCGAGGTCGCGCGGGACCTCGGGCCGGTGCGCCGAGGGCGCCACGGGCGCCTGCGAGAGGTGCTTCATCGCGATCTCGACCGGCGTCTCGCCGGTGAACGGCACCGAGCCGGTGAGCAGCTCGTAGAGCACGATCCCCGTGGAGTACAGGTCCGAGGTCTGGTCGACGGGAGCGCCGCGCGCCTGCTCGGGGGAGAGGTACTGGGCCGTTCCGATGATCGAGCCCGCCTCGGTCATCTGGCTCGCTGCGCCGGCGCGCGCGATGCCGAAGTCCATCACCTTCACGCGGCCCTCGCCGTCCACGATCACGTTGTGCGGCTTGATGTCGCGGTGGACGATCCCGTTCCGGTGCGCGAAGCGGAGCGCCGAGAGGATCTGGCGCGTGTAGTCGATTGCGATGCCGAGGGGAGACGGGCCGCGGGCGACGAGGAGCTCTTTCAGCGTCCGCCCCTCGACGTACTCCATCGCGATGTAGTAGGTCCCCTCCGAGTCGCCGCGGTCGTAGATCGAGACGATGCTCGGGTGCGAGAGCCCGGCGGCGTTTTGCGCCTCGCGGCGGAAGCGCTCCACGAACTGCTCGTCGCGTGCGTGCCGGTCGTCGAGGATCTTGATTGCGACGCGCCGTCCGAGCTCCTGATCGGCAGCGAGATAGACGTTTGCCATCCCGCCGGAGCCCAGCTTCCGGATGATGAGGTAGCGCCCGTCGAAGAGCGTGTCGATGAGGGGATCGCCTGCTGCCATAGCGGTAAAAGTTAGGAGTTAGTTCGCGCTCTCCCCCAAGAGCGCCTGCAAGACGTCGCGGGCGACCGGTGCGGCTGTCTCACCGCCGGTCGAGTTCTGCTCCTCGACGACCACTGCGATTGCGACCTCTGGCCGGTTACGGCCGGCATAGCTGATGAACCAGGTCGTGTTCAGGCCGGCGACGCCGGTTTCCGCGGTGCCGGTCTTCCCCGCGACCGTGACGCCCGAGATGCGGGCGGCAGTGCCGGTGCCGCCCTCGACCGCTTCCTTCATCATCGCTCCGACCGCCTGCGCCGTCTCGGGCTTGATCGCCCGGCCGAGCTCCTGCGGCTTCGTGCGCACGACGACCGACCCGTCCGGTGCGACGATGCGCTCGACGACGTACGGCTTCATCACCACGCCGTTGTTTGCGATCGTTGCAGCGACCATCGCCATCTGCAGCGGTGTCACGAGCAGCCGCTCCTGGCCGAAGGCGAGTCGGCCCGGATCGACATCGGTGTCCTCCTTCGGGTCGAAGAGCTTGGTCCCCTTGTAGAGGCCGCTCGGGGCGCGCTCGTTCGTCGGGGTCTCCAGCGGCGGGACGGAGTAGAAGCCGAAGCGCTTCGCGTAGTCGACGAGCACCTTCGCGCCCAACTCCTTGCCGATGTTGCAGAAGACCGAGTTGACCGAGTACTTCAGCGCTGACGCCAGGTCGAGGCGGCCGAACGGCGAGGTGGTGTCGTAGTTGTTGACCCGCTTGCCGTAGACCTCGCAGTAGCCCGGGTCGACGAAGCTCGAAGTGGGCTTGAAGCGGCCCGAGTCGATCGCGGCGGAAGCGGTGACCACCTTGAAGATCGAACCGGGTGCATAGAGCCCGGCCGTGGCGCGGTTGAGGAGCGCGTCCGGTCGCTTGCAGTCGGCGCGCACGTTCGTCACCCGGTTGAAGTGGCCCTCGACGAGATTCGGGTCG
>JAXIPI010000116.1:0-5101 GCA_045403015.1 Gaiellaceae bacterium | reverse complement strand
CGTTCTGGCCGGCGCCTGGCCCGGCGAAGCTCCTCCCGGCAGCACGCGCCTGCTCTTCCTCGGCGACAGCGCCAGGCGCCTGCGCCTGCTGCGCGGAGACCTGGCCGGGGGCCTCGAGGAGATGCTCGAGGCCGGACGCCTATTCGAGGAGGTCGGCAGCCGGAACCCCGCCTTCATCGCGTGGCGCTCTCCCGCCGCGCTGGCTCTGCTGCAGCTCGACCGGCGGGACGAGGCCGGTCCGCTTGCCGAGGAAGAGGTCGAGCTCGCGCGCACGTGGGGTGCCCCGCGGGCGCTCGGCGCCGCCCTGCGTGCGGCAGGCCTCGTCGAGGGCGGCGAGCGCGGGCTCGAGCTCCTCGTGGAAGCGGTCGACATCCTGAGCGGGTCGCCGGCCCGGCTCGAGCACGCGAAGGCCCGGACCGACCTGGGCGCCGCGCTTCGCCGGGGCAACCGCCGCTCGGAGGCGCGGGAGCAGCTTCGTCAGGGACTCGAGCTGGCGACGATTTGCGGTGCCACGCCACTCGCTGCACGCGCCGAACGGGAACTCCTCGCCACCGGCGCACGTCCTCGGCGCATTGCGCTGAGCGGCATCGACTCACTCACCCCCAGCGAGCGGCGCGTCGCCGAGATGGCAGCAGAAGGACCCACGAACCGCGAGATCGCGCAAGCACTCTTCGTCACTCAGAGGACCGTCGAAGTCCACCTGACGAGCATCTACCGCAAGCTCGCGATCAGCTCGCGATCCCAACTTGCGGCCGCGCTCGCCAAACCGGCTCGCACCTAGCTTCTTCCGCTCGCCGCGCACTCCTCGCTCGCGGCGTGCTGATCAAAACACTTCGGTTCGGTTCTGGGGGCGCCCACGACGCGAACGGCTGCCCTGCGCAAGCACGATCTGATCCTGGACGCCCGCAGAAACGACCGAGAGGAGCAGACAATGGAGCTTGCAGGGACGGTGGCGTTGGAAAGCGACGGCAGCCCGCAGGGCATGACCAGGCACGAGACCGACCTCTCGGCCGGTCTCTCCGCCGACTACCGGTGCGTCGCTCCGACGCTGCCGCCGCGTGCGCACCGTCATCCGATGCGTGCCGATGCCGACCTGTCGCTACGGCTGTGAAGGCTGTGATCATCAATGCGACCGGAGCCGCGGACGTGCTGCGGCTCGAAGAAGTCGGGCGGCCTGAGCCGGGCGAGGACGAGGTGCTGATCAGGGTGCAGGCCGCAGCGGTCAACCCGGTCGACTGGAAATACCGCCGCGGTGTCGTCCAACGTGAACTTCCCGCCGTGCTCGGCGAAGACGTCTCCGGAACCGTCGCGGTATCGAGGGCAGACGGCTTCGCCCGCGGAGACAGGGTTTTCGGGGTCACGACGAGCGGCGGCTACGCCGAGTACGCCACCGCCGCCGCGACGGCGATCGCCATCAAGCCTGAGGCGCTGAGCCACGAGCAGGCGGCGGCGCTCCCCGTTTCCGGGCTGACGGCGTGGCAAGCGCTGTTCGACCGCGGCTGCCTCGAATTGGGGCAGGCGGTGCTGGTCGCGGGGGCGGCCGGCGGGGTTGGACATCTCGCCGTGCAGTTCGCTAAGTACGCCGGAGCCCGCGCGATCGGCACGGGATCGGCGCGCAACCGCGAATTCGTTCTGAGCCTCGGAGCCGACGAATTCATCGACTACACGCACGGTGAGGTTGCGGACGCCGTGAGCGGCGTGGATGTCACGCTGGACACCGTCGGCGGAGCGACAACCGCCTTGCTGCTTCCCGCCCTACGCGAGGGCGGCACGCTGGTCACAGTCGCCTATCCGCCGGAGACCTTTCCCCAGTGCCACCGCTGCTGGGTGAAGCCGCTCGTCATGCGACCAAACTCGGATCAGCTCGCCCTGATCGCCAATCTGGTCGCGTCCGGTGCGGTGCGCGTCGAGATCGCACAGCAGTTCGAGTTGGCCGAAGTCAAGCGCGCGCACGCACTGAGCGAGTCAGGACACGCGCGCGGAAAGATCGTTCTCACCGTCCGGTCGTAACCAGTCGCCGGTGGTGTCCAGTCAAGCGTGTCTCGTTCGTCTTGATCAAGAGAACACAACTCAGGAAGGAGCACAGTGATGCAAGCAAGCGGAAAAATTGCAGTAGCGGGAGCCACCGGCAGGGTCGGCCGTCATGTCGTCGACGTGCTCGAGGAGAGGGGATACGACGTCGTCGCGATCTCCCGCTCCGCGGGCGTCGACGTAATTACCCGCGAAGGCCTGGCAGAGGCTCTCGCCGACGTGGAGTCGGTGGTCGATGCGGCCACCGGCCCGTCTCCCGAGCAGCAGGCCGCGACCGAGTTCTTCACAACCGCCGCCCGGAACCTGCAGCAGGTCGGCGAGCGGGCGGGCGTGCGCCGGATCGTCGTCGTGTCGATCATCGGGACCGACCGGTTCACGGGGGGCTACGGCGCAGCGAAGCAGGTCCACGAGCGGGCAACGCTGTCGGGTCCCATCCCGGCGGGCATCGTGCGCGCTGCGCAGTTCCATGAGTTCGTGGCGCAGCTCGTCGACTGGGGCAGGCAGGACGGGGTGAGCTACGTGCCGAGGATGCGTACACAGCTGGTCGCCGCGAGGGCCGTGGCCGAGGGGGTCGCCGATCTGGCCACCGGGCCCGAGGCCGCGCTCGCGGGATCCTCGGGCGCACCGATCCCGGAGATCGCCGGCCCGCGCGAGGAGAGCCTAGTCGAGGCAGCAGGTCTGCTCGCCTCCCGCCGCGGTGACCCGGTGCGGATCGAGGGCGTACCTGTCCCGGCTGACTTCTACGGAGATCTCTACGAGTCGGGCGGGCTGCTGCCAGGCCCGGGAGCGAAACTCGCCGGTCCGACGTTCGAAGAGTGGGTGAGCAGGGAGTACTCATGAGCGTCGTTGGCGTTGCTGGCAACGGCAACAGCCGCTGTGCATCACCGGTGCATCACGAGGACGGCGTTTGGCAGCTCTTGGCGAAATTCGCCATCCGGCGGAAACCGCATACTTGAGCCAAATTCCACGCCCAGGAGCTGCTGGGACGAAGAATCCGGCTTAGAGGCCTGCTAAGGGAAGACCCTGCGATTTGCAGGGTTTTCCTATGATCGGGAGCAAGCGTCTCACAGTCCTCGGGCATCACCGGTGCATCACCGAAACACGGAACGCAGGTCGAAAGCCGTGCATGCCGTGATGACTAGTCCTGCCGAACCGCTTGGTTGAGCGGAATCGCGGCTGGTCGCTCAAGCGGTGCGCTAACTCAGACAGGCGGTTGCTTACTGAGGATCGAGACCCCTGGATGACCGGTACCGCAAGCCGAAAAGGTCAGTTGGAACGAGCGAGAACGACACGTAATCGACGCGCCGCCCATCGATCTCGGCGTAGGAGCGGAGCACGCCCTCTCGCTGGAAGCCGCTGTGTTCGGCGACTTGCTGCGAGCGCTCGTTCCACGCTTCTGCCAGGAGCCCGAGGCGTGCCAGAGCGAGCTCCCGAAGCGCCCAACGGGCGACGAGCAGCACGGCGCGGGTCGCCAGTCCCTTCCCCCTCGCCTCAGGAAGAAGCCAGTAGCCGACGTTGCCCCGTCCCACCCGTACCAGGTTCACAAAGACGTGACCGAGGCAGCGGTCGCCGGGATCGCAGATAGCGAACGTGGCTGCCTCGTCCTGGTTCCAGCGGTTGCGGTTCAGCTCGAGCAGCTGCTCGGCGGCGAGCGTCGGCCGGCCAAAGGCACGGATCACATCGGGATCGTTGATGCCGCGCTCGATCGCAGGTAGATCCCGCTCCTCGGGCGGCCGCAGGCTCACGACGCCGTCGGACAATGCGGGATCGGGGACCGGGAGCACGATCGAGTGACCTATTTCCTCAGTCCCCGACCGTCCGCTGGAAGAGCAGGTGGTCGCGCCACACTCCGGCGATCTGCAGATAGCGAGGTGCAAGGCCGATGCGGTGGAACCGGTTTCTCTCGAGCACTCGTTGCGATGCGATGTTGTCGACGAGTGTCGCAGCCTCCAAGCGATGGAGAGCGAGCTCTCCGAAGCCGAGCGCAACGATTGCCGCGACTGCGCGCGTGGCGAGCCCGCGTCCGCGACGTGTCTGGTCGACCCAGAAGCCGATACTCGCGCTCTGGAATGGTCCGCGCGCGAGGTTGGAGAGCTCGATCATTCCGGCAAGCGCGTCGCCGTCGAGGATCCCGTACAGGCGCCCGGGCGCGGCCAGGCGGTCGCGCTGGGCCTCGACGGTGAAGAAGGCCTCGGAGCGGAGGGGCTGGAACGGCCGATGTGGCTCGCGGTTGGCGACGAGGAGCCGCGTCAGCTCTTCGGCGTCGTCGACTGTCAGGCTCCTGATCAAGACGGCCCCTCGCGAGACGGTATCTGCACGATTATGCGGTGCGAGATTCGCTCGCTATCCGGCACCGCGCGAGGCCGGTGCGACGCTCGCATGAGTCTCCAGGCCGCGAGAGCAGCGAGGGCGTGCGCCCAGGCGATGCCGACGTAGCCAGGAGTCCCCGTGCGGGTCCCAGGCCGCAGGCGACGGTGCTGCGCCGAGGGGGGCTGCTACCGAGCAGAGCGCGAACGCGGCGATCAGGGAGAGCCGCAGCTTCATGAGTGTTCGTCCTCTCCGCGTGGCGCCTTGAGGCGGTCGAGCTCGGCCTGGAGTTGCGGGCTCCGGGCTAGCTCGGCGAGCCGGTCTCCGAGCCGGTCGAGGTGCGCCCGGGTCGGGCCTGGGCCGCTCGCGTGCGCGTACGGGAGGTACTCGCGGAAGAGCGCCTCACCGAGCGCGAGCCGGGCGAGGGCCTCGATGACGTCGATCCCGGTCGGCGGCGCGATCGCGAACGTCACGTGCAGCGAGCGCCCGGACGGCGTGCGCGCGTCGTGGAACTGGCCGCGCGGGAGGTAGAGAACGTCGCCGGGCTCGGTCACGACTGTCATCAGCGGCTCGGCGAGCGCCTCCTCGCGTCGCTCCGCGAGCGCTCGCCGCATCGTCGGTGCCAGGGCGGGCACGTCGAGCGGGCAATTGACCCGCACCTTCGAGACGAACCACTCCTTCGCCCCCTCGCATTGGACGGCGAGGACGTCGTGCGCGTCGAAATGGACGTCGAACGGCTTCGCCGCCGTCCCGGTCGAGTACA
>JAXIPI010000092.1:0-19205 GCA_045403015.1 Gaiellaceae bacterium | reverse complement strand
GCCAGGCACGGTCCCGAAATGGCCGAGCAGCCGCAGCTTCACATGCTCCGCCTGCAAGGGCTCGCGCAACAGCGGATTGCCGAGCAGGTAGATCTGCCCAACGGAGAGGTAGTTTGCGGCCCGCCAATAGGCGTCGAGCAGCTCGAGCTCTTGGTGGGCCGGCGGGTCCAGCTTCGACGTCATCCCCTGCATCTTCTCATCGACGATCAATGGGTCATCGACCCCGGCGGATTGCCGACCTTGAGGAGGCCGACCTGGCCGAGGTCGACGTGCGCGAAGGCGTGGCTGACGAAGGGGTACAGCCCCTCGTCGTCGACCTTCACGTCGAAGACACCGCCGCCACCCGCTGGCACGATGACCGTCTGTACGCCGACCTGCGGCGGACTCGTCATGTCTCCATTGACCCACGCCCGGTCGAGGATCGTGCCGACGACGTGGAAGTTCGTGTCCAGTGTCGGCCCGGCGGCGACCACATAGAAACGGGTCGTCTCACCAGGGTTGGCGGTCAGCGGATGGGTGACGTACTGGTTGGCATAGCCGTTGAAGGTCGTCCAGTCCGGGCTCATCGAGCGGGCCTTTGCCATGTCGAGCGAAGCCGGCTCCTTGATCCCGTCCCCGTTCAGGTACCACTCGCTGGCGACGAGGACGTACTCGTTGTCGACCGGCGGCAGGCCTTCCTTCGGCTGGACGACGATCGCGCCGTACATCCCGTTCGCGATATGCGCCAAGACGGGCTTCGTGCCGCAGTGGTACATGAAGACTCCCGGGTCGCCGGCCGTGAAGCGGAAGGTGAAGGAGTCGCCGGGCGCGACGTCGGCGAATGCCTTGTTCGGCGCGATGCGCGCGGCGTGGAAGTCGATCGAGTGCGGGATCGCGCCACCGTTCGTGAGCGTCATCTCCACCGTCTGGCCCTCCCGGACGTGCACCACTGGCCCAGGAGCGCCGTGCCCGTCGAAGGCCCAGGTGTTGTACTTGACACCGGGAGCGATCTCCAGGGTGATGTCCTTGAGCGTCATGTGCACCTTGACCAGGTCGCCGGCAGGAAGCGGCGGCAGCGTCGCGTCATAGGCCTTGTGCGCGGCGGCGAGCTCGGCCGCGTTCTCGGGAACGACGCCAGCGAAGCTGCTCAACGGCAGCGCCACGTTGTGATCGGTCGCGTGGTCAGGCGCAGCCGTATCGCTCGCTGGCGCAGTCGTGTCACGCGCCTCGCGAGCATCGGCCCACATGAGCAGGGCGAAGAAACCGACGACTGCGACGGCGAAGCCGAGCAGCATCGTCGCGACCATCCAGAACGCCCCCGACCCTGTCTGCGAGGCAGGGATGCGGGTTGTTGCGGGGTGTGAGGCCATAGCAGGTAGATCTCCTTTGCTGTCCGCTTTGTCCTCCGGAAGCTAGGGCGCGAACGGTGTTTCCGCCTTCGCGTGCGACCGTAGTTCGCTCCGTACATGACCGCAGACTCGAGTACGCGTTTCCCCGCAGCTGAAGCAGCCCCAGCGAACGCTTTTCGGCGCCGCGTCCCGAGCAGCCGAGATCGCGCAGCCACCGAGCAGAGCCCGGGCGCTACGCGATCTCCGAAGGGCTACTCGACCGGCAGCAGGAGAACAGCACGCGCTCTGCCGGTACGACGTCAATCAAGGTGCGGTGGGTGGAAGACGTCCCGGTGATCGTGATGGGTGTGCGTGAACGGGCGGATGAGGCCATAGAGCATGAAGACCAGCCCCGCCAGAACAACGACAAACGTGATGATGATTCCGATGTTCATCACGAGCCTCCTCTTCTGCGATTGGGTCGATGCTCGCTCCTTGGACCTCCCGAGCCATCGGGGGAATCAATGATTGCGCTGCGGGAAACTCCTAGTGAGCGGCTTGCCGGTATCCGAGCATCCCCACCGGTCGCTGCCCGTCGACGACGGGAAGGTGGTGGATCCCATGTTCGTTCATCACCGTCACCGCAGCCTCGATGCGCGTCGAAGCGGAGACGGCAACAGGCTCGGCGGTCATCCATTCGCGAACGACAGCTTGGCCGGGATCCGCGCGCGCGGCGAAGGCACGCAACACGTCGCGTGAGGTCAGGATCCCCACCAGCCGGCCGGAGTCGGCGACCGCCGCCGAGCCTGTGTCGCTATCACGCATCCGCTGTGCGACCTCGACGAGTGTGTCCGCAGGGGCAACGACCAATGGGTCGGCTGACATCGCTTCTCCGACCGTCTCACCGTCGCCCTCGAGCGTCTGAAGCGGCAGTCCGCCGAGCTGGTCGAGTTCCTTGGCACCGAGCTCAACCTCCACCTGTATGGCGCCCGCGGAAGCCGCCGGCTCCTTCGGGCTCTCGAGGCCTGCGAAGTCGGCAAGGAAGGGAGCCAGGTGACGGCCGACGATCTTCGCCGGTGGCCACCAGAGGGGCTGAGTGTCTGCGGTGTCAACCTGCCCGAACCCTGTCAGCTCACGGCGCAGGTAGCGCGGCCGGCCACCCGTGAGGAGCAGCCCGCGTAGGACGGGGCGAAACGGCTCGGGCTTGACGTCCGCGCCGAGGTGCGCGGCGATGGCCTCAGCGGCGGCGTCCGCAAGTTGCGTAGCGATGCCGCCTTGCTTGACAGGGAAGTTGGTGATGTCGCCGGCGGCGTAGACGTCGTCGAGGCCGGTCACCCGCCCGTGCGCGTCGACGGGGATGAAACCGTGGAGAGTCTGGGGCAGCCCATTCAGGCGCGGGCCGCGCAGGCGAGGCAGTGCGACGACGCGGTCGGCTTCGAGCTGGGCCTCCGGCACGAGCTGGAGCTTTCCGTTCACGAAGTCGGTCGGATAGGCCGAGGTCACGAGCTCGATCGCGTGTTCGTCGAGCAGCTCTCTAACCGCCTTGCTGCCGGCAGCTCCGAAGAGCTCGAGCGGCTGCTCCTCCGGTGTGATGAGCGCGAGCTCGACGCCGTCGATTCCATGCGCAGCGAGATGGCTGGCAGTCATCAAGGCGAGCTCGTAGAGCGGTAGCGACCAGACGGCTCCCCACGGAACGGCGAAGGCCACCCTCCGCACCTCGCCAACCGCGATCTCCGCCAGCAGGCGACGGATCTTGTCGGTGTCCGCTGGGCCACGGAAGGTGAGTGCGCCCGGGACCGCGGGAGTCGGAACCGCCCCCACGGCGACGAGCAGGATGTCATAGGAGATCTCGCCGACCGAGGTCGTCGCTTCTCGGCGGGAAGCGTCGATGCCTTGTAGCGCACCGAGAGTGAACGTCGCCCCTGCGGCAGCGGTTAGTGCGCCGAGCTCGTAGCGGTTCGTCTCACCCAGCTGGAACGGCTCGGCTACCGAGAGCGGCCTGTACCAGAAGTGCGGCTCAGGGCCGATGAGCTCCACCGCAACCCGTTCCTCTGCGAGCGAGCGCAGAGCCAGAACGGCCTCCAGCGCTGCGACACCACCACCCGCGATGACGACCCGCTTGGCCATCAGACCGCACTCGATGACGTGACTCCGTCCATCGGCAGTCACCCTCGCAAGCCGGGCCTAACCTTCCATCCGCAGCGAGCCGCGCCGAGCTTGCGGATTGTCCGCACACCTGCGCCAGGCTCGGCCCCTCGCCGGGAGGGTCTCAGGGAGCGGCGCGACTAGCGTCGATGGCGCGTGCCGACTCGCGGGCGAAGATCACAAGGACGCTGAGGCCCTCGTAGGCTGTGAACTGGTGCTCCGCGTGCGCGGGAACGAAGATCGCCTGGCCCGGCTCGACCGGGATTGCCTTGCCCTCGACGTTGAGGACCCCGGTGCCATCGAGGACCACATACACCTCGTCCTCCTCATGGGGCTGCTGTTTATCGGGCTCGGGAGCGACGAGGACGTAGACGCCGACCTCGAGGCCGGGAGAGGTGTGCACGACTTCGTACCCTCCGTTTCCGGCCTCGAGGCGCCTTCTCACCTGCTCGACCTCGAAGGCGTGAGATGGCAGGCTCATCCGACCGGCTGCTCCAGGGAGCGCCGGCCCTTGCGGGTCGTGTCGTCGACGTTCCAAGCCACGGTCGAGTCGACCGCGACAACACCGGGGACGCGGGCCACCAGCTTGTCGAGCAGCTCGACATCGCTCCGTGTGTGGAGCCGGCCGCTCAATGCTGCTCTCCCACCTTGCACGCCGACCTCGACCTTACCGGCGTCGATCCACATCATGCGCTCGAGGACATCCTCTCTCAGCTCCCGCTCGATCTCGGCGTCCGTGCGGGTGAAGGCGCGGACGAGGTCGGCGCGGGTGACGATCCCGACGACCAGCCCATCTCTCACGACCGGGAGCCGGTTGACGTGGCTCTGGCACATGATCCGCGCAGCCTCCGCCGCTGACTCCCACGGAGCGATCGTGAGCGCGGGCGCGGTCATCGCCTTCCTGGCGGTCAGCGCTTTCGCCTTCTTCACACCCGCGGAGTTGAGAGTGCCATCGACGATCCAGCCCAGCGGCCCGCCCAGATGGCCCTCTGCGGGGTCATGTTCCTTGTAGAGGATGTCTCCCTCGGAGATCACTCCGAGCACGTGGCCCTCGATGTCGCAGACGGGCAAGCCGGAGATCCCGTTGGTGACCAGGATCTTCGCGACGTCCTTGATCGGTGCCTCTGGGCCGATCGTGAGGACCTTCTCCGTCATCAGCTCGCTGACTCGCATCGTTGGGCCTCCTTGCGTTGTGGTCGAGACGAATACTCCGGATCCGGACCTGCCCTGCCATCCGCGTCGTCGCCGAAAGCTGCTGCGGGAAACTACGACGCTAGGCAAAGGACGCCGCGAACGCGCCGATCCCGAACGCGACCACCGCGGCGAGTGACCCGACGAGCAGCATCTCGATGCCGCTGCGGAGAAGCCCGCGCTTCGTGACGAACGTCCGGGCGGCGCCGACCGCGAACAACGCGGCGGCCGCAAGAGCGATCGAGGCGGGGAACTCGGCCGCCGGCTCGAGCGGCACCAGGTAGGCGACGAGCGGAAGCACACCGGCGACCACAAAGCCGACGATCGTGGCGAGACCGTGGCGCAACGCGTCACGGCGATCCGCGAGCTCCTCCTCGGCGTGCGAACGCCGTGCGAGGTAGTTGCTCGCCCCCATCGAGAACCCGTCCGCGACGAGATTCGCAAGGCCGAGGATGACGATCACGCGCTCGGAGAGGGAGGCGCCGACGACCCCTGAGACGACGGCAAAGGTCGTGATGATCCCGTCGTTCGCGCCGTAGACGAGGTCGGGGAGATAGTGACCCGCGAGCCGCCCAAACGCTGGCGGCCGGGCTAACGCAGTTCCCGAGCTCGCCATCTCACTCGAGGCGAACGGGCTGCGAGGCCGGCCGCGATGTCGATCGTCGAGAGCACTCCAACCGGACGCTCACGGTCGACGACGATCAGATGCGTCGTGTTGTGCTCGGTCATCAGCTGTGCGGCGCGTCCGAGCGTTGCGGTCGGCGAGACCGAGATAACGGGCGTTGCCGCCGACCCGCCGGCGCTCTGGTGGCTGAGGTCGCGGACCGTAGACGCCGCAACCAGGTCGAGATCGGACACGATCCCCCAGGGCTGTCCTCCGTCGCCATTGCTGCTCTCGACGACGACGCAGTGGACGCGCTCACGAGCCATCGTCGCAGCCACCTCCGAGAGCCGCGCCTCTTGTGCGCAGGTGAAGACGCCCGAGTGCATGACGTCGCTGACGAAGAGATCTTCGATGCCCGGATGACGGCTGTCGGTCTTCATCTGCTCCTCCTTGGCGATCGTTCGAGGTACAGCCTCAGGCTCGCGAGGAGCTCGGGACGGCGCATCGGCGTTCCGCCCGATCTGGCCTGCGGGGAACTACGGGCGCTACCAGCTCTTCTCGCGCCGCTGCTCCTGCGCCCGGCGGATTCGGACCCGGGCGTCGACCGCGACGGCGCGATCGGGAAAGCCGAGAACCGGGTTCAGATCGAGCTCGGCCACAGCCGGCAGATCCTCCCCGAGCGCGGCGAGCCGGTGGACGAGGTCGACGAGCGCCCCTGCGTCGGTCGGGCCGGCGCCACGGAAGCCGCGCACGAGTCGCCCGGCCTTGCCCGTTGTGACCAGCTCGTCCGCGTCGATGCCGGTCAGCGGGGCGATCCGGAGGTTGGCCTCACCAATGAGCTCGGCGAACACGCCTCCCGGCCCGAAGGCGACGAGCGGACCGAAGACGGGATCCTGCAGCAGACCGGCGAGCAGCTCGGTTCCGCCGTGGAGCATCGGCTGCACGATGACGGGGAATCCGATTCGCTCTGCGGCAGCACGGACGGCGGCCTCGTCGACGAGGTCGAGCGCGATGCCGCCGGTCTCGGTCTTGTGAGCGCCCGCAGCGGCGGACTTCACGACGGCCGGAAAGCCGAGCTCGGCGGCCACCTGCACAGCGCCTTCGGCGTCCTCCGCGATTCGCTCGGGAACGAGCGGCAGGCCATAGGACGCGAGCAGCTCCCGCGTCTCGGCGGGATCCAGCCAGGAGTCCTCCGAACGTGACAGCGCACGCTCGACGACGTCTACAGCGGCCGCGCGATCGATGCCCTCCAGCGAGGGAACCGAGCCGAGCGGCCGCCGGAGCCACTCCGCGCGCTCTGCCACGCGCCCGAGGGCGCGTGCCGCCGACTCGGGGTAGGCGAACGCGGCCGCGGCCGAACTCAACCGGAGCGCCTGCGGGACACCCGCCGAGCTCATGACGACGGCGAGCACCGGTTTCTCCGATGCGGCGGTACGCGCAGCCGCATCGACGGCGACCGCAACCTCGTCGGCGGTGGCGCTGACCGCCGGGACGAAGAGGACCAGCGCCGCGTCGACGTGTGGGTCGTCCAGCACCACCGGCAGCGCGTGTTCGTAGCTGGCGGCCGTGGCCGAGCCGAGCATGTCGACCGGGTTCGCGACGCTGGCCTCGGCGGGAAGCAACTCGCGCAAGCGGGCCACCGTCTCCTCGCCCAGATCAGGAAGCTCGAGCCCGGCGGCGTCACACGCGTCGGCGGCGAGGATCCCGAGCCCGCCTGCATTCGTGAGCACGGCGACCCGCCTGCCCTTCGGCTCGGGCTGGGAGGACAGAAGCGTCGCAACGTCGATCAGCTCCTCCAGCGAACTGGCGCGTGTCACGCCGGCCTGGTGGAAGAGGGCGTCGACGCCCGCCTCCGAGCCGGCGAGCGCAGCCGTATGTGAGCTGGCCGCCCGTTGGCCGGTCACGGAGGTCCCGCTCTTCAGCGCGAGAATCGGCTTCCGCCGCGCGACGCGCCGCGCGAGGCGGCCGAAGCGGCGCGGATTCCCGAACGACTCGACGTACAGAAGCACCACTTCAGTCGCCTCATCGTCCTCCCACCATTCGAGCAGGTCGTTCGACGAGACATCCGCCTTGTTTCCGATCGAGACGAACGCGGACAGCCCCAGTCCCCGCGCATCGGCAGCCTCGAGCAACGCGAGACCGAGGGCGCCGGACTGGGAGGAGAAGCCGATATTTCCGCCCGGGGCGGAGCGTGCGGCGAACGTGGCGTTTAGACGCGGTCCCGCGACCGCGATGCCCAGACAGTTCGGCCCGATCAGCCGCGCGCCATGGGCCCGGACGAGTGCGAGCAGCTGCTCTTGCCGCTCGGCTCCCTCGCTGCCGACCTCGGCGAACCCGGCGGAGATGACAACCAGCGCCCGCACGCCTTTGCGGAGTGCATCACCCGCCGCATCGAGCACGTGCTCGCTCGGGACGGCGATCACCGCCAGATCGACGGGATCCGGAATCTCGGCGACGGAGGCGTAGCCGCGGACGCCAGCGACCGCGGCGCCCTTCGGATTCACCGGGTAAGCGGCGCCCGTGAAGTCACCCTCGAGCACATTGCGGAACAGCTCACCGCCGATCGTCCCGCGCCTCGGCGACGCCCCGACGACCGCCACGCTGGCGGGCTCGAAGAACGAGCGCAGCGATGCGACGACTGCGGTGTGATCGCGCTCCTCGACGCTCAGCTCGAACCGCTCGGTCCGCGCAAGCGGAAACTGCACCTCCACGACGCCGTCAGCGAGCTCGCGCGTCAGCTCGAAGCCGGCTCGCTCGAACACTCCGAGCATGGATCTGTTCTCGTGCAGCACCTCGGCGACGAACCGCTCGATCCCAACACCGGCGGCGCGGTCGGCCAGGCGCTCCAGGAGCCGTGTCCCGATCCCTCTCCCCTGCTCCGAGTCGGCGACGGCAAAGGCGGACTCCGCCAGCGCGGGGTCGCGCAGGCGGACGTAGTTGCCGATCGCGACGACCCGCTCCCCGTCCTCGTCAGCCAGGGCGCCCAGCAACGCGCCGCGCTCGACCCAATCCGGCTCCAACAGCGACTCGACGAGCTGCGGCCGCAGGTTCGGAAGGCCATGAAAGCGGCGATGCAGGCTCTGGCGGGAGAGCGCTCGATAGAAGTCGAGCAGCGCCTCGCTGTCTGCGGAGGTGGGCGGCCGCAGACGGAGAGTCCCACCGTCGCGGAGGATCACGTCGACCGAGTCGTGTGCCGCTGTTGCCACGGTCCCCATTAGAGCAACGCCGGCGCGCAAGGGTGCCGGGACGTAAAGAGACGGCGAGCGGGTCGCAAGAACCCGCTCGCCGTCCGGCTGCCGCGAGTGCATCTAGGTCGCGGCCGACGCCGTGTCGAGCTTCTCCGCCCGCTTCGGCATTGCGACGTACCCGAGTGCGCCGCCGAGCGTGAGGACGAGGAAGCCGATGCCCGTGAGCAACAGCGCGACGCCCATCACGATCGAGAAGTACGCCACGCGCTCTGCGAAGAAGGACGTATTGAGGGCAGTCGTGAGCGCCGTCTCCGTCACCCACATGTTGCGCAGCCCGTTCTCAACCGGACGCCCGTCCGGCCCCTTCGCCGCCAGCGCCTCATCGCTCGTGTCCTTGCCGGCAGGAGTCAGGAAGCGGCCCATCTCGGCATACCGCTTCTCGCCCGTTGCCTCGAGCGTGTGGTACTCCATGATGTCCGCGAAGGCCCTCGCCTGCGCGCCTGTCTTGATCGCCTGACCCGGCTGGAGCTTGCCGTCCGTCAACTTCGCCGCGTCATCGGTCGCGGTGATGTTCTGCGCCGCGATCTCGTCCCGGACGGTGTTCAGGCCGGTCGCGCCGATCACGATCGCGCCGATGCCGAACGCAATCAGGATCACGCTTGCCGCGATCCCACCGTATGCAAACCACTTCTTCATCACAATCTCCTTCCGTCGGCCGTTACCTTGCGCGGAGCCTCGCCGACGCGGGGCCGGCCGCCATCAGCGGTAGCGCTGAATCGCGTTGCGGGAGATTGCGGATGCAGCTTGCGGAGGAAGCGCACGTGCTAGCAGGCCTTGACCTCCCCTTTCAGGACTTGCCCGGGATACCTCCCGCCCTGCTCACGTCGAGCGCAAGCGCGAGCAGCAGGGTCCCCGTCCAGACGTTCACCGGGTCGAAGAGCAGCGCCTCACGATCCCCAATCCTGTCGCTGATGAACCAGATCACGAACCAGAAGAGCATCATGGCGTGTTCCTCCCTCTCAGCCCTTGACCGTAAACAAACGGCGAGGGGCAGGACCGAAACCCCCGGCCCCTCGCCCGGAGGCGGCAAGACGCAACCGGACAGATCAGAAGCCCATCCCGACCCCGACCGGCCGGCGCACGTCGGCATGAGGAACCGACGCTCCTCCTCGGACGACCAGCACCGGCCGCTTCGACTCCGCCAGGATCCCCCGCGAGACACTTCCCAGCAACGCGTTGGCGACCGCGCCATGACCTCGCGATCCCACCACGATCAGATCGACGCGGTGAGAATCCGCGTAGGCGACGATCTCGTCGACTGTATCGCCCGCGAGCAGCACGGTGGTCGCACGGACGTCGTGCTCCTCCGCGACTGAAGCTGCATCCTCGAGGAGCTTCCGATCTTCGATCCTGGGCTCGTGAGGGAAGGCGCTTGCGATCCCGAACACAGTCGCGGGAATGAGGTCGAGCGCCGGCACGACGTGCACCAGGATCAGCTCCGCCTCGTGCTCGGCCGCCAGTTCGATGCCGAACTCGACAGCCTCCGCCGCGGAGTCCGAGCCGTCTGTTGCGACAAGGATCTTGTTCATCTCTCCCTCCTATCGGTGTCGTTGGCACGAGCCTGGCTTCGACTCGCCTGGTCGGCATCCGCGACGTTGCTGAAGTGCGATCAGTAGTTGTGCGCACCTCGCTAAGCGACCAACGCGACCGCCAGGCCGACGATTGACAGGGCGACGAGCGCGAGGGCGCTCAGCGCCAGCAGATCCCCGCCGCGGCCGTTCGCCATCGGCCCCAGCAGCTGCTGATCGCGGCCGAGGCTGCGCATTGCCACCAACATCGGCAGCAGTAGCACCGCGTTCAGCACCTGGGTCAGGAACAAGATCGACACGAGCGAGACACCGGGGATCAGGACGAAGGCCGCACCGAAGCCGAGGATGCCGAAGTAGGAGATGTAGAAGAACGGCGCCTCGCTGAACGAGTCGTCGAGCCTCGCCTCGCGCCCGAACGCCTCCGAAACCGAGTATGCGGTCGAGAGCGGCACGAGCGCGGCCGCCAGCAGCGCCGCGCCGACCAGACCGAAGCCGAACAGCGCCGAGGCGAGGTGTCCCGCCAGCGGTTCAAGTGCGAGCGCGGCTTCCCGCGCATCGTCGATCTCGCGATGCCCGCTCGCGTGCAGGGTGGCCGCGCAGGCGATGACGACGAAGACTCCGATCAGACCGGTGAGAATCGCTCCGGCGAAGACGTCGACGCGCTCGGCTCGCAAGTCAGCGCTCGTCAGACGTTTGTCGGCGGCGTAGGACTGGATGAATGCGAGGCCCCATGGCGCCAGCGTCGTACCGACGACGCCGGTCGCCACGATCAACGCCTCACGACTGACCGGCAGCTGCGGAACGACCAGCCCGCGGGCCGTCCCGCCCCAGTCAGGCTGCGCGAGGAACGCGGCGGCAAGGTAGGCGACGAACGTCGTGCTCAGGAGCAGGAGCACATGTTCGATCCGGTGGAAGCTGCCACGGAGGACGACGAAGCCGACGAGCACGGCGGCGGCGGGCACCGATACGTAGCGGCTGACGCCTGCGAGCTCGAGACCGGCCGCGACGCCGGCGAACTCGGCGCAGGTTGTTCCCGCGTTTGCGACGACCAGTGTTCCAGTGACCACCAGCGCTGCGCTCCGGCCATACGAGGTGTGGACGAGCGCCACCAATCCCTTCCCGGTAGCCAGTCCAAGACGAGCGCCGAGCTCGTGGAAGATGACAAGCGCCGCCACGGAGAGAAGCAGCACCCACAAAAGCTCGTAGCCGTAGCGGGCGCCGAGGATGGAGTACGTGGTAATTCCGGCCGGATCGTCGTCGGACAGACCGGCAAGCAGACCCGGACCGAACACCGCCACAAACGCCGGCAGCCGAAAGCGGCGAAGTGCGGCCCCAAAGGCCGGATGTCCGTGTCGGCGGCGGAGCTGCTTGACGAGAGCGAAGAGCATGTTTCAGTGGGTAGCAAGCGGCGGGCTCAAACGAAGGCCCACCCGGCTCGCTGAATGACGGTCCGGGTCAGCGCGGCTGGGGTCAGGCGGCGGCCGGTTTGGCCTCGAAGCCGGATCGGATCTGACGGACCCGCGAGCGAAGCTGCTCGGGGGGCAGCGCCGGATTGAGGAGTGGGCTCGTGGACGGGTCGCTCAGGAGACGCATGCAGGCCACGGCAGTGGCAGGGTCGAGTGCAAGCTCGTCATCTTCCAGTTCGCACGCCAGCGCCTCCAGCTCCTCAGCGGCAAGCATCACGCGGGCCCCGTCGGCCAGCCCCGTCTGCTGCAGCTCTCCGCGGATTTGGGCCGCATACGTGTGCCGCCTGTCGAGTGTCGCCTCCCGCGCCGCAAAAGCCTGTACCTCAGGAATCACGTACGCGTCGCGTTCGCTGGCAAGCCGCTCGACCAGAGCCCAGCGAAGCCACAGCGCCCTCATCCCACGTACTCCGACCACAAGGCCGCCGAGAAACAGCGGCATCGCGAGTGCGGGGCGAACCTGCGTCGTGGCGAGGGCAAGCCCCAGCGAGAGCGCCGCAAGGCCGAGATCCTGCCACTCTTCCTGACGCAGCTCGCGTAAACGCGAGGAAGCTTCATCAACCGCTCTTGCATGCATGACACGCGGAATTCTTCAAGTGGCCACTCCCTCGGGCATCCGTGCCTGGACGGAATGTGCCCGCGGCTTTTCCGCAGACAACCGGGCGAGCGCTCAGCTGTCGGTCGCCTCAGCCAAGCCCCCAGCGATGTCGATCGTCGAGAGCACCCCGACCGGGAGCAGCTGCTCAGGGTCGACCACGATCAGATGCGCCGTGTTGTGCTCTGTCATCAGCTGAGCCGCCCGCTCGAGCGTCTCGTCGGGCGACACGGTCACGACGGGCGTTGCCGCGGACCCCCCTGCGCTCTGCTGGTCGAGTTCGCGGACGGTGGCGGCCGCGACGAGGTCGAGATCGGAGACGATCCCCCAGGGAGGCCCTGCTTCGCCGCTGCCGCTCTCGACCACGACGCAGTGGACGTGTTCGCGAGCCATCGTCGCAGCGACCTCCGACAACCGCGCCTCGCGTTCGCAGGTGATGACACCGCGGTGCATTACGTCGTCGACGAGGAGCCGATCGATGCGCGGGTGACGCGTTTCGGTCTTCATGTCGTCCTCCCTGGCGATGGTTCAAGTGGAACAGGCGCAGAATCGCCCGGAGGCGGGAGCCGGGCATCGGCGTTGCGCCCGATTGCGCTGCGGGGAACTACGGGCGCCAGCGGTTCTCGAGCCGCTCCATCGGAACGGACGCGGAATGCCTGCGACGACCCCGGAGGACTGCCTTCACTGCCTCCGCCAGGCCCGATGGCGCGACGGCCAGACCGGCCACGACGACTGCTGCAACGATCCCCAGCGGCTCCGTGCCGAAGGCGTCGCGGAGCGGCGGGAGGTAGATCGACAACACCAGCAGCAAGAACGAGACGAGGACGCTCGCGAACAGGAGGGGGTTACGGGGCGCTCGCCAGGCGGGCGAGGTGCCGGAGCGGATCGAGAAGACGAGAACGAGCTCGGCGGTCGCGAGCGTTGCAAAGGCCATCGTCTGAGCCGCCGCCGGTTCCGTCGCTCGCCCGATCACGTATGCAGCGGTCGCGGTGAGGCCGACGGCGATCCCCATCAATGCGAGTGCGAGCTGGAGGCGGCGTGAGAAGAGTGCGCCGTGCCCACGTGGCCTCGATCGCAGCGTCAGGCGTGAAGCAGGATCGCGGGTCAGAGCCACCGCCGGCAAGCCGTCGGTCAGGAGGTTCACGGTCAACACCTGTACGACAGTCATCGGTGCACCGATGCCGGCGAGGATCGCGATTGCGAAGAGGATGACTTCGCCGAAGTTCGCCGAGAGCAGGAAGGCGACGAAGTTCCGAATGTTCTGGGCGATGCGGCGTCCCTCAGCGATCGCGTTCACGATGGTCGCGAAGTCGTCGTCGGTGAGGACGACGTCCGCGGCTTCACGGGCCGCTTCGGTGCCGCTGCGGCCCATCGCGACGCCGACATCGGCTCGGCGCAGTGCAGGCGTGTCGTTGATGCCGTCGCCGGTGACGGCGACCACGTGACCGGTGTTCTGAAACGCTTCGACGAGCCGCAGCTTGTCTGCCGGCGTCACGCGTGCGAAGACCCTGTGGCCCTCGATGGCCCCGCCGATCTCCAGTTCGTCCAGCTCTTCGAGCTGGGCCCCGGTCAGGGGAATGCTGTCGTCGAGTTCGAGTGCCCGCGCGATCGCAGCGGCTGTGACCGGATGGTCGCCGGTCAGAATCGCGATCTCCACGCCCTCGGCGCGGGCTCGGCGGATCGAATCTGCAGCCGTTGGACGAAGCGGGTCGCGCAGACCGACGATCCCCAGAATCTCGAGATCGCGGTCGAACTCGTCCTCCTGCTCCAGTCTTGCGGTGCCGAGCACGCGTGCGCCGACTGCGAGGACGCGCAGTCCGTCTGAAGCCCAGTCCGTTGCCTCGGCGAGAAGCTCTCGGCGCCGTTCGGCCCCAAGGCGCGAGCGCTCGATCAGCGTCTCCGGTGCGCCCTTCACGAGCACACGCAGCATGCCGTCCTCCTCGTAGACGGCTGTCAGCCGCTTCCGCCACGGGTCGAAGGGCAATACGCGCACGAGTGTGCGGTCCTCCGAGGTGCGAGGGTCTGCGGCGCCTTCAGCCGCGAGCGCCAACAGGAATGCCCCGTCGACCGGGTCGCCGGCAATCCGGACCCCGCCTTCGTCCTCCACCAGATCTGCAGTCGATGCGAGCACGGCGGCCTCAATGACGTCGTGTTTGGTTCGACCGGCCTCCGGGTCGACAGCCGTCACGCGGAGCTGGTTGATAGTCAGCGTGCCGGTCTTGTCGGCCGCGACCACCGTGGCCGCGCCGAGCGTCTCGACCGCAGCGAGCCGGCGGACGATCGCGCCTCTGCCGGCCATCGCCCGAGCGCCCTGAGCGAGCGCGATCGTCACTGTTGCCGCAAGGCCTTCGGGTACGGCGGCGACAGCCACGGACACCCCGACGAGGAACGCCTCCTCCAGCGATGCACCTCGCGCAAGCATCCCCAGCGTGAGCAAGGCTGTGACGGTTACTCCGAGAGCAACCATCGCGCGCGAAAGCTGGCCAAGCCGCAACTGGAGCGGTGTCAAGGGTGGTCTCGCGGTGACCGTGAGAGCGGCTATCCGCCCGATCTCGGTCTCCTTCCCAGTGGCGACGACGATCGCGCGTCCACGTCCGCAGGTCACGCCCGTGCCGGCGAAGACCATCGAGGCTCTATCCGCCAGACCAGTCTCAGGAGCAACTGGGGCGTGCGCCTTTGGGACCGGAAGCGACTCGCCTGTCAGCGCGGACTCGTCGAGCTCGAGCCTTTCGTGTGCCGCGACGCGTGCGTCGGCCGCGACTCGGTCCCCTTCGCGCAGCACGAGCAGGTCACCAGGGACGACTTCTTCGGCCGGAACCTCCCGCTCGCGGCCCTCCCGAATCACCCACGCCGTCGTATGGATCGCACTGCGCAACGCCAGCACAGCGCGTTCGGCGCCCGCCTCCTGCGCGAAACCAAGCACCGCATTGAGAACGACGATCGCAGCGATCACCAGAGCCTCGAGCTGCTCGCCGATCAGGAGCGAGACCGCCGTCGCTGCAAGCAGCAGCGCAACGAGCGGGTCGGCCATCTGCCGGGCGGCGATCGCGAGGTACGAGGGCCGGTCCGGCACCGGAAGCCGATTGACTCCGACTTCACCAAGTAGTCGGCGAGCCGTCGACTCCACGAGGCCGCGGTCGAGGTCCGTCCCCAAGTCGGCTGTGAGATCGCCGAGATCTCTCGAGTGCGACGACGCTGCTCGCAAGGGACGACTCGCCCGTGGGACACGACGCTCGCTCTGCTGGTCGATCACGCTGCTCCTCCAACGGCTGGCAGCTCGATCGTGCAGAGGCCCGTGCGATCGAGCATCCGTAGAAGTCCACCGGCAGATCGCGGTTTTCGCGGTTGTCGCGCTCTCCCATCGAGGCGACGATCAGCTCAACAGCCAACGGGGTTCGAAAGGAGGTCACGATGAAGACCATCCTCGTCGGCTACGACGAGACCGCTCCCGCGAAGCGTGCTCTTGCGCGGGCTGCCGAGCTCGCTGCCGCCTTCGACGCCGAGGTGATCGTGACGAGCGTCGCGCAAGCCCTGGTCGGTGCCGCAGCGGCACGTGGGGTCGGGCCGATCGACCCGGTCGATACGCCGGCGCTGCATCGCGAAGAGCTCCGGCACGCGGCCGAGTTCCTCGGCGAGCGGGGCGTTCGGGCCGAGTACACCGTCGCGCTCGGCGATCCCGCCAAGGTGATCGTCGAGCTGGCCGAAAGCCGAAACGCCGATCTGATCGTCGTCGGCAGCCGCGAGGCGGGCCTGCTCGAGCGGCTGCTCGACCCCAGCGTCAGCGGCGCCGTACACCGCAAGGCGCACTGCGACGTCCTCGTCGTCCACTGACGCCGCGTCCATCGATGAGGGCGGCTTGACCGGCCGCTCTCATCCCAGGGCCGTACTTTCCCGCAGCTGATCGCGGAGATCGCACTGATTCCGGAACCTGCACGCCCGCCTTACGGTGCGGGCATGTCGCATCTCTCAGCGTCCTTCAGCGCAGCCGTCCGGGTGCGCATCGAGGATCGTCCCGGCTCATTTGCGCGTCTGGCCGCAGCGGTGGGCGAAGCGGGAGCCTCGCTCGGCGCGATCGATCTCGTCAGCGCCGAACGAGCGACAAAGGTGCGCGACGTGACCATACTGGCAGCGGACGCGACGCATCTCGCCAAGGTCGTCGAGGCGATGCGCGCAGTCGATGGCACGGAGGTGCTGTCCGTCTCCGACCGCACATTCCAGTTGCACGGGAGCGGCAAGATCGAGGTGGTCGCCAAGACGCCGCTGAAAACCCGCGAAGACCTTTCGATGGTCTACACGCCCGGCGTGGCTCGCGTCTCACAGGCGATCGCGGACGATCCGGAAAAGGCCTGGACCCTGACGACCAAGAAGAACATGGTCGCCGTCGTCACCGACGGCTCGGCGGTGCTCGGGCTCGGAGACATCGGCCCCGAAGCCGCGATGCCCGTGATGGAGGGCAAAGCCCTGCTCTTCAAGGACTTTGGGGGCGTGGACGCCTTCCCGATCTGTCTCGCGACCAAGGACGTCGAGACGATCGTGGCGACGGTGCGGGCCATCGCGCCCGGCTTCGGAGGCATCAACCTCGAGGACATCGCGGCTCCCCGGTGCTTCGAGATCGAGCAGCGCCTCCGCGACGAGCTCGACATTCCCGTCTTCCACGACGACCAACACGGGACGGCGATCGTCGTGCTGGCGGCGCTGGTCAACGCGCTCCGCGTCGTCGGCAAGAACCTCGAGGACGTCAGGATTGTGACCACCGGCTGCGGGGCGGCCGGCACGGCAGTCACGAAGATCCTCCTGGCAGCCGGCGCCAGGCACATCATCGGCTGCGACGAGCACGGCGCGCTCTATCCTGGGCGGCCCGGGCTGTCGCCTGCGAAGCAGGAATACGCCGAGCTCACGAATTCGGGCGGTGCACGGGGAACGGCTGACGAGCTGCTCCTGGATGCGGACGTGTTCATCGGCGTCTCCGTGCCGGGAGCGGTCACGCGCGCCGGCATCGAGCGGATGGCACCGGCCTCGATCGTGTTCACGCTCGCGAACCCACGACCCGAGATCGACCCGGAAGAGATCGAGGACCTGGCTGCGGTGATCGCCACCGGCCGCTCCGACTACCCGAATCAGATCAACAACGTGCTCGTCTTCCCGGGTGTGTTCCGGGGCGCGCTGGACGTGCGCGCGAGCGCAATCACAAGAGGCATGGAGCTGGCGGCGGCTCACGCGCTCGCGGAGGTGATCCCGGCGGATCAGCTGTCCGCCGACTACATCGTCCCCAGCGTCTTCGACCGCAGCGTCGCACCGCTCATGGCCCGAGCAGTGGCGGAGGCTGCAGAGGTCGCTGGTGTCGCTCGGATGCAGGCCCGAGCCCGCGAAGTTACTCGGTAACCGACCGCAGTCAGTCCGCGAGGAACTGCGGATGCGCAATCCGGTCAGTGGCTCGATCCTGGGGCCAAGAATGACCTACCCATCCGTGATCCCTCGCCCCGCGCCGAGTCGCAAACGCCAGACCGGCTCGACCGTGGTGCGAGCCGTCAACGCGCCCGAAGTCGCTGCGCAGCCAACAGAGGCGTTGGAGCTGGACACGATTTCCGCACGGTGGCAGCTGGCGCTCGACGCCGCCGAGCGCGCCCTCGGCGCCGTCGGCGCGCTGCCCTCACCGGAGGTCAAACAGCGGCGTGGCAAGCTCGCGCGAGAGCGGCAGGAGACTGCTCAGATGCTCGTGGGCCTCGCCCGGACGGCCGGGGTCCGGCCGGTGCCGTGGCTCTCGCCGGTGCCGGTGAGCACGGCGATGCTCGGCCTGCCCACGGCCACCAAGGCGTGTCTCTTCGATCTCGAAGGCGTTCTCACCGACAGCGCCCTCCTTCACGCCCAGGCGTGGAGCGAGGTCTTCGACGAGTTTCTGTTGCGCCTGAGCGACAAGACAGGCTGGGGGTTCATTCCCTTCGACCGCATTGCGGACTACCGCGCCTACCTCGACGGCCGGCCGCGGGTCGAAGGCATTCACGCTTTTCTCGACAGCCGTGGGATCCGCCTACCCGAGGGGCGGCCAGACGATCCTGCCGAGAGCGACACGGCGTGCGGGCTGGCCCGACGAAAGGGCGATGCGGTTGCTCGCCACCTGCGCCAGCGAGGCGTGACCGCCCTCGACGGCGCGCGTCGCTACCTCGAGGCTGCCGGTCACGCAGGTCTCGAGCGCGCCGTGGTCTCGGCGAGCGCCAACACACTGCCGATCCTCCAGCTCGCCGGCCTCGCGGCGCTGGTCGAGGAGCGCGTCGACGCGGACGTGATCCGTAACGAGGGACTGCGGCCCCGCCCCGCTCCCGACCTGCTGCTGATGGCTTGTCGCCGCCTCGGCGTTCGCCCGGAGGAGACGGTCACGTTCACGCACAGCCCTGCCGGCGTCGCCGCCGGGCTCGCGGGCGGACTCGCCGTGATCGGCGTCGCCGCGGGCGAGTACGGCGAGGCTCTGCTGGGCTTCGGAGCAGAGCGTGTCGTCCCCGCGGTTGGCACGCTGCTCCCCCGCGCTCTCGCCCCTTCGGGCGAGCCTCGGATGTAAGGTCGCCGTGTCGTCGTCGCACAAGCCCAGGAGGAGACCGACGGAAGTCCCGTCGCCCGACGCCGCCGGACCGAGCGTGATCGAGCCCGACACGCTGGAGATGCTCGTGGCGGGCCTGGCGGCACGAGGCTACCGAGTGCTCGGGCCGACCGTTCGCGACGGCGCGATCGTCTACGACGACCTCGCCTCCGCAACGGAGCTTCCGATCGGCTGGACCGAGACACAGCAGCCGGGCAGCTACCGGCTCGAGCGTCGTGACGACGAGGCGCGGTTCGGCTATGCGGTCGGGCCGCACTCCTGGAAACAGTTTCTGTTCCCTCCGCGCATCCGCCTCTGGCAGGCGCGACGGTCCGAGGGGGGCACGTTCGAAGTGGCAGACGAACGTCCCGCCGGCGAGCGATATGCCTTTCTGGGCGTCCGCTCGTGCGAGTTGCATGCGATCGACATTCAGGACCGGGTCTTCCTCGGCGGCCGGCACGTAGAGCCGGACTACGCCGCTCGACGCGAGGACGCGTTCCTCGTGGCCGTCAACTGCTTCGAGCCGGGTGGAACCTGCTTCTGCGTCTCGAT
>JAXIPI010000357.1:0-9070 GCA_045403015.1 Gaiellaceae bacterium | reverse complement strand
CGAGCCCAAGCTCGCGCTGCAGCTCCTCCTCGGGCTTTCCCGGCTCGTACGGAACCAGGCCGTCGAGGGCCGCGCGATGCAGCGCCACGACCTGGCTAGCTTCCGGAGGCTGGTTGCTGTGGGTCGTTCGAGCTCTTGCGGCGCCAGAACCAGAGCACACCGCCGACGGCGGCGAGCCCAGTCGCGATCGCACCCTTGTTCGGACGCTTCGAGCCTTCGACCGTGCCGGGCACTGCTTGCTTCGCCTTGTGCTTCATCACGGTCTTCGCGCCGACCCAGGTCAGCCAGCCGAGAACGGCGTTCCGCCTGTTGAAGATGGACATGGCTCGGAGGCTACCAACCTCCTGTTCTCCGCGCCTTTGGGAGCGAAGGGAACGTTCGTCAATGAACCAAGCCAACAAAGCCCCGCTGAGCGAGCCCCGAACTCGACCCACGCAGCTTCAGGGGTTTGGCGCGGATCGGGATCTGCTCCCGCAGATCCCGATCCCGATTGCGCCCTAAAAAATGAGCCGCCCCTCTGCGGCAAGGGGCGGCTCTGGGAGAAAGGCGGGGCCGGCGGGCGGCACGGCCCCTATGTGGGGACGAGGGCACGTCCTTACCTATTGAGATACCACTCCCCCGAAAACCTTGCACCTCAATTTTTCTACGCCTGCGCGGGAGCCTTCTTCTTGTTCGGCAGATGGATGGCGCGGCCGAGCGCGACGAGGCCTGCTTCCTTGATCGCCTCGGAGAGCGTCGGGTGCGCGGCCATACCGTCGGCGACAGTCTCGACCGTGGATTCGGCATCGATCGCGACCGTGCCGGCCTCGATCAGATCCGTGACGTGCGGGCCGACCATGACCAAGCCGAGTAGTTCGCCGTACTTGGTCTCGTGGATCGACTTGACCCAGCCCACCGTGTCCGCCTGCATCACGGCGCGTGCGTTCGCCACCCAGGGGAACACCCCGACCGCGACGTCGTCCCCATGCCGCTCGCGCGCCTGCGCCTCGGTCAGGCCGACTCCTGCGATCTCGGGGTCGGTGTAGATCGGCCGCGGCACCGCCGGCTCGCCGATCGTCGCCTCGTGACCGCAGGCGTTCTCGGCCGCGACCTCGCCCTCGCGGAACGCGGTGTGCGCGAGCTGCCAGTAGCCCGCGCAGTCGCCCACGGCGTAGATGTGCGGGACGGTGGTGCGCCGGTGCTCGTCGGTGGCGATTCCCTTGCGCGGGTCGAACTCGACCCCGATCTCCTCGAGCCCGAGGCCCTCGGCGACAGGTCCCCGGCCGACGGAGACCAGCATCAGGTCTGCCTTGACGGTCTCGCCTTCCCCGAAATGGACGATCAGCCTCGAGCCGTCGTCGTCCACGCGCGTGCACTGCTTGCCGAGCTGGAGCGTGATCCCACGCTTGCCGAACTGCTTCGCGAGCTCCTTGGCCGCGTCGGCGTCCTCCTGCGGGATCAGCGTCTCGAGCATCTCGATGACTGTCACCTCAGAGCCGAACCGCTGGAAGATCGAGGCGAACTCGCAGCCGATGATCCCGCCGCCGAGGACCACGAGCCGCCGCGGGATCTCGGTCTGCGCGAGCAGCCCCGTCGAATCGACGCAGCGGGGCGAGCCGATCCCGTCGATCGGCGGTATGAGTGGATACGAGCCGGTCGCAATGATCGCGGTCTTGAACATGATGTCCTCGCCACCCTCGACGGCGATCGAGTTCCGACCCGTGAAGCGGCCACGTCCCCTGACCCACTCGACCCCGTTTGCCTTGAAGAGTCCCGCGACACCACTGGTCATCTGCTTGACGACGCCGTTCTTCCACTCGACTGCCTGACCGAAGTCGAGCTCGGGCTTGCTCACGTTGACGCCGAACCTCGCGAACACCTCGTCGGCCTGATGAAGCGCGTGCGCAGTCTGCACCCAGGCCTTGGTGGGGATGCACCCGACGCGGAGGCACGTGCCGCCGAGCTCGGGCTCCAGCTCGATGCAGACGGACCTCGCGCCCAGCTGGGCTGCGCGGATCGCTGCGGTGTACCCGCCGGGGCCTCCGCCCAGGACGGCGACGTCACATTCCATGTCCGGTCAACTCCTCATCCGTTGTCTGGGCTCGATGCTAGCGAGGCGGCCGCGTCCAAGCGCTCGAGTAACTCGGGTCACCCGTGTCTGGCACGAGTCTGACACGAGTGACTCCGGTCACCTGTGTCTGGCACGTGTCAGACACGCGTGACCCCGGTCACCTCATTTCGACGCTTCGCTACGACAGCGAGGCGACCATCGTCCAGGCCTCGGCCCCCTCGTCGACGACGGAGAAGCCGTGCCGCTCGTAGAGCTTGCGCGCCGGGTTGCCGGGCTCGACGCTGAGGCTGAGGCGTCCGTACCCGGCCGCTCTCGCCTTCGCGATCAGCTCCTGGAGCAGCTCGTCGCCGATCCCGTGGCCGCGCTTCGAGGGGACGACCGCGATCGCCAGCTCGGGCGTCTCCCCGTCGACGAAGCCGTAGCCGGGCTCGTCCTCGCTGAAGACCCGATACCATGCGGCGCCGACTGGGAAGCCGTTCTCGAGTGCGATCAGCGCGGTGTCCCCAGGCCTCCCCCACCCCCGCACGTAGCGCGAGACGAGCGAGCCTGGCACGCGCTCGCGCCAGTAGTAGGCGTGGTGGAGCATGTCGCGTAGAAAACGAACGTCCTGGGTGCCGCCGCGGCGAAGGACGATCCCCATCTACGAGTCCAGGGACTGGGCGAGCTGGATGCGGTTGCCGTCCGGGTCGAACACGTCCACGAGCCGGATCTGCCCGTGCAGCTCGAAGACGACTCCTACCTCCACGCCGGCGTCGCGCAGCCGCTCCGCTTCGCTCTTCACGTCGGGGACGTCGATGTGGGCGACGCCCCCCGCCTCGTCCGGCTCACCCTGTGCGAGCGCAATCTCCATGCCGCCGTGCTTCAGCTGCGACCAGCTCTCGTCGAAGTCGACGAAGACCTCCTCGAACCCGAGCGTGTCGCGGTAGAAGGCTCGCGCGGTGTCGAGGTCGCGGACCCGATACCAGACGGTCGCCATCTCAGAGAGCGAGCGCGGGCTCCTCGAGCAGCTCTTTCACCGTGCGCAGGAAGTCGGCACCGTCCGCACCGTCGACCGCTCGGTGGTCGCAGGTGATCGTGATGCTCAGCAGGGGCCTCACCTCGATTTGCCCGTCGCGGACGACCGGCTTCTCCTCCGTCGAGCCGACCGCGAGGATCGCGGCCTGCGGCGGATTGAGGACGGCGATGAACTGCTCGATCCCGAACATGCCGAGGTTCGAGATCGTGAACGTCCCGTCGGCGAGGTCGGACAGCTGCAGCTTGCCGTTACGCGCGCGGCCGACGAGCTCGGCGCGGTCCGCCGCGATCTCCTGGATCGTCTTCCGGTCGGCATCGCGGATCACCGGCACGACGAGCCCGTTCGGAGCGGCGACCGCGATCCCGACGTGCGCGTACGGGAAACGCAGGATCCTGTCACCGGTGAAGTGCGCGTTCACCGCCGGGTGCCGCACGAGCGCCGCAGCGCAGACCTTCGTCAACAGGTCGCTGACGGTCGGCTTCGTCTCGCCTTCCTTCAGCCGCGCGACCAGCCGCTCGCGCAGCTCGAGGGCGCGCGTCATGTCGACGGAGAGGGTGAGCTGGAAGACCGGTGCCTGCCACGCCTCGGTGAGACGGCGGGCGATCGTCTTCCTCGTCGACGTGAGCTCGATCTCCTCGACCTCGCCGGCCGCGGCGGCAAGCGCGGCGGCGGGCGCCGCCGTGGGCTGCTCGATCACACCACGCTCGACGTCCTCGGCGACGATCCGGCCCTCCGGGCCGCTGCCCTGCAGCTGGGCGATGTCGATTCCCTTCTCGCGCGCGAGCCGGCGTGCGAGCGGCGAGGCCTTGATGCGACCGGAGGTCTGCGCAGGAGCGTCGGCGACCGCCGCGGTCGCGGCCTCTGCCGTCGCCACCGCAGCCAGGCGGCCGCGCTCGTCCGGCTCCGCGACGTCCTCGTCCTTCTCCTCGCTCGTGGTCTCGGCCGGCTGGCCGCCGTTGTCCGACGGAACGTCCTCGCCCTCGTTGCCGATGAACGCGATCGTGCGGCCGACCTCGACCTCGCCGGAGGGGACGACGATCTTCAGCAGCACGCCGTCGGCTTCGGCCTCGACCTCCTGGGTCACCTTGTCGGTGTCGAGCTCGTAGAGCGGCTCGCGCTTCTTGACCGGCTCGCCCTCGCCCTTCAGCCACTTGACGATCGTGCCGGACTCCATCCCCTGGCCGAGCCGCGGAAGCTTGACCTCGGTCGCCATCAGCTTCGCGCAACCGTCCGTTTGACGGCCTCGACCACGTCGGCGGCGTGTGGGACGACCCACTGCTCCATCGCCGGCGCAAAGGCGAGCGGGGCGAACTTCGCGCCGACGCGCTCGATCGGCGCGTCCAGGTAGTCGAAGGCGCCCTTCTGGACGACGGCCGTGAGCTCGGCGCCGAAGCCGCCGCGGGTGACCGCCTCGTGGGCGGTGACGCAGCGCGTGGTCTTCTTCACGGAGGCGATGATCGTCTCTTCGTCGAGCGGGAGGAGCGTCCTCGGGTCGACGACCTCGACCGAAATTCCTTCCTTCTCGGCGTCCTCGGCGGCCTTGAGCGCCTCCGGCACCATGCGGCCGATCGCGACGACGGTGACGTCGGAGCCCTGGCGCAGCACGCGTGCCTTGCCGAGCTCGATCGGCTCGATCTGATCCGGCACCTCACCCTTGAGCGGGTAGAGGAGCCGGTGCTCAAAGAAGATGACGGTGTTGTCGTCGTAGATCGAGCTCCAGAGAAGACCGCGAACGTCCTCGGGTGTCGAGGGGTAGACGACCTTCAGGCCCGGCACATGCACGAACCACGACTCGAGCTGCTGCGCGTGCTGGGCACCAGGGCTCCAGCCGGCGCCGCCCTGGGTGCGGATCGTGAGCGGCACCTTCACCTGGCCGCCGCTCATCGTCCGGTGCTTCGCGGCCTGGTTCACGAGCTGCTCCATCGAGAGCGTCAGAAAGTCCTGGTACATGATCTCGACGACCGGGCGCATCCCCTGCATCGCAGCCCCGATCCCCGTTCCCACGATCGCGATCTCCGAGATCGGCGTGTTGCGAACGCGCTGCGGGCCGAACTCCTCGAGCATCCCCTGGGTGACGCCCATCGAGCCGCCCATCTCGGCGATGTCCTCGCCCATGATGAAGACGTCGTCGTCGGTGCGCATCGCGCTGGAGAGCGCGTCGCGGACCGCTTCGCGGTAGGTCAGCTCAGGCATACACGTATTTCAGCGCGTCCTCGGGCTTCGGGTCGGTGCCCGCCTTCGCGAACTCGACCGAGGACTCGACGATCGCGTGGGCCTCGGTGTCGAGTGCCTCGAACTCCTCGTCGGAGAGCTCGAGCTTCGCGCGCAGGAGCTCGATCGGATCCTTCGTGTTGCGCAACTCCTCGATCTCCTCCTTCGACCGGTACACCTGCGGGTCGCCGATGTAGTGGCCGACGAGCCGGTAGGTGCGGACGTTGAGGAAGACGGGGCCTTTGCCCGAGACGGCGTACTCGCGCGCCTCGCGCGTCGCGGCGTAGACCTCCTCGACATCCTGGCCGTCGACGTCGATCGAGTGCATCCCGAACGCGACGGCGCGCTGCGAGAAGTCCTCGATCGGCGAGTGCTGCGACACCGGGGTCGACTCCGCCCAGCCGTTCATCTCGAGCACGAACAGCGCCGGCACCTTCCACAGCTGGGCGAGGTTGAGCGACTCGTGGAACGTGCCCGTGTTCGTGGCGCCGTCCCCGAAGAAGGCGACTCCGACGCGGGGTTGCTTGCGGAACTGGAAGGCGAGCGCCGCACCGGTGATCGCGGGGAAGCCGCCGCCGACGACAGCGTTCGCACCGAGGTTCCCGTGCTCGAGGTCGTAGAGGTGCATCGAGCCGCCGTAGCCGCCCGAGCAGCCCTCCTTCTTGCCGTAGAGCTCGGCCATCACCTTGTTCACGTGCGTGCCCTTGGCGATCGTGTGACCGTGCGCGCGGTGCGTCGAGGCGATCACGTCATCGGGCTCGAGCGCCGCGCACACGCCGGAGGCCACCGCCTCCTGGCCGATGCACACGTGCAGGAACCCGGGGAGCTCGCCCGCCCGGAAGCGCTCTTCCACCTTCTCCTCGAAACGGCGGATGAGCAGCATCTCGCGGAACAGCTCTCGCAGACGTTCGTCCGAGAGCGCGTTCTCCGCGCGTGGCTTCTTCTCGACCTTCGCCATTGCGGGCTTCATTATGCTGACGCCCGCATGGGGCTGGTCGAACAGTGGCGTCAGATCCGCGCGGAGTTGGCCGCGGACTGGGCGGACGTCCGTCTCGCAATCACCGTTCCCAACGCGCCGCAGCGTTCACGTGCGGCCGCACTCCTCGGTCCGGCCGGGCCTGGAATCGCCGGCGACGAGCTGCGCCTGACGGTCAGTCGCACCGGCGGCGGGATCGGCCCCGACCAGCTGGCGAAGCTCCTCGGGAAGATCGACGAGGCGCAGATCCGCGGCGCGCTGCGGCTGCTCGAGGTGGGCGAGCGAGCGCCGCACGTGGATACGCCCCGCCTGCTTCTCGCGGACGCATGGGCCCAGACCGTCGCGGCGCTGCCGCCCGACTGGAGCGACCTGTACTGCGAGCTCGAGCTCACGTCGAGCGACCATCTCGAGCGCGCCGCCTTGCTGCTTGCGCCGGTCAATCCAGCGCGCGTCCCGGGCCGCAGCGCATTTCGGTTCCGCGTTGCGCACAGCTTCGGCTACGGCGCCTCGGCGCAGATGACGGTACGCTGCTTCGAGCGGCTCGACCAGGAGGGGATCCTGGGGCGGCTCACGATTCTCCACGTCCTCTCCGACACCCACAACGTCGATACCCAGGGACCCGTCTGGCGCGTCGGAGGAAGGGCTGTTTGAGATGAGCGACGAGCCGGACCGCGTCGCCTGGGTTCTTGTCGAGCCCGGCTGGAAAGTCGTCGACGCGCGAGGTGCGAAGGTCGGCAAGGTCGACGAGGTTCTCGCCGACGAGCAGACCGACATCTTCCACGGACTGATCGTCGACGGCAGGGAGGTTCTCGCCGAGCGGATCGGCGAGATCCGCGAAGGCGAGATCCACTTGCTTTAGGAGCAGGTTTGCAGGGGCCGGAGGCAGGCAACGAGAGAGTCATGTCGTCCACGAACACCGACCCGGAGACCGTTGCGGCCCCGCAGGCTCCGTCCGGACCGCAGCTCAGCCCGCAGAAGTCGGCGAAGCGCGGCCCAAATCCTTTCGTCGTCGCTGGCGCGGCCTTCGCAGCCGGCAGCGTCCTCGCGAAGCTGATCGACTGGAGGAGCCATGCCCACCCGCGCCGCTGAGAGCTCCGGAGTCGGCACGTCGGCGAAGCAGGTCGCCGAGCATGCGAGCACACTGGCCAGGCTCGAGCTCGAGCTGGCGGGCCTCGAGCTCAAGCGGAAAGCAGGAGCGTTCGGCACCGGTGTCGGGCTTGGGGTCGGCGCCGCCGTCGTCGCTTTCTACGGAGTCGGCTTCCTCTTTGCCACGGCGGCCGTCGCGCTGGCGATCGTCGTCGACCCCTGGCTCGCAGTCCTGCTCGTCACAATCGGCCTGTTCGTGGTTGCCGCAATCCTCGGCCTGCTGGCGCGCTCCCAGATCAAGCGCGCGACGCCGCCGCTTCCCGAACAGGCGATCCACGAAGCGAAGCTGACCTCGGAGGCGTTGAAGGCCGATGGCCACCACCGTTAGCCTCAACGGCCGCACGCCCGAGACGGTCCGGCGCGAGATCGAGGCCGAGCGCCGCGAGCTTGCTGCCGCCGTCGAGCAGCTGCGCGAAGGGCTCGGCGACGTCGCAGACGTCTCCGGGAAGCTGCGCTCGAGGCTTCCGGTCGTCGCTGCAGGCGCGCTCGGGGCCGGCTTCTTCCTCGCCGGTGGGATCGGCGCGACGATGCGCCTCCTCGCCCGCAAGGGCCGCGAACGCTGAACTTGACGGCGCCCTCGATCGAGATCCGTCGCGCTCCATCGAGCCGCTGGCGGCTCTCAGCCGGCGAGTGGGTCGACGCCTTCAAGCGCGCCTTCAGGTCGTTCCTCGCCGACGATGGCACCGGTCTCTCCGCTCAGGTCGCGTTCAGCTCGCTGCTCGCGTTCTTCCCCGCGATGCTCTTTCTGGTCGGGCTGCTCGACCTGTTCGGCGCCTACGACGCCCTGAAGGAGTTCCTCGCGCCGGTCGCGCCGGGCGACGTGTTGTCGACGATCGACACGCTGCAGAAGGACACCTCGACGGGGACGTCCGTCGTCGCGTTCGTGGTCGGAGCCGCCGTTGCGATCTGGGCGGCGAGTGGGGCAATGAACGCGGTGATCAAGGCCGTCAACCGCGCGTACGAGCGCGTCGAGACGCGGCCGTTCTGGAAGACACGGCTGATCGCGGTCGTCCTCGTCGTCCTCACGGGGCTCGTGCTCGGCGGACTACTGCTGCTGATCGTGTTCGGCGGCCCGCTGGGAACGGCCATCGCCGACAAGGCCGGTCTCGGCAGCGAGTTCGCGCTGCTCTGGTCGATCCTCCGTTGGCCGATGGCCTTCGTCGCGATCCTGCTCTTCGGGCTCGTCTACTACCTCGCACCGAATCTCAACGTCCGCAGCTGGAAGTGGCTGACGCCCGGGTCGCTTGTGGGGAGCCTGATGTGGCTTGCGCTCTCGGGGCTCTTTGCCCTGTTCACGAGCCTGTCGGACTCGTACTCGAAGACCTACGGTGCGCTCGCGAGCGGCATCGTGCTGCTGCTGTGGCTCAACTACTCGGCGTTTGCCTTGCTCTTCGGCGCCGAGCTGAATGCAGAGCTCGACCGCCAGGCCGAGATCCGTGCCGCAGGCGGCAAGAACGCGGGGCTGGTCAAGCCGAGCCGCCGCGGCTAGGAGGGTTTGGCGGAATGTCGCTCGCCGATATTTCGCCAAACCCTCCTACTACGTGACCTTGATCGAGCCCTTGACTGTCTTCGGGCTCTTGTCCGAGAAGAAGCGGAGGGGTCCCGCCGAGAGCTTGACCTTCCACGTCAGCGTGCCCATTCCCGTGAGGGCGGACTTGCGGTTGACGCCCTT
>JAXIPI010000012.1:0-2479 GCA_045403015.1 Gaiellaceae bacterium | reverse complement strand
ACGAGATCGCGACCGACGAGCAGCTCGAAGCGCACGGCGCGAAGCGCGCTGCCGGTTAACGCCGGCTTCTGTTTCGGCGGCGGCGCGCCTGTTCTCTCACGATGAGCAGCCCGACGACTCCAGCGACGGCCACCGCGCCCCAAGGCTCGGAGAACTCAAGTGCTGCTACCACCGCGAGCCCAATCACGAGCGCGAATAACAAACGTACGGGGGAAAAACGGAGACGGAAAGTCCGCTTCACTCGCCCGTGATTGCGTACAGCCTCCCGCCAGGCTTCTGGGAGAAGTTCGTCGTTTTCATCGCTGTATTCGGATCTCGCGTTTGTGGCCCGCGCAAGAGCATCGGCGATGATGTCCCCGCCGTTCGACGTTGGTACGTCGATTAGGAACATCCTCTCAGAGACCGGTTCCGGTCGACCACCCCCGCGCTCGATCGCTCTAAGTGACGGGCCGTTGTCGTCGTCGGAAAAGAGGACGCGCAGCGTTCGGTGGCCGCTTCGGGAGACGACCTCGCCGACGCGTCGACGCCGCCCGACGCGGACGACGTCGCCCCAGGCAAGTCGCGTGAGAGGGACACTGCGGATCCCGTAGAGGCCGCCAGGCAAGGGAATCGCGAAGACGCTGACGGACATCATCCAGGCGTTCTCGTCGATCGGCACCTCGCCCTGCTCGAAGACGAGCTTGAGCTCCACAAGATCGTCCTCTGACTCACCCGGAACAAGGATCGGCATCAAGGTGGTCATACCACTGTCCCTACAATCCCTGGGTGCGTACGACGGCCGAGCTGCGCGAGGGCTTCCTCTCCTTCTTCGAGGAGAAGGGCCATACGCGGCTGCCCTCATGGCCGCTGATCCCGCGACCGGAGGACCATTCGACGCTGCTGACGAGCGCCGGCATGCAGCCGCAGATGCCGTTCTTCCTCGGCCTCGAGCCGCCGCCTGCGCCGCTCACGACCACCTCGCAGAAGTGCTTCCGGACGCAGGACATCGACGAGGTGGGTCTCGACGGACACCACCTGACGTTCTTCGAGATGCTCGGCAACTTCTCGTTCGGCCAGTACTTCAAGAAAGGCGCGATCGAGCTCGCGACCGAGTTCATCCAGGAGCGGCTGCAGCTCGACTGGGATCGCGTCTGGGTGACCGTTCATGCGGGCGACCCGGTCTTCAAGCTCGGCCCGGACGACGTCGCGATCAAGGAGTGGGAGGCGATCGGTATGCCCCCCGAGCGCATCGTCGCACTCCCGAGCGTCGAGAACTTCTGGTCCGTCGGCGGTCCGGGCCCGTGCGGCCCCGACTCCGAGATCTACTGGGACTGGGGAGCCGAGTACGGCTGTGGCGACCCGACGTGCGCCCCCGCGTGCCCGCGCTGCGATCGCTTCCTCGAGTTCTGGAACCTCGTCTTCATGCAGTTCGAGCAACACCCGGACGGGACGCTGACACCGCTCCCGAAGGAGAACATCGACACGGGTCTAGGCCTCGAACGGCTCGCCGCAATGATGCAGAACGTCCGCTCCGTCTACGAGACGGACGGCTATCAGGCGATCATGAACTGGGTCGCACACGAGAGCGGTGTCGCCTTCGGTGACTCCGAGGCCGCGACGAAGGCGCACCGGATCCTCGCCGATCACGGCCGCGGGATGACCTTCCTCGTCGCCGACGGCGTCACGCCTTCGAACGAGGGCCGCGGCTACGTGCTGCGACGGATCATCCGTCGCGCCGTCCACCAAGCGCGAACGATCGGGCTCGACGATCTCTGGCGTATCAGCGACACCGTGGTCGAGCAGATGGGCAATTGGTTCCCGGAGCTGCCGGAGAATCGCGAGCGGATCCGTGACGTCCTGCGCGCCGAGGAAGAGCGCTTCACCGAGACGCTGGCGCGCGGGATGAAGCTCTTCGACGAGGTCGCCGTGCGTGGCGCCATCTCCGGCAAGGAGGCGTTCGACCTGACGGCGACCTACGGCTTTCCCTTCGAGCTCACCAGCGAGCTCGCGCTCGAGCGGGGGATTCCCGTGGACGAGGACGACTTCCGGCAGCGCATGGCCGACCATCGCGAGGTCTCGCGCGGCGGCGGCGCGCGGGTCGTGACCGCTCTTCCGGGTCCTCCGTCCGAGTTCGTGGGGTACGACCAGACCGAGGTCCTGACGGCGATCATCGCCCTGAACGACCTCGGCGAGGGCCGGTTCGAAGCGAAGCTCGAACGATCCCCGTTCTATCCGGCCGGGGGAGGCCAGGTGAGCGACACCGGGTGGGTCGAGCACGACGAGACCGGCGCGAGAGCGGAGCTGCGCGAAGCGATCCGGGTCGGCAACGACCAGGTGCTCGTCTTCGAGGGAACCGGCTTCGCTGTCGGTGACCGTGTGAAGGCCGTCGTGCCCTGGTCGGTGCGCTTTCCGACGATGGCGAACCACACCGCGACTCATCTCCTGCACGAGTCGCTCCGGCGCGTGCTCGGCGAGCACGTGGCACAGGCGGGGTCGGCCG
>JAXIPI010000125.1:0-10370 GCA_045403015.1 Gaiellaceae bacterium | reverse complement strand
CCGCCCGACTCACGCAGGATGCCGATCCACTGGCCGTTGGGGCTGACGACGATCAGCTCGTCGCGGTCGTCGCCGTCGATGTCGGCGACGAAGAACCGGTCGCCCTGCTTGAGGTTCCAGCCGCTCGGGCCTGTGCCGCCGGGAGGATTCACCCAGTCGCGGACAAGCCACCCTGCCGAGAGCCCGGCGCCGCTCGCGTCGAGGACGCCGATCCACAATCCATCGGGACTGACGACCACGACCTCGTCGCCGCCGTCGTTGTCGATGTCGGCTGGGTAGAACGAGTCGCCGGGGCGGAGGTTCCAGCCTTCGCCGGGCGCGCCACCGAAGCGCAGGGTGATGTCACCCGTTCCGGTTGTCGAGCCGGCGACGCTCGGCACGATCGTGTTGAGAGCCCAGTTCGCACCGCCGTCCGTCGACACGTAGATCGGCGCGTTGGCACCCCCGAGCGGGTCGGGCGTGAACGCCGTGATCGCGATCTGGCGCGGACGTGCCGGGTTGACGCTGATGTTCGGCTCGCTGTCCTGACTCGTCTCGTTGCTCTGAGCCTGCGGGACGATGTTGACGAGGCGGATCACCGTTCGAGCGGCTCCACGAGGGCGTCGACACGCGACGCCTCGGCCTCGGCCTGGAAGTCGAGCGGATCGAGCGCCGTGAAGACTGGATACGGCCGGGCGGCGAACGTAGCTGCGTCCTCGGTGGGAATCTCCGCGGTTGGTGCCGATCGGAGAAGCCAGACTCCGCGCTGTCCGACCGCAAACTTCGGTGCGTCGCGCCAGGCGACGTCTCGGCTGAGGGGGAAGCTGACGACGACGCCCTCGGCCGGCGCGTCGCCCTTCGTCACGGCGTCGACCTGGACGACCGCCTCGTGCCAGTCCGGATCGTGCTCGCTGACCGGGCGCCCCTCGATCTCGGTCTGCATGCTGCGAACATCCGTGACGAAGCCGGAGACGATGAGCTCGGAGGCCGTGACGCGGCGGCTCAGCTTTCGCAGCAGGAACGCCTCGGCCGGATCGGGGGCTGCAGCGGCGTCGGCCGCGGCGGCGAGCTCGTGCTCCTCGGGCGCAGCCACTTCGAGCGCCCGCAGGGCGACTCCGGACCCGAGAATCCAGCCGATGCAGTTGAAGACACGGCGCTGGCGCTCCTCGACCGGACGGTCGGGAGGGAGGAGGACGGTGATCTCACCGGAGAGGTCTGCGAAATCCGGCGGCGCGAGGAGAATCTGCTCGATCGACACCACCGCCGTCAGTTCGCTCCGCGGCGCCTCGCGGACGTTCGATGCGCCGAGCCGCTCGACGACGCCGACGAAGACGAAGGTCGGCTCGGGTGTTGACTCGGGCGGCGTCTCGGTCATCGGCTCCCCACAAATTCGAGCGCACTGCGATCCTGCTGCTCCACTTTACGCGCGGCGCGCGCGGCACGTAGCCTCGGTTGGATGAGTGGTCTGCGAATTGTCTCGGCGCGCGGCGTCGTCAAGAAGTACGGCAGTACGGTCGCCCTCTCCGGGCTCGACGCCGAGATCGGCCCGGGGATCACCGGCCTGCTCGGCTCGAACGGCGCCGGCAAGACGACCTTCATCTCCGTCATCCTCGGTCTCCGCTCCCGGGATGCGGGCGAGTTGACCGTGCTCGGGCAGGATCCGGCGACGGCCGGGCTCGAGCTGAGATCGCGCGTCGGCTACGCGCCCGAGCACCACGACCTGCCGGCGGAGCTGGCGGCGACGGATCTCGTGCGGCACCTCGCCGAGATGCATCTGCTGCCCCGTCGCGCCGCCGTCCAGCGCGCCAACGAAGCGCTCTGGCTGGTCGGCCTCGGCGAGGAGCGCTTCCGGCCCGTCGGGACGATGTCCACGGGACAGCGGCAACGCGTGAAGCTGGCTTCCGCGATCGCGCACGACCCTGAGGTTGTCCTCCTCGACGAGCCGACCGACGGGCTCGACCCGATGCAGCGAACGGAGATGCTCGATCTCATCCGCCGCATCGGCAGCGAGTTCGGAATGCACATCATCGTGTCGTCCCACCACCTCGAGGAGGTGGAGAGGATCTGCGACGGTGTCGTGATCATCGAGGGCGGCGAGGTCGTGCATGCGGGGACGCTCGCAGACGTTCGGCGGGGTCCCGCCGGGCTCGTGGTCGAGGTGGACGGGCGAGCCGAGGAGCTGGCGTCGATCCTGACCGCGCGCGGCTTCACCGTGACCGTCGACGGTGGCGTGCTGCTCCTCAGCGGCGAGGACGACGGTGTGTACGACGCTGTTCGCGACGCAGTCGCCGACCTCGAGGTCGGGCTGCGGCGGCTCGGGCCGCGCGGACGGACGCTCGAGGACGTCTATCTGGGAACAGGCACGTGACCGGACAGGACGCACAGCTCTTCGACCTCGGCTATCGCGGCTACGACGGCGCCCGCGAACAGCCGGCCCGGGCGATCCTCACGCTCGCGGTGTTCACGACGCGGCGCGTGCTCGGGCTGGGCCGCGGCGCGCGGCACAAGGTGTTGCCCGCGATCACACTCGTGATCGCGTACTTGCCGGCCTTCGTCTCGGTGGCGGTGGCGTCGATCGTCGACGGGATCCAACCCGACGATCTGATCTCGTACGGCGACTACATGTTCTTCATCGGGAGCGCGCTCGCACTCTTCGCCGCGCTCGTCGCTCCCGAGGCGCTCTGCCCGGACCGGCGAACGGGAATGCTCGGGCTCTACCTCGCCGGTCCGCTCGACCGCAACCGCTATCTCCTCGCGAAAGGGCTCGGTGTGGTCGCCGCCATGCTCCTGATCACCGTCGGCCCGCTTCTCTTCATGCTCGCTGCGTTCGTGCTTGCCGGCTTCGGCCCCTCGGCTGGCGAGACGCCGAAGCTCCTGCTTCAAATCCTTGCCGCGGGGATCGTGACCGCGCTGCTCTACGCCTCGCTGTCAATGGCCGTTTCGAGCTTTACGACACGGCGGGCAGCCGCTGCGGTCGGTGTCGTGCTTGCGCTGTCCGTGCCGGTCAGCGTCGTGCGGGGTGCGATCGAGAGCGCCGGCGCACCGAATGAGCTCGACCTGTTCAGCCTTCCATTCGTCGCGTTCGATCTCGCGTACCGAATCTTCGGCGAGGAGCCCGACGACAATGCGCCGGTCGAGGCGCTCTCCACGTGGATCGTCGTCGGTGGGCTGGGAGCCGCGATCGCGGCGGGCGCACTTGTGTGCTGGTTCCGGTACCGGCGGATCGAAGGTTTCAGGTGAGCTCGATTCCGGTGAGTGCGGTCGAGCCCAGGGTTGTCGCCGACGGGGTCTCGAAGTGGTTCGGTCCGCTCGTCGCCGTCTCGGATGTGAGCTTCGACGTCGGGCCGGGAGTGACCGCGCTCCTCGGCCCGAACGGCGCCGGCAAGTCGACGATGTTCCGCATGCTTTGCGGCCTCGCCCGGCCCTCGAAGGGCACCGTCCGCGTGGTCGGCCGGGATCCGCGGGCGGACACAGGTGTGACCCGGCTGATCGGCCTCGTTCCGCAGCAGGAAAGCGTGTTCGAGCCGCTGAACGCGCGCGAGTTCGTCGCTCTGTCGGCCAGGCTGTACGGGCTCGCCGACCCCGAGGCCGCGGCGACCTCGGCGCTCGAGTTGGTCGATCTCGACCCGTCCGACCCGCGGCGGCTCCCCGCGTACTCGAAGGGGATGCGGCAGCGCGTGAAGGTCGCGCAGGCGATCGTCCACGACCCGGCCGTGCTCATCCTCGACGAGCCGCTGACCGGCCTCGACCCGCGCCAGCGCGCGGACCTCGTGACGCTGTTTCGGCGTCTTGGGAGCGAGGGGCGCTGCGTGATCGTCTCCAGCCACGTGCTCGACGAGGTGGAGCGGCTCGGCTCGCAGGTTCTCGTCATGTCCCAGGGCCGGCTTGCCGCCACCGGAGACTTCCGGGAGCTGCGCGCGTTGATGGACGACCGGCCAATGCGGATCCGGGTCCGCACCGACCGTCCGCGCGAGCTCGCCGCGGCGCTGCTCGAAGCCGGGACCGCCGTCGGCGTGCGGCTCGACGGCGATCAGGTGCTCGAGCTCGACACGACGGATGCCCGCGCGCTGTCACACGCGCTCGCGTCGGTCGCACGCACGCGGGACGCTCGCCTGTTCGAGGTCCTCCCGCTCGATGCGGATCTCGAAGGTGTCTTCCGCTACGTGGTGCAGCGATGAGCACTGTCGGCGTTGCGGCGAACGAGCCCCGCCCGGGCGCGCTCGTCACGTTTCTCGCCCTCTATCGGCTACTCCTGCGCATGCAGATCACGATCGCGCGCCTGCTCGGGATCGCGGCGCTCGGTGCGCTGGCCATCCTGATCGGGCTCTTCAGTCGCTGGGACGACAATCCAGCCCAGGCGGCCGCGGATGTCGTGTCCTCCTACGGGCTGGGAATCCTCGTTCCGTTCGCGGCGCTCTGGCTCGGCACGTCGGCGATCGGCGATCTCGTCGACGACCGCCTCCTCGTCTACCTCTGGCTGAAGCCCGTGGCGCGCTGGCAGCTTCCCGGCGCGGCCGTGCTTGCGACGGTCAGCGTTGTCCTGCCGCTGACCGCCGTGCCGCTCGCGGCGTCCACGTTCGCCGCCGGAGCGGGCGAGGTTGCTCCCGCCGCGTTCCTCGCCGGTTCACTCGCCGCGTTTGCATACGCGGGGCTCTTCGTCGCAGCAGGGATCGCGTTCCGGCGCGCCGTCTGGTGGGGGCTCGCCTTCGTCCTCGTGTGGGAGAACGTCGTCGCTCACACGGCTGAGGGTGCGGCCCGGTTCACGGTCCGCGGCTGGGCCGCGTCGGTTCTTGACCTGGCGCCCGATGTCGGCGTGTCGGATACAGCCGGGTCCGCGGGCGCTGCGTTTGTCGTCCTCGTTGCGATCGCGGTCGCAGGCTGGCTCCTCGCAACGTGGCGCTACCGCCGCGCCGACGTGGACTGACTCAGAGCGTCGCCGGCAGGCCGAACGCCGGGAACAGCCCGGCGCCGAAGGTCGTGATCTCCGCGATCGCGCCGTCCTCGATGCGCAGGACGTCGAACTTGAACGCCCGGAATTCGGAATCGCCCGGTCGGCGGAGGTAGCTCGCGGCCGTCGGCATCCGGTTGGCCTGCGTCGGCACGAGACGCCAATCGCCGTCCCTGTTCTCTCCGAATGCGCTCTCGATGAGCCGGGCGACAGACGGGAGCCCGTCGAACACCAGCATGTCGGGCGGCATCGAGACGCGGATGTCCTCCGACGCGATCGCGACGGCTGCCGCCGCGTCGCACCGTTCGTGCGCGTCGATGAAGCGTTCGAGGAGACTGCGCTCTTCCGCGGTCGGCTCTCCTGCTGACCACTTCGAGCGCCGCGCCGGAAGGTGCTCCTGCATCGTCGCCCGGGCTCGCTGGAGCGCGCTGTTGGCAGCGGGGACGCTGGTCTCGAGGAGCGATGCCGCCTCGCTGGCCGGCCAGCCGAGTACGTCCCGGATGATCAACGCCGCCCGCTGCCTCGGCGGCAGGACCTGCAAGGCGGCGAGGAATGCGAGCTCGATCGTCTCGCGCTCGACGACGACTGCGTCCGGCTGGTCGTCGCTGGCCGCAACCTCGTCGAGCAACCGGTCCGGGTACGGCTGGAGCCACGGCACCTCAGCGAAGGAGTGAAGCGTCGGCACCTGCCGGGATCTGCGCCTGATCAGATCCAGGCAGACGTTCGTTGCGATGCGATACAGCCACGCGCGGAAGAGTTCTCCCTCGAACCCGGCGCGGCTGCGCCACGCGCGCAGGAATGTCTCCTGGACCGCGTCCTCCGCTTCGTCGAACGAGGCGAGCATCCGGTAGCAGTGGATGTGCAGCTCGCGCCGGTGGCGCTCGGTCAGCGCCGCGAAGCCAGACTCGTCCTCGGAGATCGGGCCCGTCACGCGGCCGGCTTCCCCCGCCTGGCCTCCTGGAGGACCCAGCTGTTGCCGTCGGGATCCTTGAAGTCGGCGAACGAGCCGTAGTCGGCGTGCTCAGGGTGCGTGCCCGGCGCCCAGCCGTTCGGCCCCATGTGTCGGATGTCGCTCACGTCGACGCCGCGCCCCACCAGCTCAGCGCGTGCAGCCTCGATGTCGGTGACGACCAGGTGCGTGCCTCGGTACGAGCCCGGCGCCGCGTCGCTCAGCCCGATCCCGATCGTGAGTGAGCACGCGGAGCCGGGCGGGGTGATCTGGACGACGCGGAACTCCTCATTGGGCTGGTGATCGACGTCGAGGTTGAAGCCGCACTTCTCGACGTAGAACTCCTTCGCCCGGTCGACATCCGAGACAGGCACCAGTACGACCTCGAGCTTGAAATCCATGGTGCAGACTCCTTCGTTTTGGTTGGTCGAGTCGAGACATGTAACGCCCGCACGGACGGAAACTCATCGGTGCTGCGATGAGCGGAAGCGGCGAGCCTGCTCTCGCCGCCCCGCCTATAGTGCAGGCATTCCGGTGGCGGCCCGCTATGGGGCCGCCGAAAGGAGGACTCATGCGCAGACTCAGTCTCCGGCGCGCCGTCCTCGTGGCTGCCAGCTGTGCCGTGCTCGCGATTCCGTGGGCATCGGCCGGGCCTGGCGCCGCGAGCGCGAACGTCAAGGTCTCGGGCGCCAGCCCGTTCGCAGCATGCACGGCCGATGACGTCGCCGGCCAGCCGGGCACGAACTTCGCGAACAGCGAGGTCGAGCCCTCGGTGGAGGCGAGCTCGGTCGACCGCAGCGGGGACGGCGTCCCCGACGCGATCGGCGCCTATCAGCAGGACCGCTGGTCGAACGGCGGTGCCCGCGGCATCGTCGCGTCGGTGTTCCACGGCGGCGCGTGGCTTCAGCGCGTCATCCCGGGCGTCTCGACGTGCTCGGGCGGCAGCTTCGACCGCGCGACCGACCCGTGGATCGCGATCTCCCCGAACGGCGACGCCTACGTGATGACGCTGACGTTCCAGGACTTCCCGACGTTCAGCACGTCGATCATCTACGTCAACAAGTCGACCGACGGCGGGCTCACGTGGGGGCCGCCGGCACAGCTCGTTCGGGACGACTCCCTCCTGCAGTTCAACGACAAGAACTCGATGACGGCCGATCCGTTCGACTCGAACTACGCCTACGCGATCTGGGACCGCAGCCGTTTCCCGAGTGACAAGCGAGAGGCGCATTCGATCTCGGGCTTCCCACGCTCGCTACGGAGCGACGCGATCTTCGCCCGCACGACGAACGGCGGGGCGAGTTGGGAGCCTGCAAGGGCGATCTTTGCGCCGAACGCGAACCAGTTCGGGATCGGCCACCAGATCGACGTCGTCCGCTCCGGACCGCACCGAGGACGGCTGGTGGACGTGTTCATGCTCTTCCACGGCTCGGGCGCCAACAAGAAGGGCCAGGAGATTGCGGTCATCGTCTCCGACGACCGCGGTGTCACCTGGTCGGATCCAATCACCGTCAGCAAGGCGCTGCCCGGGTTCGTGAGCGATCCGGACGACGGTACGCCCCTCCGCACGGGGGACATCATCCCCGACATCGGCGCGGGGCCGAACGGCGAGACCTACGTCGTCTGGCAGGAAGCGTCGCTCGCAGCGTCCGGGTCGGCGATCGCGCTCTCGACGTCGCTCGACGGCGGCGAGACGTGGTCGGAACCGGTTCGCGTCAACACGCGGCCGGACGTGCAGGCGTTTACGCCGTCGGTCGAGGCGCTTGCCGACGGCACGATCGGGGTGACGCACTACGACCTTCGCTTCAACACCCCGGACCCGGCGACCCTCCCGACCGACTACTGGTTCCTGCACAGTCACAACGGCGGCGTCACATGGCTCGAGGCGCGCGTGACACCGACCTCGTTCGACCAGAAGCTGGCGCCGTTCGCCGGGGGTCTCTTCCTAGGAGACTACGTCGGCTTGTCGCCCGCGGGCGGCCAGTTCCTGACGATGTTCACGAAGACGGAGGCGATAGACCCGGCGAGCGAGTTTGTCTCCCGCCTGACTCCGTAGGAGAGGGAAAGCGAGGGCGGGACCGTCAGGCGCGGTCCCGCCCTTGTCGTCCGGCGCGGCCGCATGGCGCATCATGACCCGGTGTCGCGCGACCTTCCCACCGGCGAGGTCACCTTTCTCTTCACCGACGTCGAAGGCTCGACGAAGCTGCTGCACGAGCTGGGCGAGGAACGGTATGCGGAAGCGCTCGCGGCTCATCGCCGGACCCTGCGCGAGGCGTTTCGCGCTGACAAGGGGGTCGAGGTCGATACGCAGGGAGACTCGTTCTTCGTCGCGTTTCCCACGGCCGAGGGCGCGCTGCGGGCCGCCACCGCGACGCTGGAGGGTCTCGCAACAGGCCCGATCAGAGTGCGGATTGGCATCCACACGGGCACCGCGCGGGTGGCCGAGGAGGGCTACGTCGGGGTGGACGTCCACCGGGCGGCGAGAATCGCCGCCAGCGGTCACGGCGGGCAGGTGCTGGTCTCGGCCTCGACCGCCTCCCTCGTCGGCATAGGTGGGCTCCGCGACCTCGGCTACCACCGGCTGAAGGATCTGTCGGAGCCCGAGCGGATCTTCCAGGTCGGCGACGAGGACTTTCCGCCGCTCGAGACGCTCCACCGTACGAATCTCCCGCTGCCGTCGACTCCGTTCCTCGGCCGCCGGCACGAGCTGGCCGAGGCGCTCGCCCACTTGTCGCGGGCGGAGGTTCGCCTGCTCACACTGACCGGCCCCGGGGGCACGGGCAAGACCCGCCTTGCGCTGCATATCGCCGGCGAGCTGGCCGCCCGGTACCCGCACGGTGTGTGGTGGGTCCCGCTCGCGCCGCTACGCGACCCGCAGCTGGTTGTCGAGAGCGCTGCGCAGGCGCTCGGCGCCGAGGATGGTCTCGTCGAGTACATCGGCGACAGGTCGTTGCTGATCGTCTTCGACAACTTCGAGCAGGTCGTCGACGCGGCGCCGGACGTGGCCGCGTTGCTCTCGGCCTGTCCGAATCTCGATCTGCTCGTGACGAGCAGGGAGCCGCTACGGGTGAGTGCGGAGCAGGTGTACGAGGTGCCGCCGCTCGTGCCGGAGGAGGGTGTCGGCCTCTTCCTGGCACGGGCGAGGGCGGTCAAGCCCGACTTCGAGAGCGACGAGTCGATTTCGGAGATCTGCCGCCGCCTCGACGATCTGCCGCTCGCGCTCGAGCTCGCAGCCGCGCGCGTCAAAGCTCTCTCGTCCGGCCAGATCCTCGAGCGCCTGTCGCAGCGCCTGCCGCTCCTGACCGGCGGGGCCAGAGACCTGCCCGAGCGCCAGCGCACGCTGGGCTCGGCCATCGACTGGAGCTACGAGCTGCTCACACCCACCGAGCAGCACGCGTTCGCGACGCTCTCGGTCTTCGCCGGCGGCTGCGCGCTCGCCGATGCCGAGCAGGTGGCGGCTGCCGATCTGGACACGCTCCAGTCGCTTGTCGACAAGAGCCTTCTCCGCCACACGGACGACCGGTTCTGGATGCTCGAGACGATTCGCGAGTACGCAGCCGGCCGCCTCGAGGAATCGGGGCAGGCCGAGGAGCTCGAACGCCGCCACGCTGCGTACTTCCTCGCGCTCGTGGAGACGGCCGAGCCGCGAGTGCGTGAGGGGTCCAAGGAGTGGCTCGACCGGCTGGAGCAAGAGCACGACAACCTCCGCGCTGCGCTCGAGCGGCTCGAGGCTCTCGGCGAGCTGCAGCTTGCGCTCCGAATTGCGGGTGCGATGTCTGACGTCTGGTACCACCGCGGCCACGTGGCCGAAGGCCGCCGGCGGCTCGAGAGTCTGCTGCTCAGCGACGAGCGTCCCACTGCAGCCCGCGGCAAGGCTCTCAACGGCGCATCGAGGCTGGCGGTCGTTGCCGGAGACGTCTCGATCGCAAGGCAGCGCGCCGAGGAAGGCCTCGCGCTCAACCGGCGGCTCGGGAGCGCGTTGGGTACCGCGGACTCGCTCTGGCGGCTCAGCTACGCGCTGGCCGCGGACCGCGATTTCGCGAGCGCCCAGGAGCTGTTGCTCGAATGCATTCCGCTCTATGGCGAGCTCGGCGAGGAGCACGCGGCGATCGAGGCCGTTCGCGACCTTGCCTGGACGTACGAGGAGATCGACGATCTAACTCCCGCACGGGAGCTGTACGAGGATGGGCTACGCCGGGCGCGGGCGCAGGCCAATACGCGTCTCGAGGCGCGACTGCTCGGCGGGCTCGCGGTCGTCGCCGTCAACGAGGGCCGGCACGACGATGCGCGCTCGCTCCTGCAGGAGAACTTCCCCATGTACCGCGCGCTCGACGATCTTCGCGGAACCGGTGAGAACCTCTGCCGCTCCGCTCACGCTCTTGCGGCGGTCGGGGAAGCGACAATCGCTGCCCAGCTCCTTGGCGGCTCGGACGCCGTGTTCGAGGGAATCGGCGCGAGTCCGCCCTGGCTCGCGAGGATGAACGGCAAGACGCT
>JAXIPI010000442.1:0-16333 GCA_045403015.1 Gaiellaceae bacterium | reverse complement strand
GGCTTCACCGCCGAGTGCCTCGGCGATCTCGCCGACGAGCGCGCGCGCCCGGTTCAGGGTCATCCCGCGGCGCGGCCGCGCGGTCGAGAGCTCTGCGAGCCCTGATTGAATCCTCGCAGCGGTCTTCGGCCCGATTCCGGGCACGCTGTCGAGCTTCCCGGCGGCGGCTGCCTCGCGTAGCTCGGGGAGCGTTCTGATCCCGAGCGAATGTCCCAGCTCGCGCATCCGCTTCGGGGAGATTCCGAGCAAAGCCGCGACGCCGACGAGCTCCGGTAGCGCCTGTGCTTCGAGCTCCCGCAGCTCGGCAAGCTCGCCCGTCTCGACGAGCTCCTTCAGCCGGGCCTCGATTCCGGGTCCGATGCCCGCGAGCTCGCGGGCGCGCCCGGCGCGAACGAGCTTCGCGACGTCCACCGGCGTCGACCGGATCATCTCGGCCGCCCGGCGGTAGGCACGCACGGTGTAGTGGCTCGACCCGGAGAGGTCGAGCAACGCGGCAAAGGCGTCGAGTCGCTCGGCGAGGGCGGCGTTCTCCACGTCTAGAGTCTTTCTCATGACGGAGATCGTCGTCCCCTTCCGCGGCGCGTCCGGCAAGCAGCGCCTCGACGCGCCGGACCCGGTCCGGGCGAGGCTCGCGCTGGCGATGCTGGGCGACGTCCTCGCGGCGTGCGTCGTGACCGGACGCACATTCGTCGTCACCGGTGACGCGGCGGCCCGCGCGCTGGCGAAGGAGCTCGGCGCCGAGGCGGTCGACGATCCCGGAGGCGGCCAGGCTGCGGCAGTCGCCGCCGGACTCGCGCAAACGGGCAACGGCGCAGTGATCGTTGTCAACGCAGACGTTCCCTGTGTCGTGCCCCACGACCTTCGCACTCTCGCCGGTCCGGCCGAGCTGGACGCGGTCGGGCTCGTCGAGGCTGAGGACGGAACGACCAACGCGCTCGCGCTTCCGCGTGCATCCCTCTTCGCCCCGCTCTACGGCGAGGGCAGCGCCGACCGCTTCCGGACGCACTTCGACGCGCAGGGCGTGATCGCGATCTCAGCCGCGATCCCGAACCTGAGCGATGACGTGGACACGATGGAGGATCTGCGGCGGATCGGCTTTCGCGCAGGCCCGCGCACGCAGGCGGCGCTGGGCCAGATGGTCAGCACGTGAAGGTCGCACTTCTCTCCGGCGGGGTTGGCGGAGCGCGCTTCGCATGCGGCCTCGTCAGCGCCGTCGACCCGAGCGCTGTGACCGTGATCGGCAACGTGGGCGACGACCTGGACGTCCTCGGTCTCGCCGTCTCGCCCGACCTCGACAGCATCCTCTACGCGCTGGCGGGACTGCACGACGAGGAACGCGGCTGGGGCCGGGCAGGCGAGACATGGGAAGCGCTCGGCACGGTCGCCGCCCTCGGCGGCGAGGACTGGTTCCGGCTCGGTGACCGAGATCTCGGACTCCACCTGGTGCGCACCCAGGCTCTGCGCGCCGGGGAGCCGCTGTCGTCGGTCACGATGCGCCTTGCGCGGGCCTTCGGGGTCGAGGCAGCGATCCTTCCGGCAACGGACGATGGATTGCGGACCTGGATCGACACGCCGGCCGGCAGCTTTCCGTTCCAGGAGTGGTTCGTCGCCCGCGGCCACCGTGACGAGGTCGACGGCGTCCGCTTCGTCGGCGAGGCGGGGCCGGCACCCGGCGTGCTCGAGGCTCTGGCGGAAGCGGACGCGATCGTGATCGCGCCCTCGAACCCGTACGTGAGCATCTGGCCGATCCTTGCCGTCGAGGAGATCCGCGCGGCGCTCGTCGCGCGCCGAGTCCCGTGCGTCGCGGTCAGCCCACTCGTGGGCGGACGAGCCGTCAAAGGCCCCGCAGACCGTATGCTCGCCCGGATGGCGGGCGGCACCGGGCCGGAGCACGTCGCGTCTTGCTACTCGGGTCTCATCGACGCACTCGTCGTCGACGAGTCCGATCCCGCAGGCCCGCTCGCCGTGCGGCGCATCGTCACGCAGACGCTGATGACCGACCTCGACGCGTCGCGCCGGCTGGCGGAAACCGTGCTCGGAGCGGCCGCATGAAGGTGGCCGTCGTCGGCGGCACGGGGAGCTTCGGCAAGGCGGTCGCCAAGCGTCTCGTCGACGCAGGCGTCGACATCGTGATCGGCTCGCGCGATGCGGAGCGCGCCCGCAAAGCAGCCGAGGAGCTGGGCGCCGAAGGTGCCAACAACGATGACGCCGTCCGCGGCGTCGACCTCGTGCTCTTCGCGGTGAACGCGGACGCGGCTGTGGACACCGCACGCGACCTGCGCCAGTCGATCGGCTCGACACCGGTGCTCTCGGTCTGCGCAGAGCTGGTGTTCGGGCCGGGCGGTGTGAAGCCCACTCCCGATGCCACGTCCATCGCGAAGCGGATCCAGGACGAGCTCGACGCACCCGTCGTTGCCGGACTGCACTCGCTCGCCGCCTCGAATCTGGCCTCGGCACCGTCGGAGGAGGACGCGTTCGTGTGCGGCGACGACGCCGAGGCCAAGGGGCTCGCCCTCGAGCTTGCGGGAAGGCTCGTCTCGGGCCGGGCGGTCGACTGTGGGCCGCTGGCGAGCGCGCGCGCACTCGAAGGCATGACCGCGGTGATCGTCAACGTGAACAAGCGCTACAAGGCCCACGCGGGCCTCCGAGTCACCGGTTTCGAGTGACGAACGAGATCAGGATCATCCCGCTGAAGGGCATCCCGGAGGTCGAGGAAGGAGACGATCTCGGTGCGCTCCTGGTCGACGCGTCCGAGCGCGCCGGTGGGCTCGAGGACGCCGACATCCTCGTGGTCGCTCAGAAGATCGTTTCGAAAGCAGAGGGACGCGTCGTGCGAATGGACGAGATCGAGCCGTCTGAGCGTGCGCTCGAACTCGCGGACGATCGCGACCCGCGCCACGTCGAGGCGATCCTGATGGAGAGCGCGCAGATCGTTCGTGTCCGCCCGCCACTGATCATCACCGAGACGCGCCACGGCTTCATCTGCGCCTCCGCGGGCGTCGACGCGTCGAATGCGAAGGGCAAGGACACGTTGATTCTCCTGCCGCTCGACCCAGACGCCTCTGCCGCCTCGATCCGTGGCGCCTTGCGCGAGCGCCTGGGCCGCGATGTCGGTGTGATCGTGAGCGACTCATTCGGCAGGCCGTTCCGTCAGGGAACGACCGACGTGGCGCTCGGGGCTGCGGGGATCACGCCGCTACTCGACCTCCGCGGCGTTCGCGACAGCGTGGGCTACGAGCTCCAGGCCACGCAGATCGCCGTCGCCGACGAGCTCGCAGGCGCCGCGGAGCTCGTCCTCGGGAAGACGAACGGGATTCCGGCCGCAATCATCCGCGGTCTCGACGTGCGCGGGCCGGGCGTCGGCCACGACATCGTCATCCCGGCGGGGCGGGACCTCTTCCGCTAGAGCGCTTCGACTGCCAGCGCCGCAAGCCGCTTGCCGACCACCGGAGCGAACTTGAACCCGTGCCCGCTGCAGGGCGACCCGATCACGACCCGCCCCTTCCGCTCGAGCACGAACTCGTTGTTCGGCCTCGTCGTGTAGAGACACGTCTCGACCTGCGAGGCCAGGCCCGCGCCCGGGAACCGCCGCTCCACCCACGCAGCTGTCCGGGCGGCGACCTCTGCGTCGGGCTCGCCGTGCTCGTCCGGGTCGGCGGCCGGCCCCGACTGATGGAGTCCAGCCTTCAGCCCGGCTCCCGGCGCTGCGAGCGCATACGCGTGCGTCGTACCGGTGCTGGTGTCGATCACGGACGGCACCGGCTCTTCGAAGGGGAAGTACGACGTCGTCTCGCGGGTCGGCGTCGCGTCGACTCCGACGAGTCCCGGCGCCCAGGCCCCCGCCGTCACGACGACAGCCTTCGCACGAAGCCCGTCGAGCGAGACCGTCTCGCCCTCGTCCTCGATCGATTGGACCCTCGTCTGCTCCCGAAGCTGCGCGCCGCAGGCGGTCGCCGAGCTGAGCAGCGCCTGCAGCGCCAGGTCGGCGTAGACGATTCCACCGTCGGCCTGGAAGAGCCCGCTCTGGCCATTCTCCATTCGAATCGGGAACCGCCGCTCGATCTCGGCCGCGTCCAGCACCTCGAACGGGACACCACAGGAGGCGAGCGCTCGGCTGTTCGCCTCCCAGTCGCCGAGGTCGAGCGTCCCGGGCTGGTCGAGCAGCGCACGGCCCCACGCGGCCTCGAGCTCCTGCCAGAGCGGGTACGCCTCCTGCGCAAGCCGCACCCAGCGTTCGTCTGGATAGGAGAGGCGAACGATGCGCGAGCCGCCGTGACTCGAGCCGCCGCTGTGCCCGACCTCGAATTGCTCACAGACCACCACGTCTCGTCCTGCCTGAGCGAGCACGCGCGCGGTGGCGAGTCCCATCACCCCGGCGCCGACGACGGCGACCTCGGCGTCGGCACGCGGCTTCACGGCCTCAGCGTAGCGTCGCCTCTAGTGTCCGGCGAGCAGCTCGAGCAACTGGACGGGCGCGAGCCGGCGCGATGTGCCGCCGTCGTGGAGGTCGATCCGCAGGCTTCGCGTCTGCTCGTCCATCCCGAGTGTCAGCTCGGCCGCGCGCGCTGTGAGCTCGTCGAGCACGCGGGCGGCTGCATCGAGCTCGGCCAATACTTCGGCGGGCGGCTGGTCGGGAATCACGTATTGGCTGGAGTAACGCATGCTCGATTGGGTGATCGGCCTGCGACCCGCAAGGTTGAGGCCTCATTTTTCCGGGTCTCAGGCCGATCTCGTGACGAGATGACGCCGCCTCACGGATCTGCGGGCTCGCCGGTCGAGCCGACCGCCGAGCGCTTCAAGGAGCTCGTCGGCACGATCGACGCGATCGTGACCGAGTACGACCGGCGTACGAATCGATTCACGTACATCAGTGAGCAGGCCGAGCGCATTCTCGGCTATCCGCCCGAGCTTCTCGAGGACGCGCTGCTCTCGCATGTCGACGAAGAGGATCGAAGGCGGATCGAGGCTGTCACCGCGGACGCCCTTCGGGTGCGAAGCGACTACGCATACGACCGCCAGGTCCGTGCGGCCGACGGGCGTCTCGTCTGGCTTCGTGTCAGCGCTTCGCTCGTGCTCGACGAACATGGCGAACCCGTTCTGATCCGGGGCGTCTGGCTCGACGTGACGGCGCTGAAGCAGGCGGAGGCGGAGCGGGAGAGCTCGCATTCCCTGCTTCGGGCGACGCTCGACGCGACCGCCGACGCGATCCTCGTCGTGAACCTCGAAGGCCACATCGCCACCTACAACCGCCCATTCGCTGAGCTCTGGCCGATCCCGCAGCACGTGCTCGACACCGGTGACGACGCGGCGGCGCTCGCCAGTGTGGTGGGCCGGCTCGCCGACCCCGATGAGTTCATGCGCCGGGTGACCGAGATCTACGGGGCCCCCGAGAGCGTGACCCATGACGTCTTCAAGCTCGTCGACGGTCGAACGATCGAGCGCGACTCGGCGCCGCAAAGGCTGGCCGGCGAGGTCGTCGGCCGCGTGTGGTGCTTCCGCGACATCACCGAGAAGCTCGCGGCGCAAGAGGCGCTGATCACCCGGGAGGAACTGTTCCGTTCGCTGATCGAGAACGCGTCCGACGTGATCACGATTCTCTCCGCCGACGGCACGAGCCTGTACGAGAGCCCTTCCGTCGAGCGAGTGCTCGGCCTGACGCCCGAGGAGATCGTCGGCACGAAGAGCTTTGCGCTCTTGCACCCGGACGACCACGAGGCCGTGAACCTGTCGTTCGCCGCCATGCTCGCCGGCGAGGAACCCTTGCCGAACGAGATTCGACTTCGCCACCGCGACGGCACCTGGCGCACAGTCGAGGCGATCGGGCGCCGGCGCCGCCAGGACGACGACTGGGTGGTCGTCGTCAACTACCGAGACGTCACCGATCAGCGTCTGCTGCGGGAGCAGCTGTTGCACTCGCAGAAGCTCGAGTCCGTTGGACGGCTCGCCGGCGGCGTCGCCCACGACTTCAACAACCTGCTGACCTCGATCGGGGGGTACAGCGAGTTCCTCGTTGCCGGCTTCGACGACGACGACCCCCGCCGCGCGGATGCGCTGGAGATCGTCCGCGCCTCCGATCGCGCCGCTGCGCTCACGAGCCAGCTGCTCGCTTTCAGCCGTCACCAGGTGCTCCTCGCGGAGATCGTCGACCTCGCCGAAGTCGTCGCGGAGCTCGAGACATTGCTCTCGGGCCTCCTGGGCGACGACGTCGAGCTCTCGACTTCCGTCGCGCCCGACTGCCGCGTGCGTGTCGACCGCGGCCAGGTCGAAGGGGTGATCATGAACCTCGCGCTCAACGCCCGCGATGCGATGCCCGCGGGCGGCAAGGTGGAGCTTGCCGTCCGTCGTGTCGACGGGGAGGTCGAGCTGACGATGCGAGATACCGGCGTCGGCATGGATGCGGAGACCATCGATCATGTCTTCGAGCCATTCTTCACCACCAAGCCGGGGAAAGGCACCGGGCTCGGCCTGGCGACCGTCTACGGGATCGTCAAGCAGTCGGGCGGCGGGATCTCCGTCACGTCCGTGCCCGGCGAGGGGTCGACGTTCCGCGTCGTCTTGCCGCTCACGGTCGAGAACGAGCCCGCCCCGAGCGAGCGTGTGGAGCGCCCCGTGGAGCGGAACGGCACCGAGGGCGTGCTCCTGGCCGAGGACGAGGAGACGATTCGCTCTCTCGTCGGCGAGGTGCTGACGCGCAGCGGCTACAAGGTCTTCGCCGCGCCGAACGGCGAGGAGGCGATCCGGCTGCTCGGACAGCATGTCAGCGAGATCGACCTGCTGCTCACCGACGTCGTCATGCCCGGGATGGGTGGCCCCGACCTGGCCCGCGCAGCGGCGCGCCTCAGCCCCAACCTGCGAGTTCTCTACACCTCCGGCTACGCAAGCGAGCCGGACGAGGCGTTCGAGGATCCGGACGTCGCCTTCATCGGCAAGCCCTTCTCGCCCAAGGAGCTCGTCTCCAAGGTGCGGGATGTCCTCGCCGCGGGGTAGGTCGGCCGGGCGCTAGAGGCTTGCGCGCGCCGTGACGTGTGCGAGCGCACGGGCGAGCGTCTGCTCGGCGTTGCCGGTATCGGCGGAGCGCCTGATTGCGAGCACGTCGTCGAACGCCCCGAAGAAGAGGTCGAGCAGGTTCGCGTCGAACTGCGTGCCTCGCTCCTTTTCCATCATCTCGCGTGCCTCGTCCGGCTGGAACGCGGCGCGGTAGACGCGGTCGGACGTGAGCGCGTCGAAAACGTCAGCGACGGCGGTGATGCGGCCTTCGATCGGAATCTCCTCGCCGGCGAGCCCGGCCGGGTAGCCCGTGCCGTCGATCCGCTCGTGGTGCGTGAGCGCCATCAGCGCGGCGAGGTCGAGCAGGTCGACGTCGGAGCCGGCGAGAATGCGATGGCCCATCTCGGTGTGCGCTTCCATCACCTTGCGCTCGTCCTCGGTGAGCCGGCCCGGCTTGAGCATGATCCGGTCGGGGATGCCGATCTTGCCGACGTCGTGCATCGGGCTCGCAATCCGGATGTCCTCGGCGCGTTCCGCGTCGAGCCCGGCGAGCCGGGCGAGCAGGGCGCAGTAGAGGCTCATGCGGACGATGTGCTCGCCCGTCTCCTGGTTGCGGAACTCGGCAGCCCAGGAGAGACGGCGGATCGTCTCCTCGCGGAGGCGGCGTAGCTCGATGTCTGACGTCTCGAGTTGGGCAATGGTGTCGCGGAGGGCCGACGTGCGTTCGAGCACCGTCTGCTCGAGCCGCTCGCGATGGCCGCGGTTCTCGATCTCGAGGGCGCGGCGTCGAAGTGCGTTGCCGACGTTGATGATCAGCTCGTTCGGCTTGAAGGGCTTCAGGATGTAGCCGTACGCGCCGAGCTCGATCGCAATCTGTGCGAACCGGCGATCATCCATGCCGGTGACCATCACGACGGCCGTGTCCGGGTACTGCGCGAGCACCTCGCTCGTGAAGTCGATTCCCGACTCGCCGGGCATGTTCACGTCGCTGAGAACGAGCGCGATCGGCATCTCCTTGAGGGTGCGCCGGCCTGCAGCGGCGCTCTCGGCGGTGATGCAGTCGTAGCCGTGCGCCCCGAGCAGGCGGGCGAGAAGGGTGCGGATCTGATCCTCGTCGTCGACGATCAGGATCCGCTCGCTGGCGGGAGGCGAGGACATTACCGGAGTTATCGGCAAATTGAAGCGGTTTTCAAGTCAACCGCGACAAAAATCTAGGCTGTCTCGTCAAGGCTCAGCTGGCGGAAATCCGAGAGGCCGGACAGGCCGACGCCGACGAGGCGCAGCGCCCCCGGCCGGTCGCGCAGCCCACGGTCGAGCAGCGCGCACGCGAGCTCCCCGATCCGCTCCGGATCGTCGATGCCGACGTCGAGGCTCGTCGAGCGACTTCGGATCGAGAAGTCGGTGTACCGGAGCTTGGCGGTCACCGTGCGGGCCGACTGGCCGTTGCGTCGAAGGTGCTGGCCCAGATCGGCCGCCATTCGACGGAGCTCGGAGTGCAGGAGCCCGCGGTCGAGCAGGTCGCGCTCGAAGGTCTCCTCGACCGAGATCGAGATCCGCTCGCTCGTCGTCTCGAGCCCGCGCGGATCGAGCCCCTGAGCCCGGTCGCGGAGCGTCTGGCCGACCTGCCCGGGCAGCAGCGCGCGAAGGTCGGGGTCGGAGAGCCCAGCGAGCGCGCCGATTGTCGTCACACCGGCTGCTGCCAGCCGTTCCTCCGCACGCGGGCCGACACCCGGGAGAGCCCGCACGGCGAAGGGCGCCAGGAAGGCAGCCTCGGTCCCCGCCGGAACGACGGTGATCCCACCCGGCTTGCGCCGGTCCGAGGCGATCTTGGCCACGACCTTCGTCGGCGCGACGCCGAGCGAGCAGGAGAGGCTCGTCGCGGCTTTCACCGAGGTCTGCACGGCCTCGGCCACCGCACGGGCGCGGGAGAAGTCGGCCGCGAGCCCGGCGAAGTCGAGGTAGCCCTCGTCGAGGCCGGTGCGCTCGACCGTCGGGACGACCTCGCGCACCGAGGCCCAGACGGCCTGCGAGTACTCGCGGTACAGGGTGTGCCGGGGGCGGACAAACACGGCTTCCGGACAGCGGCGCAGTGCCTCGGCGCAGCTCATCGCCGAGCGGATCCCGAAGCGCCGCGCCACGTAGTTCGCGGTCGAGACGACTCCGCGGCCCTGGGGGTCGCCGCCGACAATCAGGGGCTTCTTGCGCAGCTCGGGCTGCTCGAGCTCCTCCACGGCGGCGTAGAACGCGTCGAGGTCAAGGTGTCCAATGATGTTGCGCGCGAGGATCGCCATGATGCAAGCATCATGATCGACGCCCCGGCTCTTCCCCCGCCGGCGATAACCGCGCCGGCGCCGCGCGAGGTCTCGTTCGGCCACGTTGCGGGTGTCGCTCCGCGCGGGACGCGGCAGATCATCGTTCGCGTCGGAAAGCACGTCGTCGCGCAGGAGCCGCTGCGCGGCCGGTCCTTCGCGCTCAACGTTCCCATGCAGACGGGTGTGGTCGAGGTTCGCGTGACCGCGGTCGACGGGCGGAACCGTCGCTCGACGAGCGTTGTCGAGCCCGTTCTCGCCCTCCCGCTTCGCTCCGATCCGCGCCAGCGTTCGTCGCGGCTCGATCCGGCTCTCGCCCGAACCGTCCGCTCACTCGTGGCGCGTCACGGCGGGACGGCCGGCGTCTACGTGCAGGATCTCCGCACCGGGCGCGGTGCCTCATGGAACGCCCGGGCGCGCTTCCCCGCAGCCTCGACGCTCAAGCTCGCCATCGCGGTGACCGTGATGCGCTCTCTCGAGGGAAAGCCCGCCGAGCGAACTCAGCTCGCGCGCCTGCTCGGCCACATGCTGATCCTCTCCGACAATGAGGCAGCGAACGAGCTCGAGGTTTGGCTCGCAGGATCGACCTCCGCCGGTTCGGCGCGGGTGAACGAGACCATGCGGGCTCTCGGGCTGAACGATTCGCTGATGTACGGGGGTTACGTGACACGCGGGGCAGCCTCGGCGGCGCCGATTCCGATCCGAGTCGAGAGCCAGCCCGCGTTCGGGCTCGGCAAGTACACGACGGCCTGGGATCTCGCGCGTCTCGCCCGCGCGGTCTATCTCGCGGCTGTAGGAAAGGGGCCGCTCCTGCACCTCGGCGTGAGTGGCTCGGAGGCGCGCTACCTGCTTTGGCTCCTTGCTCAGGTCGCCGACCGTGGGAAGCTCGACCGATACCTCGGTCCGGGTCCGATCGTCATGCACAAGGCCGGGTGGCTGGCCGGGATCCGGCACGACAACGGCATCGTCGCGTTCCACGGTGGCGTCTTCGTCGCCACGGTCATGACGTGGAGCATCGGCGCGGCCGACGATCTCGCGGGCCGGGTTGCCCTCGCGGCCTTCTCGCGTTTCGCGTCGGCTGGCTAGTCGAAGGCGACGAAGCCGACGTCGGCCATCGTCAACGCGCCGAGCGCCCACAGCCGCTCGAGCGCATCGACCGCTTCAGGCGCGAACTGCGTCCCGCGCTCACGCTTGCATTCGGCCAGCGCATCGGCGGTGTCCAGTGCCTCGCCGTAGACGCGGCTGGACGTCATCGCGTCCCAGGCTTCGGCGAGCGCGAGCAAGCGTGCGCCGACCGGGATGAGCTCGCCGGCGACACCGTGCGGGTACCCGGCGCCGTCCCAACGCTCGTGGTGGTGGCGGATCCAGCTGAGCTGCTCCGCGTCGAGCGCCTTGACCGCGATCTCCGCGCCCGTGTCGGGGTGATTCCGGATCTGGTCGCGCTCAGCCTTCGAGAGTGGGCCGGGCTTGCGGAGGACGTCCTCGTCGATGCTGAGCTTGCCGACGTCATGGACGAGCGCTGCCTGGGCGAGGCGAATCGCAAGCTCTGGGCTCCACCCGCACGCCAGTGCGAGCTTCTCGGCCACGCGGGAGACCCGCTCGGAGTGACCTTCGGTGCCCGGATCCTCGGCGTCGAGCTCGCGCGCGAGGGAACGTAGGCGGTCGAGCCCGCGCTCGTCCTCGGGCTGGTGGCCGCCGCCGCCGTCGAGCTCGGCGCTGTAGCGGAAGGTTGCGTTACCGCCCGATCCCTTGGCGTGAACGAGCGCGACCTCGGCGAAGGCGAGCAGCTCGTCGGAGCCGCCGACCTCCTGGAAGTCGCAGACGCCTGCAGAGGCGGTGATGGTGCCGATCCCTTCGATCGGAGCAGCGGCGAGGGAACGGCGTGCACGCTCGGCAGCGATCCAGCCACTCAGACCCTCGGTCTCCGGGAGGACCCAGCCGAAGTGGTCGGCCGACAGGCGTGAGACGAGCTCGCCGTTCCGTACCGTGGCGGCGAGTCTGCGGCCGACTTCGGCAAGCGCGCGGTCCCCAGCCAGGCGGCCGTGCTCGGCGTTGATCTGCTTGAAGTTGTCGATGTTGATCAGGACGAGGGAGAGCGCACGCTCATGACGCTCGGCGCGTCTCACCTCAGAGCGCAGCTGCTCGTGGAAGGCACGGTGGTCGGGCAAGTTCGTCAGCTGATCGCGAGTGGCAAGCGCGCTGAGCTGGGCACTCGCGTCGGCAAAGCCGATCGCGGACTGAGCAGTCAGGGCGAGAGTGGCAAGTCGTTCGCCTTCGGCGCCTACAGCGACGAGTGCCCCCCAGAGCCGAGCGCCAACGCGGATCGGCGCCGCGCTGACGGCAGCCTGTCCGGTGCGAAAGACCATCGCGGCCGGCTCATCGGACTCGAGCGACACGGTCGTGCCGGGAGTGAGTCGGACCGAGCCTCGTGGCTCGCAGGCGCCGACGATCGTTCCGAAGCCACCCGTCTCGAAGCGGACGACTGCTGCCGCTTCGACGCGCAGGTCGAGCGCCACCTCTTCAGCGACGATCGAGAAGAGCTCGACTGGGTCGGGCTCGAGCGCAACCGCATCCTGGATGCGACGCTCGGCCGTTCTTGTCGTCGGGTCCGCCGTGTCGCGCAGGACTGTGACGATGCCGGCGACGAAACCGAGCTCGTCGCGGCGCGTCAGGCGCCTGCCTTCGAGGACGACGTAGCTGCCGTCCTTGCGGGCGTAGCGCTGCGGTCCGTTCGCGGGCGCGAGCAGGTCGTCGGGGTGCAGGAGCGAGTAGACCTCGAGCCCGATGAGCTCTGCGGCGTCATAGCCCAGCAGCCGCTCGACGGCAGGCGAGCACGAGCGGACGATGCCGTCCCTGTCGACCTCGAGCACGAGCGAGTCTGTGGCGTCCGCGACGAGCCTGCGAGCCTCCTGCTCCTCATCGACCTTCGTCTCGGCGCGGGCGAGTGCGAAGGCCGAGGTCGAGCGCTCGAGTGCCAGCGTCGTCTCGAGCGCGGCTTCGGAAGCAGCGCGTCGGCGCAGGCGCATCGACGCCGCGCCGAGCAGGATCATCAAGGCGAGTCCCGCGAACGCCACGCCCACCGGGGCGATGGACGACGCGGGGGATGGTGCGAGCGAGACGCGCCACGTCCGGCCCTCGACCAGCGCGTGGGCGATCGTGGCGCCGCCCGGGCCGTGCGCGAGAACGGAAGGGCCGTCGGTGACGCGGACATGCAGGTCGGCCGGGAGACCGGACAAGGCGTTGCGGACGAGTGCGTCCGCGGCCAGAGCGCCGGTCACGACCCCCGTGAGTGCCTCGCGCCGCTCAGCGGGAGTGCGTAGCGGGAGGCCGCGGCCGAAGACGGGGACAAAGGCGAAGACGCCGAGCCTGCCGTCACCCTGAACGCGGACGGGGGCTGAGATTTGCGGCCTTCCGGTTGTGAGCGCGATCCGGAGGGCGGCGGCGAGGGACGGGTCGGAGCCGAGGTCGAGCGCGTCCGCGGTCGTGGCGGCCGGCTCGAGGCGGAGAAGTGGATAGGTGGTCAGCGCGTTGGCCGGAGCGGAGATGCGAACCTGCTCGCTCGCTTCGACCTCGGTCCGCTGCGAGGCGGCGACGCGAGGGGCCCAGCCGACTGCAATGACCTCCGTTCGTGCGAGTGGCACGCGGGCAAACGTCGAGAAGGTGGTCGCGCCGACCGAAGGTGAGGCGTCGTAGGCAGCGCGAACGCCTTCGAGCGCGAGCACTGCGGCGGCGGTGCGCTCCTCGAGCGCTGCGGCCGCCCCGTTCGCCCGCTCGCGTGCTTCCTGGCGGACGTCGTCCTGCTCGAGGCGCCAGAGCATCAGCGACAGGGCCGCGGTCGCAACGGCGCACAGCAGGAGCGCAAGTGGAAGTCGGAAGCGTGCAGGCATCGATCTACCTGCGTCTTCGGCCTCCTCGGCGCAAACTTTACGGTGTGCAGGCTCTTGGGCCGCTTGCGGCCCCTTCAGGGGTCTTCGCGCGATGAGCATCCGCTTCCGCGGATGCTCATCTTGCGCCGGCTAGTACGGGTTGGGAACGGAGACCCAGAGGACGCGAAGCTCCTCCGAGTCCGAGGCGTTCCGCCACGTGTGTGGCTTCGAGAGGGGGTAGGTGAGGGCGTCACCCTCCTCGAGGACGTGCGTCTCGTCGGCGACTTGCAGCTCGATCGTCCCCGCCAGCACGTAGACGAACTCCATCTCGCCCGGGAGGGAGTAGAGCTCGTCGCCCGCTCCGGCGCCGGGGGCAACGACGGATTCGATTGCCTGGAAGCGCTCCTCGTCGCGGGACGAGAGCAGGTGGTTCTCGGTCGGGAAGTACGTGTCCACGGGCGAGCGCTCGTGCTTGCGGACCAGCGCGGGCGCGGGCTCGCGTTCGAAGATGTGGCTCAAGGGTACGCCCAGTGCGTCGCAGATGCGCGCGATCGAGGAGAGGGACGGTGCAGTCCGGTCTCGCTCGAGTTGGCTGATGAAGCCCTTGGTCAGCCCGGTGGCGGCTGCCAGCTGCTCGATCGTCAGTCCGCGCTCCCGCCGGAGCGACCGAACGCGTGCGCCGACCTTCGGCGTGTCGTTCCGGGCTGCGAGCGGGGTCGCTCTCGGCACGAGCGGATCATACGCAGGTTTAGTGGAACGGCAACTGCGCGCGGGAGGAATATCGGTACTCTTTTTGTAGTTGATATGAGTATGGATACACCTAGAAGGAGTGATGAGTTGAGCACGATGCTGCTCGTACCCCTGGAGGACATCGTCGTCTTCCCCAACATGAATGTGACTCTGACCGTGGATGTCGGGTCCGAGGAGCGCGTGCTGCTCGTCCCCCGCCACGACAACGACTATGCGAGCGTCGGCACCGTTGCCGAGGTGACCGACCGCGTGCGGCTCCCCGGTGGCGGCCGTGCCGTCGCCCTGAGCGGGCTGCACCGCGGCGTCGCCGGCGCCGCCCAGACGGCTGCCAACGGACAGCTTCGCGTCGAGGTCGACGAGCGCCCGGACAGCGACGAGGCTGACGCGCGCACGCGCGAGCTCGAACGCGAGTACCGCGCGATCGTCGAGGAGATCCTCGAGCTGCGCGGCGACGACGGCCGGGTCTCGGCTTTCGTCCGCTCGATCAGCGACCCGGGTGCGCTTGCCGACACCGTCGGCTACGCGCCCGACTTCAGCTTCGAGCAGAAGGTCGAGCTGCTCGAGACACTGGACATCAAGGAGCGGCTCGCGCTGGCGATCACGCTCCAGCGCGAACGCCTCGCGGAGATGGAAGTTCGCCGCCGCATCCGCGACGACGTCGAGGAGGGCGCCGCGAAGCAGCAGCGCGAGTACATCCTGCGGCGCCAGATGGATTCGATCCGGAAGGAGCTCGGCGAGGACGACGCGTCCGTCGTCGAGGAATACCGGACCAAGCTGGAGGAGGCGGAGCTGCCTCAGGAGGTCCGCGAGCAGGTCGAGCGCGAGCTCTCCCGGCTCGAGCGGCAGGGCGACAACTCGCCCGAGGCTTCGATGATCCGCAACTACCTCGACTGGATCTTCTCCGTGCCATGGGGCAAGCGCTCCGAGGAGCGCCTCGACCCGCTGCACACCCGTGAGGTGCTCGACGCCGACCACGAGGGTCTCGAGGACGTGAAGGACCGGATCGTGGAGTACATCGCCGTGCGCAAGCTGCGCGAGGAGCGTGGGATCGAGCCGGACAAGAAGTCCGGTGCGATTCTCACCCTCGTCGGCCCGCCCGGCACCGGCAAGACCTCGATCGGCGAGTCGATCGCCCGCGCGCTCGGACGCGAGTTCGTCCGGATGTCGCTCGGCGGAGTTCGCGACGAGGCCGAGATCCGGGGCCATCGGCGCACGTACATCGGCGCCCTGCCGGGCCGGCTCGTCCGGGCCCTGCGCGACGCCGGGACGATGAACCCGGTCATCCTGCTCGACGAGGTCGACAAGGTCGGCTCCGACTGGCGCGGCGATCCGTCGTCGGCGCTGCTCGAGGTGCTCGATCCGGCGCAGAACCACTCGTTCCGCGACCACTACCTCGATCTCGAGCTCGATCTCTCCGAGGTCGTTTTCATCGCCACGGCGAACGTGGCCGACTCGATTCCGGGACCGCTGCTCGACCGGATGGAAGTGATCCGGTTCGACGGCTACACGACCGACGAGAAGGTCGCGATCGCCCGCGGCTACCTGTGGCCGCGGCAGCGTGACCGCAACGGCCTCCGCGAGGACGAAGTGTCCGTCTCGGATGTCGTCCTGGAAACCGTCGTCTCCGACTACACCCGCGAGGCGGGCGTGAGGCAGCTCGAGCGCGAGCTCGGGAAGCTGCTGCGAAAGACCGCGACGCAGATCGCGTCCGGGAGGGTCGAGGCGCCCGTTGAACTCGGCATCGATGAGGTGCGCGATGCGCTCGGGCGGCAGAAGTTCTACCGCGAGGCAGCCGACCGCACTGCGGTCCCCGGCGTCGCGACGGGACTCGCTGTCACCGGCACCGGTGGTGACGTCCTCTTCGTCGAGGCAACCGCATCGAAGGGCGACAAGCTCGTCCTCACCGGCCAGCTCGGCGACGTGATGAAGGAGTCGGTTCAGATCGCACTGTCCTCGCTTCGCTCTCGCGCCGATGGGCTCGGGATCGAGGAGGACGCGTTCGAGCAGACCTTCCATGTTCACGTGCCCGCGGGTGCGATCCCGAAGGATGGGCCGAGCGCCGGCATCACGATGGCCACCGCTCTCGCGTCGCTGCTCTCGGGTCGCGCGGTCAAGCACACGATCGGCATGACCGGTGAAGTGACGCTGCAGGGGCGGGTGCTCCCGATCGGCGGGCTCAAGCAGAAGGTGCTCGCGGCGCATGCCGCCGGGCTCACCGATGTGATCCTGCCCGAGCGGAACCGCCAGGATCTCAACGACGTGCCGGAGCATGTGCGCGACGAGATGACCTTTCACCCCGTGATCTCGCTCGACGAGGTGCTCGAGCTGGCGCTCGAGCCGGCGAAGCACCTCCATGCGGTGTAGATCCTGCAAGCCGGTGCCCGAGGAGGTCCGCCGTGTGGCGGTCCTCCTCGAGCGCCG
>JAXIPI010000086.1:0-6446 GCA_045403015.1 Gaiellaceae bacterium | reverse complement strand
TCGCCGAAGACGAAGTTGACGGACGCCTCCTTGTCGTTCCCGACGACGAACGCGATCAGGTAGGCCCCGATCAGGATCAGCAGGCCGAGCGTGATCCAGAGGCGCGGCTGCCAGCTGCGCTCGAATTCGTCGCGGGGCGACTCCATGGCCGGACGAGTTTACGCTGCGGCGAAGCTCGGTGCATGCGTCGGCAGCGGGACGAGGCGCGGCTGCCGAGGCGGCACGAGAGCATCCTTGGCGAGCCGGTGCGTGGGGCACGGAGTGTCGCCGGGCAGGGCGCACAACCCCGCCTGCCGGAAGTAGCAGTTAGCACAGCTTGCTTCAATAGATTTGCTCATTTCCCCTCTTGCTGTAGATCCGGCCCCCTCCGGATGGAGGGCACTATGGACAACGACGTCCAGGACGGCAAGCCCCCTTTTGAGGAAAACGTTGCAATTTCCGGAGCTTTCGACGGCGCCGAAAATTCCTGCTAACTAAGGTTTTCTCGGCAAGGTTGCCAGGGCACGCAACGCCTGTCGAAAACTCTCCACAGGGATCACGCGAAGATCCCCTGCGTATCGGCGTGCCTCCTCGGCGTTATCCCCAGCCGGGGCGAGGAAGACATCGGCGCCGGAGCGCCTCGCGCCGATGACCTTTTGCTTGACGCCGCCGATCGGGGCGACCCGCCCGTCGAGCTCCAACTCGCCCGTCGCGGCGACCTTGAGTCCACGGTCGACGTTTCCGCGCAGCTCTTCCGCGATGTCGAGCGCGAACGCGAGCCCGGCCGAAGGGCCGCCGACGCCGCCAAGGTCGATCGCGACGTCGAGCGGCAGTGAGATGGCGGCGGACTGCTCGACCTGGACGCCGATGATCGGCCTGCCCTTCTCGGCAGGGCTCTCGATCGTCCCGACCTCCACCGTCCGCGTCGCCCCGCCGGCGCGTACCGAGAGCTTGACGGTCTCGCCCGGCTCGTGCGTTGCGATCAGCCGGCGCAGGTCCTGCGGCGTCTTCACCGGCTTGCCGTCGACTCCGACGATCACGTCCGTTGGCTCGATCTTGCCGTCGGCGGGCGAGTCGGGGGCAACGTCGACGATCAGCGCCCCCTCCGGTTTTGCCACGACGTGGTAGCCGAGCTGCCGGAGCGCAACCGCAGCAGCGATCTTCTGCGAGCGGTCCATCTGCCGCAGGTTCTGGCGACGGCGCTCCTGGTAGTTCGACCCCGGCGGGACGATGGCGCGCTCGGGGACGAGGTCGGCGCCGTCGGGACGGGTGAACGGCAGGCGCTCCTCGAGCACCGACGCCTGCCGGACGATGACGTCGACGTAGTAGATCCCGCCCGGCTGATGTGGCTTCTCGCCCTCCACCTTCACGAGGCTGGCGAGGGGCTTGGCGGTGTCCGGGAGGAGGAGATAGCTGTCGGCGGGGTACAGCCACGCGGCCCCGACCGCGATCAGAAGGAGCGCGATCCCCAGGCCGACGAGCCGAAGCGGCTTCACAGCAGGCTCCGGGTCAGGCCGCCGTCGACGCCGATCGTCGTCCCGGAGATGTATCCACCGCGATCGGACGCCAGGAAGCAGACGACATCGCCCACCTCGCGGGGCGTGCCGAGGCGCCGCAGCGGGATCGTTGCGAGATCGGCGTCGGTCGGGCCGTCGGGGTAGACCTCCTTGATCCGCTCGGTGTCGATGCGCCCAGGCGCGACGCAGTTCACGGTCACGCCCGCGGGGCCGAGCTCGCGCGCCGCCACCTTGAGCCAGCCGACGAGCCCTGGGCGTACGCCGCTCGAGAGGGCGAGATTGTCGACCGGTTCCTTGACCGCGCTCGAGGTGATCGCAATCACGCGGCCGTGGCCGCTCGCCTCGAGGTGCGGACGGCAGAGACGGACGAGTCGAATCGGCGCGAGCAGGAGCAGCCGCGCGGCGCTCTCGACCTGCTCGTCGGTGGCTTCGAGCGCCTTCGTCCGCGGTGGACCACCGGAGTTGAGTACGACGACGTCGACGCCGCCGAAGCGCTCGATCGCGGTCGAGACGAGCTGCTCGAGGTCGTCCGCGCTCGCGATGTCGCCGGTGACCGGCACGCCGCCGACGCGTTCCGCCTCACGCTCGAGGACGTCTCGACGGCGAGCGAACATGACGACGTTCGCACCCGCTTCGGCGAGCGACTCGGCGCAGCCCAGCCCGATCCCGGCCGACGCGCCGCAGACGATTGCCGTACGCCCGCGGAGGTCCAGCTTCATCTAAGTGGTGGTCAGCACGCCGACAACCTCGCGGACGGCGTCCGCTGAGGCCTTCAGCGCCTGCTGCTCGGCGTCGTCGAGGTCGAGCTCGACGATCCGCTCGATCCCACCCGCGCCGAGGACGACCGGCACGCCCATGTAGAGACCGTCGATCCCGTACTCGCCCTCGAGGTAGGCGGTGCAGGGGAGGACGCGCTTCTCATCGAGGACGACGGCGTCCACTATCTGGGCGGCGGCTGCGCCCGGCGCGTACCACGCGGACGTGCCGAGCAGGTTGACGAGCTCGCCACCGCCCTTGGCCGTGCGCTCGACCATCGCCTGGATGCGGTCCTCGGGCGCGAGCTTCCGCAACGGGATGCCGCCTACCGTCGTCGCCGAGACGACGGGCACCATCTGGTCGCCGTGACCGCCGAGCACCATCGCGGTTACGTCCTTGATCGACATGCCGGTCTCCCAGGCGATGAACGCCGAGAAGCGGGCGGTGTCGAGGATCCCTGCCATCCCGAAGACACGCTCCTTCGGCCAGGCGGAGACGTTCTTCGCCACGTGGCACATCGCATCGAGCGGGTTCGAGACGATCACCAGGATCGCATCCGGGCTGGCCGCGATCACCTGCTCGGTGACGGACTTGACGATCTTCTCGTTCGTCGTCACGAGGTCGTCGCGGCTCATGCCCGGCTGCCGCGGCAGGCCTGCCGTGATCACGACGACCTTGGAGCCTGCTGACTCGTCGTAGCCGTTCGACCCGGTCACGTTCGCTTCGTAGCCGAGGACCGCCGCCGCCTGGTTGATGTCCAGAGCCTTGCCCTGCGGCAGACCTTCCTTGATGTCGACGAGCACCACGTCCGCGTAGTCGCGCCGCGCGAGCTCCTGCGCACAGGTCGCGCCGACGTTGCCTGCTCCGACAACAGTGACCTTCGGCCTCACGACGAACCTCCCAGCTTCTCGATGAGCGCATCCGCGACCTCGCTCGTCCCGACTGAGGTCGGGTCGTCGCGCGACGGCTTCATGTCATAGGTGACGCTCTTGCCCTCCGCGATCACCTCGGCGATCGCCTCCTCGAGCCGCTTCGCCGCCGTGCCTTCGTCCAGGTGGCGGAGCATGAGCATGCCCGAGAGCAGCATCGCCATCGGGTTCACCCGGTTCTGTCCCTTGTACTTCGGGGCAGAGCCGTGGGTGGGCTCGAAGACGGCCGCGTTCGCGCCGAAGTTGGCGCCCGGCGCGAGCCCGAGGCCGCCGATCAGTCCGGCGCAGATGTCCGAGACGATGTCGCCGTACAGATTCGGCAGCACGAGCACGTCGTACTCCTCCGGCCGCTGGACGAGCTGCATCGAGAGGTTGTCGACGATCCGGTCCTCGAACTCGATGTCCGTGTTCTCGGCGGCGACGTCCTGGGCGACATGGAGGAAGAGCCCGTCCGTGTACTTCATGATGTTCGCCTTGTGGACGGCCGTGACCTTGCGGCGGCCGTTGCGGCGCGCATAGTCAAAGGCGAACTGGACCACCTGGCGGGTGCCTGTCTCGGAGATCGGCTTGATCGAAATGCCGGAGTCGCGCCGGATCCTGTCGTAGCCCTTGGAGGCGAGGAAGTCGAGGAGCTCGTCCGCGTCCTCCGTCCCTTCCTCGAACTCGACCCCTGCGTAGAGGTCCTCCGTGTTCTCGCGCACGATGATCAGGTCGACGTTCTCGTAGCGCGAGCGCACTCCCGCATAGCTCTTGCACGGGCGCACCTGTGCGTAGAGGTCGAGCGCCGTGCGAAGCCCCACGTTCACCGACCGGAACCCACCGCCGACCGGAGTCGTGATCGGCCCCTTCAGCGCCGTCCCGCTCTGCCGGATCGACTCGAGCACATGCTCCGGCAGCGGATTCCCGTCGTTCTGGTCCATCACGTCGCTGCCGGCGTCCTGGACGTCCCACTCGAACTCGACGCCAGTCGCCTCGAGGACCCGCCGGGTTGCCTCGGCCAGCTCGGGGCCGGTGCCGTCGCCGGGGATGAGTGTCACGCGATGCGCCATTCGGCGGCGGATTGTATGGAACGGTCGTCCCCTCGCCGGTGAGGTACCGTCCCGTGACCAAAATCTTTACGAGGAGAACGATGACCGAGTTCAAGCCCGGGCTCGAAGGCGTGGTCGCCTTCGAGACGGAGATCGCCGAGCCGGACCGCGAGGGTGGGTCGCTGCGCTATCGCGGCGTCGATATCGAGGAACTGGTCGGCCAGTACCGCTTCGAGCAGGTCTGGGGACTCCTCGTCGACGAGAGCTTCGAGCCCGGTCTGCCGGCCGTCGAGCCGTACGAGGGCGGCGGTCTGACCGGCAACACGCCGGCCGACCTGCAGTCCGTGACTGCCCGCGTTGGCGCCGAGTGGGGCCTGCAGAAGCTGATCGACATCACCGACGACGAGGCGCGCGAGGATCTCCGCCGCGTCTCGGCGCAGTTCATCTCGATCGCAGCGCAGTCGGCCCGGCTTGCGGACGGCAACGACGACCGCATCGCCCCGCAGGTCATCGCCCAGGGGAAGACGACCGCCGAGCGCTTCCTGCTCGAGTGGCGCGGCGAAGCGGACCCGAAGCACGTGCAGGCGATCGACACCTACTGGATCTGCACCTGCGAGCACGGCCTCAACGCGTCGACCTTTGTCGCGCGGATCACGGCGTCCACCGGCGCCGACTGCGCCGCGGCGCTCTCCTCTGCGGTCGGCGCGCTCTCCGGCCCGCTTCACGGCGGCGCGCCGGCCCGCGTGCTGCCGATGCTCGACGCGGCCGCCGAGTCGGGTAACCCGGAGGCCTATGTCGAGAGCCTGATCGAGAGGGGCGAGCGGCTGATGGGCTTCGGCCACCGCGTCTACCGGGCCGAGGATCCGCGTGCGCGCCTGCTCAAGCGCACGGCCAAGGAGCTCGGCGCACCGCGGTACGACGTCGCCGACAAGCTCGAAGCGGCGGCACTCGCAGCGCTGCGGAAGAAGTCGCCCGACCGTCCACTCGAGACGAACGTCGAGTTCTGGTCGGCCGTCGTGCTCGATGTCGCCGACGTGCCACCGCAACTCGCGCCGGCGATGTTCGCCTGCTCGCGCACCGCGGGCTGGTCGGCGCACATCCTCGAGCAGAAGAAGCTGAACCGTCTGGTCCGGCCGTCGGCGAAGTACGTCGGCCCCGGCCCTCGCCCGGCGTCATCCACTCCCGGCTCGTGACGCTGCAGGAGGCGGCGGCGCAGGCCGACGTGCTGGCGCAGCAGGGAGACGAAAAGGGGCTCGCGACCTTGCGCCAGCAGTGGGGCGAGGAGCTCGAGCACGCGGCGCGGGACACCGACTACCGCGTCCGCGCGCAGGCGTACCGGGCGATCGCGCAGTTCCGCTTCCGCCAGAAGCTCGAGCTGGTCCGCCGCGGGCTCCAGGACGAGAGTCCCGCTGCACGCGGATCGGCGCTGATCGCGCTTGAAGGTCTCTCCCGCGACCATCCGGGCGACGTGAACAGCATGCGCGCGATGCTCCACGAGCTCGCCACCAACGATCCGAACATGGCGGTACGGAGACTCGCGATCGTCTGTCTCCAGAACGGCTCCGCCCAGCGGGAGACGATCCTGATCCTGAACGGCCTGGCCGACGACGACGAGCAGGAGCCGGAGTTGCGCAAGACTGCGAAGGCGGTCGCGACCACGCTCACGAAGAAGAGCCGCTCCTAGTCGATCACGTCGATCCCGTTCGCCAGGGCTAGCAGCCCGGCGATCTGGACCACATCCGGCCAGGGCATGCGGGTGCCGCCGAGCCGGTCGACGCCTGCCAGATCCGTGAGCTCGCAGTCCCGGATCTCACACCGGTCGAAACTCGCGGCCGTCAGGCTCGCTCGTGCGAGCACGCATTTCTCGAAGCGCACGGAGCGAAGTGTTGCGCCGTAGAAGTCCGCCTCCTCGAGCCGGCAGTCCCGGAAGACGATCCGGTCGAGCTGCGCAAAGCGGAACGACGCCAGGTCGAGCCGGCAGTCCGCGAAGGTGCAGTCGGACAGTGTCGCCTCCGTGAACTGGGCGCCCGTACCGCGGAGCCCGGCCATCTCGACGCGAACGATCGTGGCCTCGGCAGCGCCGATATTCGCCCAACTGCCCTCGTTCACGACGACATCGGCGAGATCGAGCCCCGCGACCGCGGCGCCGCTGAGATCGACTGCCCTGAGGCGGCTCCCTCGAATCCGGAGGTTCTGCAGGGAAAAGTCGACGAGCTCGGTGCCGTGGAGCTCGGATT
>JAXIPI010000147.1:0-28167 GCA_045403015.1 Gaiellaceae bacterium | reverse complement strand
CCCACGGGATCTTCCCAGCGGTGCTCGCCGACGAGGGACTGGCAGCGGCCGTCGAAGCGCTCGCCGAAGATGGACGAGTTCCCGTCCGAATCCGCAGCCTGCCCGAGGGACGCTTTGCGATTGGCGTCGAGACGGCGGCCTACACCGTCGTCGCCGAGGCTGTTCGTGCGACCACGAGTGGTGTCGTGGTGGAGGTAACGCGGTCGGGCGACGCACTCCTCGTGCACGTCGAAGCGCTCGACGAAAGCGGGCTCGACGTCGTCGCCCTCCAGGATCGCCTGGGTGCGCTCGACGGCCGGCTCGCCGTCGAGCACCGCGCGGACGGCTACGTCACACTCCGCGCGGAGTTGCCGTGCGAATCGTAATCGCTGACGACGAGACGCTTCTTCGCGAGGGACTCGCTCGGCTGCTCGACGAGGCCGGCTTCGAGGTCGTGGGCAAGGCCGCAACCGCCGACGAGCTCAGGAGGCGGGTCGCCCTGACGCGGCCCGACGTCGCGATCGTCGACATCAGGATGCCGCCGACACATACCGATGAAGGCCTCGTAGCCGCACAGGAGATCCGCACCTCGCATCCCGAGGTCGGCGTGCTCGTGCTCTCCCATTACGTCGAGTCCCAGTACGCCATGCGCTTGCTCGAGGAGCACCCCGAGCGCTCCGGCTACCTCCTCAAGGAACGCGTCTCGGACGTCGCCGTGCTCGTTGATGCGTTGCAACGCATTGACGAGGGCGAGTGCGTGCTTGATCCGACGATCGTCTCGAGACTGGTCGGGAAGCCGCGGGAGGAGAGCCCGCTCGCGGAGCTCACCGAGCGCGAGCTCCAGGTTCTCTCACTCATGGCCGAGGGCCATTCCAACGACGGCATCTCCAGAGGGCTGTTCCTCAGCCCGAAGACGGTCGAGACGCACGTGCGGCACATCCTCGGGAAGCTCGGGATCGGCGAGACGCCGGACTACCACCGCCGGGTGCTGGCCGTCCTTGCCTTTCTGCGTCGCTGATGAGCGGAGGAGGGGGCGCCTCGGCGCGGCGGCTCCGGCACCGGACTCCCCGCCCGCGACGTCTTGGCGTGAGAGGTCGGTTCGGCCTTCGCCGAGGGTGACGCCCGTCAACGGTGTGAGGCGTGGAGACACCGACCACTGCAAGCGCAGATGTTCGCGTTGCTGACAACGGCAACAGCGGCCGTGCATCACCGGTGCATCACGAGGGCATCAGTCGGCAGCGTTCAACGGCGCGACCGACGAAGCAAGAACCGCATCGTTGAGCCGAATCACACGATCCTGGCGAAGAATCCGGCTTACATGCCTGCTAAGGAAAAGCCCTGCATTTGTAGGGCTTTTCTATTGAGCGCTCGAGCCTCCCGGAAGCGAAGCATCACCCGTGCATCACGCGAGTCCGGTGCGGGGTCGAATTAGTGTTCGAAACCGAAGAGCAGCGTCGGTCTGAACCGCTTGGTTGAGCCAACGACGCGCGCGACCAGCATAGGTGCTTCCAAGCACAGAAGTCGTTTGCTTAATGAGGAATCCCTTCGAGTCCGTCGCGACGTTCCGGCCGATCGACCTCTCCTTTCGCGGTCCCGGCGGTCAGACCGGCACCGCGGAGGAGAGCCGCTCGGCGCCGGCGAGGATCTTCCACGGCTCGATGCTCATGACGTGGAGTTGGTCGCTGAGCACCCAAGGGTCGTCGGCGAGGCGGCGGTGGATCTCGGCTTCGCTGGCTGAATCCACGACCAAGAGCACGCGGAGACGCCCGTGTTCACTTCCAGCGAGCGGCCCGCCGAAGAGGACGAAGGCCTCGTCTACGAGCGCGTTCATATACGCCGCATGATCGTTTACCGCCGGCTGCTCGAAGATGCCGCCGGCTGCCCAGGCGGGGCCTGCTTCACGGATGACGGCGAAGTAGCTCATGCGCGGGCGATCAGGTAGTGGTACTCGTTCGAGAGCCGGTAGCTGCCGTCGGCGCGCCGGTAGGGGCCGAGACCGTCGACGATCGCCGTCTTCAGCTCGTGCTCGCGTTCGGGGCCGGCGAGGATCGCGAGGCCGGCGACGGCGATCATGGCGCGGCCGAGCGTCTCCGCATCGGGGTATTCGAGCGCCCAGGTGGTGTCGAACTCGCTCTCCGGGGTCAAGCCGGCTTGCGTGGCGAGCGCCTCGAGCGCGCCGGGTCGGGAGAGGTCGGGATCGGGTGGCGCGTCCGGTGGCCGCGGCGGCAGAAACTGCCGCGCGATCTGCTTCATCGCTTCGAGGTCACAGTGCTCGTGGGCGCCCCAGACCTGGATCACAACCGGTGCGCCGGGCTTCGCAACGCGGCCGGCCTCGCGCAGGGCGGCGACCATGTCGTTGGCGAAGAAGAAGGAGTTGAAGCCGGTCACCAGGTCGAACGTGTCGTCGACCCAGGGCAGATCCTCCATCTCGCCGACACGCAGCTCGGCATCTGGCAGACGTGTGCGCGCCAACGCGACCAGCGCCTCGGAGGCATCGATTCCATGCAGCTCGCCACCGCGCGTGGCAACGAGGCGCAGGAAGGCGCCGACGCCACAGCCGATGTCCAGCACCCGCTGGCCGGGCTCGAACCCGATGCGTCGGAGCGCCGCCTCGTAGGTGGGGACCTGCCGGTCCTCGCTGAGCGCCCAGCCGGCGGGGCGGGCGCCCCAGAGCGGCCCCCAGCGGGATGCGCTCCCTGTTACGGCGGATGAAGCTGTGGTCATGTCCGCTCCTCGCGTTAGACTACGTTCCGTAGTTATAGACTATGTCCCGTAGCTTAGTCAACCAGGAGCTGACGCTCTTCTCGTACGAGATCCTCGGCCTCGTCGGCCGCAGCGGCGCGGGCGCCCATGACCTGCTGCGAATGGCCCGGCGCGGCCGCATCCTCGACTGGGCCGGCGAGAGCCAGTACTACGTCGAGCCGAAACGGCTCGCCCGTCTCGGCTACCTCGAAGCCCGCAAAGAGCCAGGCAAGACCCGCGAACGCACCGTCTACACCCTCACCAACAAGGGGCTCGACGCGCTCATCGACTACGCCCGTACGCCCGTCGCAGTCACGCCGGTAAAGAGCGACGCACTCCTACGCCTGCTGATCTGCGACCTCGTCGGCGAGGAGGTCACCCGCGAGAGCATGGCCACACTGCGCGACGACATCGCCGACCTCCGCGAGCGCCTCCACGACTCGGAGCGCACAGCCAGGGAATACCCGCACCGGGCCCCATACCTGCTGCTCGTGGTCGACTTCCTCCGCGGCCTGCTTGACTTGCACGAACAGCTGGTCGACGACGTCGAACGCGAGTTCGCCACTCCCCAGGAACCGCCAACTGCTGCGAACAGCCGACCGAGAGCGGGATCTGATCGATGACGGTAGAACCCCGAAAGAAACGAACGAACCAGCACTGTGAGCGGCGTGTCGAGTGCGGCGTTGACGTTGCTGACAACGACAACGGCGGCCATCCATCACCTGTGCATCACGGGCACACCGTTTGGCGGCATTGCGCTGGACCGCCGCGGCAGACAGGGTCGCATGCTTAGTCAAAACCGTCGGGCGGATGGGCGCTGGGATGAAGAATCCGGCTTACAGGCCTGCTACGGAAAAAGCCCTGGCAACGGGGCTTTTTCTATGCCTGTTGCTTAGATGCGCGGCTCGGTCGGCGAGGGTCTCACCCAGACGAGCTGCTGCGCAAGTCGGCGGTGTTGACGCTCAACGAGGCGAGCGCGCGCGGCACGCGCGACTGGCGCGACTGCTGTGAGGGCTGCGACCGCTTGCCTCCGGCGGCTGACGGGGATACCGTCGAGGGGTGAGCGTGGAGACGATCCGTGCTGCCTACGTGGCACTCGCCGCCGGCGAGATCGAGCCGCTTGTCTCACTGATCGACCCACAGATGGAATGGCGCGGGCGACGCCGCCTGCGGCGATTCTGGCGCCCGCCGCCCTCTTGACACGGCCCCGACGAGGCCCGTGAGGCTCTTACGTGGACGATCGACTGGCGTCGCAGGGACGGCGACCACGACGGACGGATCGATGCGGTCGAGCAGCGTGGCAACCGCGTCGTTGTCACCATCTCCTGGGCGGACAGGGGAGGCCGGCGTCACGACTGGGCACACGTCCTCAAGCTCAAAGACGGGAAGATCGTCGACATCCAGGACTACAAGAGCCCGAAGCGAGCAGCCACCGTCACACGACTGCGAACGGCGCTGAGCTAGTTGCGACTGCTGCGGAGCCGGGTCGCTGGACTCTTGGTCGTACCGATTCGGATCAGCGCCCTCGTTCCCCTTTACCGACTGACTGAGCGTATCTCCAGCCGCCGGGTATGGGCGGTTCCCGCCCGCGAGCTAGCCGCTTGAAGAGGTAGAACCCCTGTCCGAATTTGCGAGGCGATTCTCGCCCTACAGATCGCGAAGGACTCGCGCCACGACCTGCTCTTCGGAGCGGTGGACGCTCGGCGGCGCGTCGAGAATTGCTCGGAGCTCTGTCGAAATCCGGCGGGCTGGATGACGACTGGGTTCGAACTGCGACTCGCCGCTCATCCCGTCAAGGTGCTTGGCTGCGGCTCGGGCGCCGACGGCATGCTCAGGAGCTAGATCAGCTAGTCGCCGAAGAATGGGGACGAGGAGGTCGCGGAGTGGAGGCGCGCTCGGACCCTCGGCGTAGCTCCTTGCGTCGATTACGAGCCATTGAAGTACTTGTGCCTGCCGCTCTGGGAAGCCGAAGGCGGCGAGCATCTGCGGTGCGCGCGCGCGGATCAGAGCCGCCAGCGCGAGCCAGTCGTCGACGCGCGTTAGATCCGACTGATCGGAGATGTCGACACGTTCTGTTGGCAGATGCTCGACCCAAGTCGGGGCGAGTTCCGGCTCGGGCAGACGCTGTCGGAGCTGGGATGCGAGCTCGAACCAGACGGCGAGGATTCCTACCGGGATGACTCGGTGTGCGGAATTCCATCGCCGAGCTAGTTGCTCGAGTGCGGAGCCAGCGAGTGCCTCAAGCTCGGCGGTCTGGCGTTCGGAAGCCAGGGAGGGCGCCTGGGAGATCGCCGTTAGCCGACGCACAAGCTCAGCTGTCTGGCGTGCGGAAACCACGGAGTGCGCCTCGGAGAGGGCCGTTAGCAGACGCACGATCGCTGGGTCATCCAATTCGGATAGGAAACCCGCTGCGTGATCAGCCACCAGATCCCAATCGGCATCGTCGATGAGGAGCGGCAAAGAGCGCTCGCCCGTGACTCCACCGCCTGTCGAGAGCGCGAGCAGAAAGCCTTCAACCGAGCAATCGCGGAGAAAGGCCCGCCTTCCGTCGGTATCGGTCGCGAGCTCCTCGATGACAAGGTCACGCCAGCTCGGGTGAACCCAACCAACACGCGACGGGTCGATGACCCGGAGGAAGTGGTCGGTGAGTCGGTCGATGAGCTCAGCTGGCGCTCGGGCTCGAACCTCGTGTAGATGCCGACGAACGGACGCTACGAGCTCGCGCTCTGGGACGGGGCCGGGTGGCGTGTCGAGCATGGCAACCAGGACGGCGCGGTGTTCTGGCGCAAGGGCTCGGAACGAGGCGGCCATCGCCGGCGTGGGTTCGCGGATCTGCGCGTCGACTACGGCGTTGATCTCGGTCTGGTCGGAGAGCCCCGTGCCCTCGAGTTGAAGGCGGGAGCCGACTAGCCGTCGGATGCGCTCGGGCGTGAAGTGGGGGTGGCTGACGATGTGCCAGCCATGCGCTTGGACGAGATTCACAGCCGCTGACGGCAGGCGAGCTGCGCGGGCGTGCCGGTAGAGAATCAGTGCCTTCTCGGCGATCTCGAGGGAGGCCGCATCCACCTGAACCTGTGCTGGCGCTGGGAATCGTTCGACACCGTGCTCGCGGTGGATGCGTCGAAGAGCAGCTTTCAGAGGGGCCGGACGCGAGGTCCACAGCAGCCAATGCGACTCGTCCATCGAGCGGAGGATGCGATCGAGGTCAAGCGCCCAGCGCTCAGCCGCCTCGGGACGATATTCAGTTGATCCGAAAGCGTCGTCGGCGACGAACACCTGGCGGCGATCACGCGCGTAGCTTTGCCAGAGGTCCGCGGGCCGAATGCACTCGTGCATCTCCCAACCGGCCGTCAGCTTTGCGAGTCCGACCATTCGCGCGGTCGCCGTCTTGCCCATCTCCGGCGGGCCGGTTAGGAATGCAAAGTGATAGCGCTCGAGCGCATTGAGCGTCTCCGAGTACGCGCGCGTGGGGACAAAGACCCCGGCGAGCTCGGCCGCTGCGTGGAAGTCGCCGGTCGACCGTTGCCGCAGGGGCGGGTCGACGAGGTCGTCGAGTCGGCAGACGCCGAGCACTGAGGGGACACGGAGACGAAGGCGGGGGGATCCTCGGACAAGCGTCGTCAGCTCGGATGCACCGAGGAGAGTCGTCTCCACAGCATCGTCCGTCCTGATCTCGTCGGCGCTCGCGTTCGTGAGAATGACGACCGACTCGGCCTTGGCCGCCGGCCACTGCGCTCGCGCCGCTTCCAACGGAGCTATCAGATGGCGCCCGCTTTTGAGGTACGCGTCGTCTATCCAGTCGATGACGACGAGCGTTGGCGTTCGCGCGATTTGGTGCTCGCCGAGCATGACCGGCCTGTCAGACATGACGGCCTGGCCGAACGCGTGCTCGCGCCACTCCATGCTGTCGAACTCGGCTTCGACAGCCAGGAGCTCGAGGCACAGTCGCTTGAACTCGAACGATCCGAGCTCACGGAACTCGTACGGTTTTCCTCGCCGGCGCCACTTCATGCCTGCATTGTGGTCACTGCGGTCGCCGGCGGCCCCGGACGAAGCGAGCACGGTAGGGGAACGGCCTGGCGGTCGGGGCGTCGGCTTCAATCCGGGCCTTCCCATCTTGCGTAGGTCTTTCGATGGACACTGTTCTCACTGGCGACGGGCCCGTGCAGGACGACGCGCACGCATTCTGGTTGCGCGCGCCCGGCCGCGGTGAGATCCGGCCGGTCACACTGCCCGAGCCGGGGCGGGGCGACGTGGTGGTGCGCACCTTGCGGACCGGCGTCAGCCGCGGCACCGAGACGTTGGTATTCCGTGGCGGTGTGCCGCCGGACCAGTACGCCGCAATGCGGGCGCCCTTCCAGGAGGGGGACTTCCCGGGGCCGGTCAAGTACGGCTACCTCAACGTCGGCATCGTCGAGCAAGGCCCCCCGGAGCTGCATGGCCGGACGGTCTTCTGCCTGTACCCGCACCAGACCGCCTACGTGGTTCCGGCAGGTGCGGTGACCGTCGTGCCGGAGGGCGTGCCACCTGCACGTGCCGTGCTCGCCGGGACCGTCGAGACCGCCGTCAACGCTCTGTGGGACGCCGCACCCCTCGTCGGCGACCGGGTTGCCGTCGTCGGCGCCGGGATGGTCGGCTGCAGCATCGCCCTCCTGCTGAGCCGGTATCCAGCGGTGCAGGTTACGCTCGTCGATGTCGACGCAAGCCGCGCCGAGGTCGCGGCCGCGCTCGGCGTCGACTTCGCGTTGCCGGCCGACGCCGCCGGCGGTCGCGACCTGGTCGTGCACACCAGCGCGACGTCCGCGGGGCTCCAGCGGTCGCTCGATCTGCTCGCCCCCGAAGGCACGGTCATCGACCTCAGCTGGTACGGCGACACCGAGGTTCGGCTGTCGCTCGGGGGCGCGTTCCACTCGGGGCGTCTCGGCATCCGCGCCAGCCAGGTCGGCGCGATCTCCCCGGCCCGCAGCGGCCGCCGCACGACAGCCGACCGGCTGGCACTCGCGCTCGACCTGTTGCGTGATCCGGCCTTCGACGTGCTCGTCACCGGGCAGTCCGATTTCGGCGAGCTTCCCGAAGTGATGGCCCAGTTGGCCGCGGGGAGCCTGCCGGCGCTCTGCCACACGATCACCTACGGGGAGGCGTAGGTCGTGTTCAGCGTGACCGTCCGCGATCACATGATGATCGCCCACAGCTTCCGCGGCGCGGTGTTCGGGCCCGCGCAGCAGCTGCACGGGGCGACGTACGTCGTCGACGCCACGTTCCGGCGCGCGGAGCTCGACGCCGACAACATCGTGGTCGATATCGGCCGCGCGAGCGAGGAGCTGCACGCCGTCCTCGCCGAGCTCGGCTATCGCAACCTCGACGACGAGGCCGCCTTCGCCGGCATCAACACCTCCACCGAGGCGCTCGCTCAGGTAGTCGCCGACCGGCTCGCCGACCGGGTGCAGGCCGGCGCCCTCGGCGACTCCGCCCGGGAGCTCGAGGGGCTGGTCGTCACGCTGCACGAGTCGCACGTTGCCTGGGCGAGCTACGAGCGGTCGCTGTGATGACGGTGCACGTCGTCGTACCCGACGGCATCGACGACCCGGCCCGGCCGAGCGGAGGCAACGCCTTCGACCGCCAGGTCTGCCGTGGGCTCAAGCGGATCGGCTGGTCGGTTCACGAGCACGCGGTGCCCGGCTCCTGGCCGCGACCGGACGGCGCGGCGCTCGCCGCCCTCGCCGGCGTCCTCGAGCGGATTCCCGACGACTCCGTTGTACTGATCGACGGACTGGTCGCGTCTACCGCCACGGATGTCCTGCTGCCGCACGCGAGCCGGCTGCGCCTGGTCGTCCTCGTGCACATGCCGCTGGGCGACCGACCGGCAGCTGACGGGGTCGACGACGCCCGGACGCAGGAACGCGCGGTCCTCTCGGTCGCCGCCTCCGTCGTCACGACGAGCGCATGGACCCGGCGCCGGCTGCTGGAGCTCTACGCGTTGCCGGCCGACCGGGTGCACGTCGCCCAGCCCGGCGTCGATGCTGCCGACCTCGCGACCGGGACCGCGGCCGGCCGGGAGCTGCTCTGCGTTGCAGCGGTGACGCCCGATAAGGGGCACGACGTGCTCCTCGATGCGCTGGCGACGACCGCGGACTTGTCGTGGCACTGCGTGTGCGTGGGCAGCCTGGACCGCGACCCGGCGTTTGTCGACGGTCTTCGTCGCCGCGCACTGGACGGCCGGATCGGCGACCGGGTCCGCTTCCCGGGACCACGGACCCGAGTCGACCTCGAGCGCAGCTACGCCGCCGCGGACGTGCTGGTGCTTGCGTCGCGCGCCGAGACCTACGGCATGGTCGTCACCGAGGCGCTGGCCCGCGGCCTGCCGGTCGTCGCAGCCGACGTCGGCGGGTTGACCGAGGCGCTCGGTCACGGCGCCGGCGGGGTCCGGCCCGGAGTGCTGGTTCCGCCCGAGGATCCTGCGGCACTCGGCGCCGCGCTCCGGGCGTGGCTCACCGACGCCGAGCTGCGGGAACGGTCCCGCCGCGCCGCCCGCGAGCGCCGCGCGTCGCTCGCCGGGTGGTCGACCACCACGTCCGCCGTCGCGGGTGTCCTGGCCGGGGCCACGCGATGACTGCCCTTGGCATCCGGGTCAGCCGGGAATGGCTCGACCTCCGCGAGCCTGCTGACGCTGCGGCCCGTGCGCCCGACCTCGTCATGGAGCTGCGGCGACAGCTTCCGACGGCCGATCGCCAGGTGATCCACGACCTCGGCTGCGGCACCGGGGCGATGGGCCGCTGGCTCGCGCCGCGGCTGCCCGGACCGCAGCACTGGGTCGTGCACGACCGGGACGCCGACCTGCTCGCCCTCGCCGCCGAGAACCTCCCAGGCGAGGCAGCCGACGGGGCCGCCGTCACGGTCGAGACCAGGGAGTCCGACATCACGCGGCTGGACCCGGGCGATCTCGCCGACGCAACCCTCATCACCGCCTCGGCGATCCTGGACCTGCTGACCGGCGCGGAACTCGTCGGACTGGTCACCACCTGTGCCGACACCGAGTGCCCCGCGCTGCTGACCCTGTCCGTCGTCGGTCGCGTCGACCTGAACCCGGCGGATCCACTGGACGCCGGCGTGGCTGCGGCATTCGACGACCACCAACGTCGGGCAACCGAGAGGGGCCGCCTGCTCGGCCCGGACGCCGTCGCGGCCGCCATCGGGGCGTTCAGACTACTCGGCGCCGAGGTCCTCGTCCGGCCCAGCCCCTGGCGACTCGGCGCGCTCGAGGCCGACCTCGCGGCGCAGTGGTTCACCGGGTGGGTGGGTGCCGCGTGCGAGCAGCAGGTCGAGCTGGCCGCCGAGGCCGACGCTTACGCGCGCCGGCGCCTGGCGGAGGCAGCGGCCGGGCAACTCGCGGTCACGGTGCACCACGCCGACCTGCTGATCCTGCCCCGGCGAGCAGTGAGGGCGCCAGGATGAGCCGGACCGCGTGGACGTCGGTCCGCATCGCGGGCGCCGCCGCGACACTCACCGTTTTGGTGTGGCGCCTCGGCCCCGGCCCGTTCGTCGACGGCGTCCGCTCAGTCGACAGTCGGGCGCTCGCAGCAGCGGTGGGCCTCGCAGCGCTGACCACAGTGTGCTGTGCCTGGCGGTGGAAGATCGTCGCCCGCGGTCTCGGCCTCGAGCTGTCGCTGCCCGCGGCGGTGGCAGCGTACTACCGGTCGGTGTTCCTCAACGTCACGCTGCCCGGCGGGGTCGTGGGAGACGTCCACCGCGGGGTCGGCCACGGTCGCGACGTGAGTGATGTCGGCCGCGGGTTGCGAGCCGTCGCGTGGGAACGCACCGCCGGGCAGGTCGTGCAGGTCGCCCTGACCGTCGTCGTCCTCCTCGTGCTGCCGTCGCCCGTGCACTCGTCGATGCCGCTGGTGGCGATCGCGGTCGTGGCGGCGGTGTTGGCCGCCGTGCTCGTGGCTCGAGCGCGACCCGGCGGCGGTCGGTCCGCGTGGGCGCGGTTCTGGGACGCAGTGGCCCGCGACATCCGCGACGGGCTACTCGCTCGGGGGGCTTGGCTGGGCATCGCGCTCGCGTCTGCACTGGTCGTCGCCGGCCACGTCGTCACCTTCCTGATCGCGGCGCGGACCGCGGGAACCACCGCGCCACTCTCGCGGATGCTGCCGCTGGCGTTGCTGGTGCTGCTGGCCATGGTGCTTCCCAGCGTCGGTGGTTGGGGGCCGCGCGAAGGCATGACGGCATGGGTGTTCGGCGCTGCCGGCCTGGGTGCAGAACAAGGGGTCGCTACCGCCGTCGTCTACGGCGTCATGGTGCTCGTCGCCAGCCTGCCGGGCGCCGCCTTCCTCGCCGCGGCGTGGTTCCGGCGTACCCGGACTCCGGGACGACCCGAACCGTCGCTCCAGTGGCGGGTTCCGGTCGCCGTGCGGCCGGACGGAGACGCACATGCCTGACCGCCCGTACACCCTGCTGAGCTGCGGCATGTCGATCGACGGTTATCTCGGCAGCGCGACGCCACGGCGCCTCGCGCTGTCCAACGACGCCGACTTCGACCGCGTCGACGCCGTGCGCGCCTCCTGCGACGCGATTCTGGTGGGCGCGGCCACCGTGCGGAACGACAACCCGCGCCTGCTTGTGCGCTCGAAGACCCGCCGCGACGAGCGGACGGCCCGTGGGCTCGCGCCGACGCCGATGAAGGTCACCGTGACCGATCGGGTGGAGCTGGACGCGTGCGCCGACTTCTTCACCACCGGCGACACCGAGAAGCTCGTCTACTGCCCGAGCCCGCGGGTGGCCGACGCCCGCTCGCGACTCGGACCGGTGGCGACCGTGGTCGACGGTGGCCAGCCGGTGGAGATGCGCACGATCAGCGAGGACCTCGGCGCCCGCGGTGTGCAGCGGCTGATGGTCGAGGGGGGCGGCAAGGTGCACACCCAGTTCCTGACCGACAACCTCGCCGACGAGCTGCAGCTGGTCGTCGCTCCCTTCTTCGTCGGCGACTCTCGGGCCCCGCGTTTCGTGAGCGACGGCCTCTTCCCCTGGAACCCCGACCGGCGCGCGACGCTCGCCGAGGTCTGCCAGATCGGCGATGTGGTGCTGCTGCGCTACGCGCTTTCGCCGCGGTTCTGGACCGACTGACGGAGCGACCGATGCCGATGCCACTGCCCACCGCGACGATCCGCAGACAGGTGTCGGTGCCGCTGCGGTTTGCCGACGGATACGCGACGGCCGCGCGAGTGTTCAGCTTCGACGGGCTCGTCGACGGCCAGGAGCACCTCGCCTTCGGGCTGGGCGATCGGGCCGCTGCTGTCACGTCCGGTGGACGCGGGCCGGTACCGCTTGTCCGGCCGCACAGCGAGTGCCTCACCGGCGACGTGTTCGGCAGTCAACGCTGCGACTGCGGGCCGCAGCTACGCGAAGCCGTCGAGCGCATCGCCGACTCCGGCGGCTTCCTGTTGTACCTGCGGCAGGAGGGGCGCGGCATCGGCCTGTACGCCAAGCTCGACGCCTACGCGCTCCAGGACACAGGGCTGGACACCTATGAGGCGAACCTCGCGCTTGGCCACGGCGAGGACGAACGCAGCTACCTCGTCGCCGCACAGATGCTGCAGGCGCTGGGGGTGTCGCGCGTCGCCCTGCTCAGCAACAACCCGGACAAGGCCCAGCAGCTCCGACGGTTCGGAGTGACCGTCGCCGCGCTGGTGCCGACCGGCGTGCACCTTTCCGCCGCGAACGCCCGGTACCTGGCGACGAAGGCACGAAGGGGCGCGCACACCTTCGACGTCCGGCTGCCAGTGGGGATAGCTACCGCGTCGCTGGTTGCGAGCCGAATGCGCTGAGGAAGCGGTCGCGGAAGGCGTTCATCGGCCAGACCGGCGCTTGCCGGCCGGGCCGCATACCGTCCTCCCAGCCCCACCCGGCGATCTGGTCCAGCACCGCCGGGTCGTGGGCGATGACCGAGATCGGCACGTCGTGACTCGGGCTCTGCCCGCTGATGATCGTCCAGGGCTGATGGTCGCCCAGGACGATGAGCACGAGATCGTGGTCGCCGTAGTGCTGCACGAAGGAGAACAGGGCGTTCAGGGTGTACTGGATCGACCGCCCGTACGCCGCACGTAGCCGTTCGGTGTCGCTCCAGAGCTCGGACTTGCTCACCTGGTCCACCGGAAGTCGGTTGAAGATCGAGCCGTCGCCGACGTCGCTCCAGTCGATCAGCTGGGGGATGCGGGTCCACGGCGCGTGGCTCGACACCAGGTCGACCTCCGCGAAGACGGGACGGCGGTCGGGTTTCGCGAGCTCGAGGCGTTGGAGCGCCGCGAGCACGTACTGGTCGGGCATCGAAGCGTAAGCGAACCTCGGGCCGCGATAGCCGACGTTGCGCCGGTCGTAGATCTTGTCGTAGCGGTAGAACGACGACCCCTGCGGCCAGTCCCGGTTGTTCGAGGGCACGTCGTCGACGGTCCGCCACCCGGCCCGCTTGAACGCCCTGCTGAGTGTGAAGCGGTCGGTCTTGATGAGCTGGTAGTAGCGCCGCTGGCTGTTGACCCAGAGCCCCGAATGCATGGTGGAGTGCGCCAGCCAGCTGGCGCCGCCGAACGTCGACGAGGTGAGGAAGGCGCTCCGGGAGGAGAATCCGGCGGCCTGCAGGCGCTTCGTCCCCTTGTCGAGAGCCGCATCGACGCGTGGGGAGAAGGAGGAGTCCTGGACCGCCACCCTTCCGTAGCTCTCGACGAACGCGAGGATCACGTCCTTGCCGTGCAGGCCGGTCAGCAGCTGGTCGCCCGGGGTGTTGCGGAAGCGGTCGCGGATGGTCTCGTCGGCGAAGATCGCGTTGTCCTTGAGGCCCGCCTGCACCGCACGTACCTCATCGACGGCCAGGCCGGCTGCGCTCGCGGACGCGACGGGCGCGCCGGAGACGAGCTGCGCACCGAATACCCAGCAGAGCACCCAGACGACACCGAGCGCCGCGACGGCCTGGAGCGACCACCGGCGGTGGACGGCCGCGACCCGGGTCAGGCGAAGCACCGCCAGGGTCATGAGGACGAAGACGCCGACGCAGAGCACCGCCGCGCCGACGACCGCCAGGTTCGCACTCGTCCCACCGATCGATTCGCGCAGCGTCTCGATCCCGATCCCGGTGTAGCTCCAGTCGCCGACGGGGTCGAACGGCCGGTCGAAGGTCGCGAGGAAACCGATGTTGAGGATCTTCACGATCACCAGCACACCGAGAACCGGTCCAACGATCCAGGCCAGGAGGCGTCGAGCGGTGGCGGGCAGGGTGAGGGCCAGGGCGACGACGACGAGGCCCTCGAGCGGGATCCGCACGAACGCGCTGGGCGTGAGACGACTGGGCTGGTCGGGAGCGACGAGGGCGGCCCACGCGAGCAGAACGGCGAGGATCGTGAGCCCCGCAGCGATACGTGCTCGCACACGCCCGACGGCCGTCACTCGACGGTGCGTGGCGTGCCGGTGGCGCCACAGCCACCACACGTCGCGGCCGAACGACTCGGCAAGCAGGGCAAGCGCGATGACGAGGGCGGCTTCGGTCAGAGCCGGCGGCAGGACGTCTGCTGCCGCGATCGTCAGAACGATCCCCTGAGTCGCAGCGACAACCTTGCGCCAGTAGCGCGGCGGCAGCGGCTCACGCATCCACGGCAGCACCCACCCCGCTGCGAGGAACGCGTAGCGCGCCGCGCCGATCGCGAGCACCCACGCGCCGGTCGAGCGGGCGACATACACACTGAGGACGAGGATCAGGAACGCATCGACCTCCCCGTCGAAGCGCGCGCCCAACGCCGACGCCGTCATGCTGCGTCGCGCGACCCAGCCGTCGACCGCGTCCAGCGTGAGCGCGACGACGGTCAGGGTCACGAGGATCGCGACCGGAGCGGGCTGGTCGAACGAGTCCGCGACCAGCGCCGCCACGCCGACGGCGAGCGTCGCCCGAGCAAGGGTCACCCAGTCGGCCGGACTCAGCCGGTCGGAGCCGTAGCGGGAGATGCCGCGCGCCAGTGCCGCATTCGTGATCACGCCGCAGGTGACTCCCACGACCCAGCCGGCGCCGCTGAGGCCGACAGTTCCCGCGAGGGCGGCGAGCAGCAGCACCTGGGCGATCAGCCCGGTCGCGGGGCCGGCGTGAACCGCTCGCACCGCTCCTCCAGGTTGGTGGGTACGGGGGGTTGTACGGTCGTTGCTACCTGGGGTAGTACGGGAGACACCGTGGTCCGGTTCATTCCATGAAGCAGGACGAGCGCGCTCCGTTCGCTCGGGCCTTGCAGCAGGCCCGGGTATCGGCGTACGCCCCCGGAGAGTTCGTCGGGCAGGAGAGCTTCATGCGCGCCGGCGAGATTCTGGCCCTCGCCCGTGAGGCCGGCATCGCACCCAGGGTCTCCGTGCTGGACCTCTGCTGCGGAGTTGCCGGGCCGGGACGGTTCATCACTCAGGAGCTGGGTTGCACCTATCTGGGCGTGGACTTCAGCTCCAGCGCCATCGATATCGCACGTGAGAGCGCCGGCGACCTTCCCTGTCGCTTCGAGGTCTCACGAATCCCTCCGGTCCCACCCGGCCCGTTCGACGTCGTGCTCCTGTTCGAGACCATGCTCGCCTTTCCGGATAAGGAGACGCTGCTTCAGGAGATATCGCGGGTGCTCACGACCGGCGGGCGGTTCGCGTTCACCATGGAAGAGGGTCTGCCCCTCACCGAGGCCGAGCGAGAGCGGATGCCTGACGCCGACACCGTCTGGCTCACCCCACTGGAGGAGATGCTCGCGTACTTGGACCAGGTCGGGCTGCGTGTCCGCTGGCAGGATGACTGCAGTGAGTCCCACTGTGCCGTGGCGGACTCATTGCTCAACGCGTTCGCCGCCGATGCTGCGGACATTGCCGGGCAGATCGGGCGCAGGGCACTGGACGAACTGCTGGCCGCCCACCGGCTCTGGAGAGATTGGCTGCGGGAAGGACGTGTCCGCAAGATTGCTTTCGTCGCGGAGAGGACTACTTCGTAGCCGCTCCGACGAGCAGCTCGCAAGGCCCGACGAAGCCTTCCGGGCCTTCGAACTGGCGCAGCTCCTCCTCGATCTCCGCCCACGCCTGCTGTCGCTCGTCCTCCGGCACGCCCGCGAGCATCGCGCGGAGTGCGCCGAACGACTCCCGCTCGAACCGAACGCACTCGGCGGCCGATGAGAAGCGAACGGGAGCGTCGACGGCCCGCACCTCTACCTCCTGGAAGCCGGCGTCTTCGTACGCCGCTTCGAGCACGCCTGGTTGACCGAGACTGAACGGGCCTGGAAGACCCGGCGCCGGGGCAGGAAGACCGGCGCGGCGGCGAATGATCGAGACGGGAATCGAGAAGAACTGGTTGCGTTCCGGCGTCGAGTAGACGATTGCCGAGACGCGGCCGCCCTCACGCAGCGCGCGGCGCATCTCGGTCAGCGCACGCTGCTGGTCGGGGAAGTAGATCAAGCCGACGCGCGAGATCACGGCCTCGAAGGACTCGTCCTCGACTTCGAGGCTTTCACCGTCCATCACCCGCGTTGCGACGTTGCCGAGGCCGGCGGCGCGCGCCTCCTCGGCAGCGAACTCGAGGATGTTGGCCGAGATGTCGGTCGCCAGCACGGCGCCGCTCGAACCGACACGGCGGGCTGCGGCGAGCGTCTGCCCGCCGGCCCCGGCCGCGACGTCGAGCACGCGCGAGCCTGCGCCGATCCGCGCGAGCTCGAGCATCAGTTCGGTCGCCTCGCCCAGCCACTCCTCGAGCGTCGGTCCCCATCGGTGCCAAGCCGCCGCGGCCTCCTGCCACTGCTGGGTCGTCGTCTGCTTGTAGGCAACCGGGTCGAACGCGGTCGTCGCCATTGCTTACACCTCCTCGATCCACCCGAGCAGGTCGTCGCGTGAAACCTTGTCGAGGAGCTCCGGATGGTCGGAGCTCATGTGCTCTCGGATCTGCTCGACGACGACGTCGTCGGAGTCGGCCCGTGCAACGAATCCACACTCGCAGGTGATCTGCTTTGACATGACCGCTCCTTTGTAGGTGGGGGTGGTTGGCACTATGTTGGCGTCGCTTTGGTGCGGACGAAAGTGCAGCTGTGCGGCAGGCTCGCCGTCGAGCTCGACGGCGAGCGAGTTGAGGAGCGGCTGCCCGGCCGTCAAGGGCGGTTGCTGTTCGCGTTCCTCGCCGCCAACCGGAACCGGACGCTCACTCGCGCCCAGCTGCTCGATGCGCTCTGGCCGGACGGGCGCGACGGCGGTCTCGCCCCGCTCCTCTCGAAGCTCCGCCGCATCGTCCCGCTGGAGGGTCTTCGGCTCGCGCTGCCGCCCGCGGCATGGGTCGACGTCGAAGCGGCCGCAGACGGAGTGCACCGGGCGGAATCGGCGATCACCCAGGGCGACTTTCACCGCGCTTGGGGGCCGTCGCAGGTCGCGGTGTTCATCAGCGGGCGGGTGTTCCTTCTCGGCGAGGAGTCAGCGTGGATCGACGACACGCGGAGGCGGCTCGAAGAGCTCTACCTGCGCGCGCTCGAGGCGTACGCGCAAGCGGGCCTGGGGATCGGCGGCACTGAGCTCGCGGCCGCAGTGCGCGCCGGCCGCGAGCTGACGCGGCGCCAGCCGTACCGCGAAACGGGCCACCGACTGCTGATGAATGCCCTGGCCCTCGAGGGCAACACAGCGGAGGCGTTACGCGTCTACGACGAGCTCCGCACCCGCCTGCGCGACGACCTCGGCGCGACACCGAGCACCGAGACGCAGGAGTTGCACAAGCAGCTGCTTCGCTGAGCCGGTGTTGCCGGGTCTCGCGGTTGGCTATCCTCTGGCTTCCGGCCAGCGCGGATCGACCCAAGGAGCGGAAATGCGCAGAGCGTTCATGTCCATCGAAAGGGCTTTTGTGACCTATTCGGAGGGTATGACGCTTGCTTCGCAGAACGCTGAACTTGGGGATCCTGGCACATGTAGACGCCGGTAAGACAACACTCACCGAGCGGCTGCTGTACGCGGCCGGTGTTATCGACGAGATCGGCAGTGTCGACGACGGCAGTACACAGACCGACTTCCTGGCGCTGGAGCGGCAGCGCGGCATCACGATCAAGTCGGCCGTCGTGTCGTTCGTCATCGACGACGTCACCGTCAACCTGATCGACACGCCGGGCCACCCGGACTTCATCGCCGAGGTTGAACGGGTTCTGAATGTCCTGGACGGGGCGGTTCTGGTGATCTCCGCCGTCGAGGGCGTGCAACCGCAGACACGCCTGCTGATGCGGGCGCTCACGCGGCTGCGGATTCCGACGCTCCTCTTCGTGAACAAGATCGACCGCGCCGGTGCAGGTTACGAGCGCGTGCTGGAGGCGATCTCGGAGCGACTGACGCCTGCGATCCTCCCAATGGGGGCCGTGGAGAATCGCGGAACACGAGCTGCCCGCTTCACGCCGTGGGCCGCCGGCGACGCCGCGCTCCGGACCAGGCTGACCGAGCTGCTCGCCGAGCAGGACGACTCCATCCTGGCCGCGTACGTCGAGGACGACGGGATTCCGTATCGCCGGTTGCGCGACGAGCTCGCGACGCAAACCGGGCAGGCGCTGGTGCATCCCGTCTTCTTCGGATCGGCGATCACAGGCGCGGGCGGGGATTCGCTGATGGCCGGGATCGCGGAGCTGTTGCCGACGACCGAAGGAGACGCCGACGACCCCGTGTCGGGCACCGTCTTCAAGGTCGAGCGCGGTCCCGCCGGTAACAAGATCGCCTACGTCCGCATGTTCTCCGGCACTGTCCGAACGCGCGATCGGCTGGACTTCGGCCACGACGGGGGCGAGAAGGTGACAGCGATCAGCGTCTTCGACCGCGGCTCGACGGTCCGGCGGCCGTCGGTTTCCGCGGGAGAAATCGGAAAGCTCTGGGGTCTCGGCGGGATCCAGATCGGCGACGCCGTCGGCCGTTCGCGGGCGTCTGTCGAGCAGCATCATTTCGCCCCGCCGACGCTCGAGACCGTGGTCGTGCCGCGCAATCCCGACGACAAGGGCGCGCTCCGGATCGCACTCGCCCAGCTCGCGGAGCAGGATCCGCTGATCGACGTGCGGCAGGACGACGTCCGGCAGGAGCTGTCTGTCTCGCTCTACAGCGAGGTCCAGAAGGAGGTCATCCAGGCGACACTGGCGAGCGACTTCGGCCTCGACGTCACGTTCCGCGAAACGACGACGATCTGCATCGAGCGGCCGACGGGCACCGGCGAGGCGGTCGAGATCCTCAACGCGGAGTCGAATCCGTTTCTCGCCACGATCGGGCTGCGTGTCGACCCCGCGCCCACCGGTTCGGGGATCGCGTTCCGCCTGCGGGTCGATGGTCGCACGGTGCCGCTTTTCGTCTACAAGACGGCCGAAAGCTTCTCGGAGCACATGCGCGAGTACGTCCGCCAGGCGCTGCACGAAGGACTCTGCGGCTGGCAGGTCACAGACTGCGTCGTGACGATGACCAAGTGCACCTACAGCATCCCTGACGGCCCTCCCTCGAGACGGGGACCGCCGAGCACTGCTGCCGACTTCCGAAAGCTCACCCCGATCGTCGCAATGCGTGCGCTCGAAGCGGCGGGAACGGTCGTCTGCGAGCCAAGCGTCCGCGTCAGCCTCGAGATCCCGACCGACACGATCGGCGCGGTCATGCCCGAGCTGGCGCGGCTCGGCGCTGCCGTCGAGACGCCGTCGCTACGGGGGAAGCTTTCCGTTATCGAGCTGGTCTTGCCCGCAGCGCGCGCCCATTACCTCCAGCGGCGTCTGCCGGGTCTGAGCCGCGGCGAGGGCGTGCTCGAGTCGAGCTTCGCCGGGTACCAGCCGGTGAGCGGCGACCGGCCGGAGAGGCGGCGGACAACCGCGAACCCGCTCAACCTGGGCGAGTACATGAGGCACCTCGGGCGACACGTCTGAGAACTGAAGAGCTCTAGGTCGGGAGCGGCACAGCCACGATGGCGCTCTCGAGCCCGCTCTGCGAAAACGCGCTCGCACGCACTTCGTACGGCCGCGGTTCGAGGTCGAGGGGGTGCTCGAACTCCCCCTGCAACGCCGGAATCTGGAAGCTGTAGCTGGCGGGTGGGTGGATGTCGCCGGGCGCGTCGATGCTGACGAGAATGCCCACGGGCTCCTGCTGGCCGCCGGTGCGCTTCGGCAGGCGGTAGTCGATGACGGCCCGCGCGCCTTCGCGGCGGGCGACGATCCTTGGGGTCGGGGGGACGAGCGGCGCGCCGCGCAATGCGGCGTCCGCCTGCACCAGGACGCCGCGCGGAGCCGGGCGGGCCGAGGCGTGGAAGGCTGCCGGGTCCTTCCATTGCGCATGTTCGCGGGGCCCGCGTGGACTGTCGCTTTCGAAGGCGTTGCGTTTCGGTGTGCCTCCCCAACGGCCGGGCCAGCGCGCCCAGGACGGGGAGCGATCGGAGATGACGACGAGGTCCGGCCTCACGCGCGACCCCTTGCCGTCGTTGTAGTCGGGAACAACCGGCGCCTCGCGGTAGATCCCCGGCCGGAAGTAGGAGGCGTGCGAGCCGCGAGCCGAGTACACAACCGGCGCCGGGCCATCCGGCGTCGCCTCGCGTTCGACGTCCGCCCAGGAGCAGCGCGCCGCGTCGCGGTGTTGGGCGTAGGTGACGACGTTCGGCTTGTTCTGCGGGTCAAGACGGATCTGGATCATCTCCCAGTCGCCCTCGTGGAGGCCGATCCCGAAGAACGCCTTGTTGTTGTAGTAGTGAAAGAACCAATACTGAAGCCAGATTCGCCCGTGATCGTCGGTGACGGCATGGCCGTAGATCTCGTCCGCGTAGCCCGGCTGGACGCGCATCCGAGCGGCATCTGCAACGTAGTCGCGGCCGGTCTCGTCGAGATAGTCGTCACGCTTCGCAAGTACTCCGGTCGCGTACTTTGGCGCCGTCAAGAACTGGGGCTTCAGCTGCGCCTGGCCGGCCTTCGGCTTGCCGGCGGCGAGGACCTTGCCGGCCGCACTCTTGAGGTAGTTGCAGCGTGTGCTGCCCGGCACGGTGAGGTCGGTGACGATCGCCACCGAGTCGGCGTAGAAGCTCTCTTGCGAGTCGTACTGGAGGACCGGCCGATACCGCTGGAGGAGCGCGGCGGTGTCAGTGTCCGGACTCATCTACCTGAGCGTGCCAAAGCTGGCCCTGCTCTCGCCGGCTCTAGTGGCCGGAGACGGCGTGCGGGACATACGGCTCTTCGAGCCGCTCGATCTCCTCCGCGCTCAGTGAGAGCTGCTCCGCTGCGATCGCGTCCTCGAGGTGCTCGACCCTGGTCGCGCCGACGATCGGCGCCGTCACGCCCGGCTTGTGCAACACCCACGCGAGCGCGACCTGCGCGCTCGGGACACCGCGTGCGGCTGCCACCTCGGCCGCCCGGTCGACGACGGCGAAGTCGACCTCCGGCGTGTAGAGGCTGTCGCCGAACTCATCGGTCTTGGCGCGTGTCGTCAGCTTCTCGCCCTCTCGCGTCCGGTTGCCGGCGAGCAGTCCGCGTGCGAGCGGGCTCCAGGGAAGAACCGCAACGCGCTGGTCGAGGCACTGGGGGATCATCTCCCGCTCCTCCTCGCGGTAGACGAGGTTGTAGTGGTTCTGCATCGACACGAACGGCGTCTTCGCGACCGACTGCGCCTTGGCGAACTGCCAGGCGTACATGCTGCTCGCGCCGATGTAGCGCGCCTTGCCGGCTTTGACGATGTCGTGGAGAGCTTCCATCGTCTCGTCGATCGGGGTGAGCGGATCCCAACGGTGGATCTGATAGAGGTCGACGTAGTCGAGCGCCAGGCGCTGCAGCGACGCGTCGATCGAGGCGAGGATGTGCTTGCGCGAGAGGCCGCGGCCGTTCTCGCCGGGCATCGTCTGGCCGTGGACCTTCGTCGCGAGGACGTACTCCTCCCGCATGCCGAAGAGCCGCTGCAAGACGTGGCCGGTCACGACCTCGCTCTGGCCGCCGTTGTAGACGTCCGCCGTGTCGAAGAACGTGATTCCGGCTTCCACCGCACGCCGGACGATCGGCTCCGCATCGGCCTCGGGGAGCGCCCAGCGGCGGCTCTCGTGCTGGCCGAAGCTCATCATCCCGAGGCAGAGGTGTGAGACCCGCAGCCCGGTGTTACCGAGGTTCACGTACTCCATCGACCCTCCAACGCTACCTCTGCGCGACAGGTACCGGCGCGGTCGACTCCCGCACGACAAGCTTCGTCGCCAGCTCGATCCGGAGCGCGTCGACGCGCTGGTTCTCGAGCAGGCGCATCAGCAGGCTCACCGCCATCCGGCCCATCTCGGCGAGCGGTTGCCGGACGGTCGTCAAGCCGGGAAGAACAATCTCCGCCAGCTCGGAGTCGTCGAAGCCGACGACTGAGAGATCGTCGGGGATCCTTAGACCGCGGGACCGCGCCGCTCTCATCACGCCGACCGCGACGTTGTCGTTGAACGCAAAGATCGCCGTCGGTGGATCAGCCAGGTCGAGCATCGCCTCGGCCGCGGCCTCCGTGACGGGGCCGTTGCGGAAGTCCGACTCGGCGACGAGGACTGGATCGGGCATCACGCCGGCGGCTGCGAGCGCACCGCGGTACCCGTTGAGACGGTCCGTGCTCGCGATCCACCCGAGCGGGCCTGTGATCGCTCCGATCCGGCGGTGCCCGAGAGCGAGCAGATGCTCCGTGGCTGCGCGGGCGCCGGCTGCGTGCGCCGCCGAGACGACGGGGATCCCCTCGTCGAGCGACACGCGTGGATCGACGACAACCACCGGGAACTCCCGCTGCAGGGCCTTCAGCTCTGCGCTCGACTCCTCCGGCAGCATGAGCACGGCGCCGTCCGTCGTTCCGCGCATCAGGCGGTCCAGCAGCGTCACCTCGCGTTCGTGCTGGTGAAGGGTCGGGCAGAGGACGATCCGCATGTCCTGTTCGTAGAGCGCCTCGGACGCACCCGAGAGGATGATTCCGAAATAGGCCGCCTCGACCAGGGGGATGGTGACCCCGATCAGTCCCGTGCGCCCACCGGACAGAGCGCGTGCGTTCCGGTTCGTGCTGAAGCCCTGCTCGCGCACCGCTCGCAGCACCGCCTCGCGTGTGTCCGGCGCGACGTCGGGCCGGCCGTTCAGAACACGCGAGACGGTGGCGATCGAAACGCCGGCCGCGCGCGCGACGCCACGAATCGTCGCTCGCTTGCCGTGGTTGGTGTTCGCGTTGGACATCGAGATCCTCTGAAACTATCACCGGAAACGGTTACAGGAAGCACGTCACTCTAATCCTCATATCTCGCTGCTGTCAAACACGGATATGACCTAACCAGGCCTTGACACGGCCATGACGACCTGTTAACCGTTCCCGTAACAAGAGCGAAAATTCGGAACTCGCGCGCCGAGAACGGCGTCCCCGCAGGTCGACGACGACCCCAAACGGTTCTATGAAGAACCCTCCGCGCCTCACCGCCGGAGAGAAAGGCAGGGAACGTGAACATCTCCATCCGCTCCAGACGCAAAGCGTTCGGCGGCGGCCTCGGCATCGTATGCGCGACGGCTCTCTTCGCCGTCCTCATCGTGCAGGCCGCTCCAGCCGCACCGACCGCGTTTACGGGCACGACAGCAGCGGCACACAAGTGCCTGGTCGCCACCGGCTCTGGCGATCCGGCCTTCGTTCGCAACTTCAACCCGTACGTGCAGGGCCTCCCCTCGTCCTCCTTCGTCCGCGGCGGCATGTACGAGCCGCTCGTGATCACCACGCCGGCCGGTGGCGGCAAGGAGTACAAGTGGCTCGCCCAGAGCTATGCCTGGAGCAAGGACGGCAAGCAGATCACGCTGACCCTGCGCCAGGGCGTCAAGTGGTCGGACGGCAAGCCGCTGACCGCCGCCGACGTCGTGTACAGCCTCACAGCCGGCAAGCAGGACAAGACGATGGACATGGTCGGCGCCTACCGCGAGGGGACGAACATCGCCTCGATCAAGCAGAAGGGCGCCAATCAGGTCGTCATCACGTTGAAGACGAAGGACTCGCAGTTCGTGTCCGTCAACCTGAACGTCGTCTTCATCGTGCCCAAGCACGTGTTCTCGAAGGTCCCGGACATCAACAAGTTCCTCAACCCGAACCCGGTCGGCTCCGGGCCGTTCACCCAGGTCGCCAAGTTCAGCGGGCAGTCGTACGTGCTGAACAAGAACCCGAACTACTGGCAGGCGGGCATGCCGAAGGTCCCGTGCGTCCAGTACATCCAGGCAACCTCGAACGACGCTGCGCTGCTCCAGATCCGCAGTGGCCAGGCCGACTGGACGCACAACTTCGTCCCGAACGTCGAGAAGGCGTACATCGCGAAGGATCCGCTCCACTTCCATGCCTTCTACGACAACACGGCCTACGCGCAGTCGCTGATGTTCGACACCGGCCAGTACCCCTACAGCCTGCCGGCCTACCGCAAGGCGGTCAGCATGGCGATCGACCGCGTCAAGGTCTACAAGCTCGGTGAGTACGGCTATTCGCCGCCCGCCGACGCCGTCGGGCTGAACTACCTCTTCCCCTCGTGGGTCACGGACTCGTCGGTCAAGGCCGAGGCGAAGCGCCTCTCGACTTACAACCCGGCCGCGGCCAAGAAGATGTTCACCGACAACGGGTTCAAGTACGACGGCAACAAGCTGCTCGACCCGAAGGGCAACCCCGTCTCCTTCCAGATCCACGTGATCTCGGGCTGGTCGGACTGGGTCGCCTCACTCCAGATCATCTCCAAGAACCTCCAGGCCGTCGGCATCGACGCGAGCGTCAAGCTCGAGCCGGACTGGGGCTCCTGGTACCCGAACGCGACGAGCACGAAGTTCGTGACCCTGCTCTGGCAGATCGCGTCCACGGGCTCGCCCTACGGGTACTTCTTCAACAACATGCACAAGAACACGTACGTCCCCTCTGGTGAAGACGCCGTGAACACCGGCAACTTCGCCCACTACCAGAACGCGCAGGCGACGACCCTGCTCGACAAGTGGAAGGGGACGCTCGACGTCAACGGGCAGAAGAAGATCGCAACGCAGGTCCAGAAGCTCTGGCTCAAGGAGCTGCCGATCATCCCGCTGTTTGTGGGTACGCAGTGGTCGACGTACAGCACGAAGTACTTCCACTGCTTCCCGACTCCGAACAACCGGTATGCGCGTCCGATCTTCAACAACTACCCGGACAACGCAGTCACGCTGACCCGCATCTGCAGCGGCGGCGTGGCACAGAAGAGCCCCATCTCGTAATTCCCTCCAACGGCTGTTGGGCGGGGGCTCTCCACCCCGCCCAACGGCCACTTAGGGAGACAATCCGGCCATGCGCTTCATTCTCCGTCGCCTCGGCTTCTACGCGATTGCTCTCTGGGGCGCGATCACCCTCAACTTCCTGCTGCCGCGCTTGATGCCCGGCTCGCCGCTCGACGGGCTGATGTCACGGCTCTCGCCCGCGCAGCTGGCGGCAAACCCGCAGATGGTGGAGAACCTGCGGGAGTATCTGAACGTGCAGGAGGAGCCGTTTTTCCAGGCCTACTGGACCTACCTCGGGCAGATCTTCACTGGTGACTTCGGCGTCTCGACCTCGAACTTCCCGACGCCCGTCTCCGAGGTCATCGCGCGGACGCTCCCCTACTCCATTGCGCTGGTCGGCGTGGGCTTCATGTTCGCCTTCATCCTGGGCACCGCTCTCGGGATGGTCGCCGCCTGGCGCCGAGGCGGGCTCGTCGACAACCTGGTGACGCCGGCGCTGATCTCACTCGGCGCGTTTCCCGCCTTCTTCACCGCTCTCCTTGCCGTCTACTTCCTCGGGCTGAAGTGGGGCTGGTTCCCGATTCAGCACGCCTACGACCTCGGGATCGAGCCCGGCTTCAACTGGACTTTCATCCGCAGTGCGATCGCCCACGGGGCGCTCCCCTCTCTGATCATCGTCGCCGTCTTCTGCGGCGGGTGGCTCCTGAACATGCGCAACGTGATGATCAACACCGTCGAGGAGGACTACGTCGGCATGGGCCACGCGAAGGGCCTGAAGGACAGCCGCGTGATGACGATGTACGCGGGACGCAACGCGATTCTGCCGCCGCTCACCGGATTCGCATCGCAGTTCGGCGCGGCGGTCGGCGGGCTCGTCTTCATCGAGTTCGTGTTCAGCTACCCGGGCGTCGGCTTGACCCTCCAGCAGGCTGCACTCGGCTCCGACTACCCGCTGACCCAGGCGCTACTGCTCGTCCTCGCCGGCACTGTGCTGGTCGCGAACCTGATCATGGACCTGCTGTACGTCGTCCTCGACCCGCGCGTCCGCACGACGTGAGCAACCTCGCCGATCTCGAGCTGGTCGCGCCCGCGGGCGCTGAGGCGGAGGTCGCCGCCCTCGGGCTCGGCGGCCCGCGCCGGCGCTTCCGCACGCCGCTGTGGGCGCGCCTCCTGCTCGGGAACTGGAAGTCGCGGCTCGGCCTGCTGATGTTCGGCGCGATCGTCGGCTGTGCCATCGCTGCCCCCTGGCTCGCGACGAACACCCCGAGCGACATCGTCGGCCTGCCTGGACAGCCGCCGAGCAGGGAGTTCTTCTTCGGCACCACCGATCAGGGCTACGACGTCTTCTCGCAGGTTGTCTGGGGGGCACGTCAGTCCCTCGCGGTCGGGGCGCTCGCGGCAATCCTCTCGACGACGATTGCCGTAACCCTCGGGCTGCTCGCTGCCTACCGCGGCGGCTGGGTCGACGACATCATCAACCTCGTCACGAACATCTTCCTCGTCATCCCGACGCTGCCGCTGCTGATCGTGATCGCGTCGTTCGTGGAGAACCGCGGGCCTGTGACGCTCGTGCTGATCATCGGCTTTTCGACGTGGGCGATCGAGGCCCGGATCCTGCGCGGGCAGGCGCTCTCGCTCCGCAACCGCGACTTCGTGCTCGCCGCCCAGGTGGCTGGAGAGTCGACCCGGCGGATCGTCTTCAGCGAGATCATGTCCAACATGGTCAGCCGCATCGCAGCGGCCTTCCTGCTCGTGTTCTACATCTCGATCCTCTTCGAGGCGGGCCTCGAGTTCCTCGGTCTGGCCGACATCAACGTGACGAGCTGGGGCGCAACGATGTACTGGGCTCAGAACAACTCGGCGGTTCTCCAGGGCGAGTGGTGGCACTTCTTCTTCCCAGGGTTCGCGCTCGCCTTGTCGGTCGCCGCACTCGTGCTCGTGAACTATGGGATCGACGAGCTGTCGAACCCACGTCTGCGCCGCAGGCGCGCGCGGCGCGGCGTCTTCGGCAGTCGGCCCGCGCTCGCTCCACCGCAGGAGGCCGAGTGACCGTGCTCGACCGGGAGTTCGCGTCCGTGCCCGCCGCAGTGAAGCGCGAGCTGCTCCTTGAGCTGCGGCAGCTCGTCGTCGACTACGAGACGCCGGACAGGCGTGTGCGTGCCGTCGACCACGTCGACCTCCAGATCCATGCGGGCGAGATCTTCGGCCTCGCGGGTGAGTCCGGTTGTGGCAAGAGCACGACCGGCAACGCGATCCTGCAGATCCTGCGCGAGCCGGCCCGCGTGACCGGCGGCGAGATCCGCTTTCGGGGCGAGAACCTCCTTGGCAAGAGCCGCGAGGAGCTTCGCCAGTATCGGTGGCGCAACGTCTCGATGGTCTTCCAGAGCGCGATGAACGCGCTCAACCCGGTGCTTCGGATCGGCGACCAGTTCGTGGACATGATGCGCGCGCACGAGCGCGTCTCCAAGAAGCGGTCGCTCGTGCGGGCAGGATCGTTGCTCGAGATGGTCGGGATCGACCCGTCCCGCGTCCGCTCGTATCCACACGAGCTGTCCGGGGGGATGCGCCAACGCGTGATCATCGCGATGGCCCTCGCGCTCAGCCCGGAGCTCGTGATCCTCGACGAGCCGACGACGGCACTTGACGTCGTCGTCCAGCGCGAGATCCTGCAGCAGTTCGAGGCGCTGAAGCGTGAGCTCGACTTCGCCGTCCTCTTCATCACGCACGACCTGTCGCTGCTCGTCGAGTTCGCCGATCGGATCGGGATCATGTACGCGGGCGAGATCGTCGAGACGGCCGCGGCCCACGACCTCTTCGCCGAGGCAAAGCATCCCTACACGCAGGGGCTGCTGAGCTCGTTCCCGCCGCTCACCGGTCCGCTCGTTCGGATGACCGGCATCCCCGGCATGCCCCCGGACCTCGGCGACCCGCCCACCGGCTGCCGCTTCCATCCGCGCTGCCCACACTGCATTCCGTCGGACGGAGCGCTCTACGCGCGCCAGCTGGCAGAGAAGCCGGTGTTGAAGCAGGCCGCGCCGGGTCACTTCGTCGCCTGTCATCTCGTGGAGCGCGCCCAATGAGCACCGCCCTCGATGTCCAGCACCTGACCAAGCATTTCTCGGCGGGCGGAACGCGCCTGTTTGCACGCGGCGCGAAACTCCACGCAGTCGACGACGTCAGCTTCACGCTGCGGCCCGGGACGATCACCGCGCTCGTCGGCGAGAGCGGTAGCGGCAAGAGCACGGTCGCGCGG
>JAXIPI010000347.1:0-1518 GCA_045403015.1 Gaiellaceae bacterium | reverse complement strand
CGCGATCGAGTCCGTTCTTCACGAACTGCTGTGTGATCGTCGAGCCGCCCTCGACCACGCTCTTGTGCTTGATGTCCGCGATCAGCGCCCGACCGATGCCGCGCAGGTCGATCCCGTCGTGCTCCCAGAAGCGCCGGTCCTCGATCGCGACGATCGCATGCCGCATCGGATCGGAGATGTCGTCGTACTCGATCAGTGTGCGCGCCTCCGATCCGCGCAGCACCGCCAGGATCTTCTTGCCGCTCGAGTCGTAGATGTAGCCGTTGACCTGGTTGTCGAGCTGCTTCTTCGGGTCGAACTTGCCGGCGTCGATCTCGCTCGCGATCGCCCGAACCAGGCCGAAGCTGAACGACACCGATCCGAGAAGCCCAAGGACGATGAGGAGCGCAAGGAGGCGAAGCCTGCGGATCCGGCGCCGGGGCCGCGCCGGTCTGTTCTTGCTGAACGACCGCAAGGACGGGATTGTAGCCCGCGATGGTTTATGCAGCCGCGATGACGGCCAAGACATCGCTCCCGTAACGCTCGAGCTTCGTCGGCCCGAAGCCCTTGACCGCCGCGAGATCGTGCTCGGACGCGGGCTTTGCGGTCGCGAGCTCGCGGAGCGTCGCGTCGTGCAGCACGACGAATGCAGGCACCTCGTCGGCCCGTGCACGCTCGAGCCGCCACGCCCGGAGCCGTTCGAAGAGCCCCTCGTCGGCCGGCCCGGCGGCGGCCGGCGAGCCGATTCGCGGCAGGGTCGCTCCGCGATGCGCTCGGAGCAGACGGAAGCCGTCCTCGCTCTCGAACGACTCGAGTGCCCCCGAGACCTCGAGCAGCTGGATCCAGCGCTTGATGTCGGCCTGAGTGGCTGCCGCGAGCACGCCGAAGTGTAAGGAGCGCTGCGCCGAGCGCGGCGCGCTCATCGAGCCGCGGAGCAACGCCGCCAGACCGGTACGCCCGAGCGGCCAGCGCAGGTCGAGCGCGGCGCGATGGATGGCTCCGGCGACGTCGTCCGGCAGCGGCGCGACCGCTGCAGGCTCGTCGGCAGGGCGCGCCAGCGGCGCGCAGACGTCGCACATCCCGCAGTCCTCGGCCAGCAGTTCTCCGAAATGCTCGGCCACTTGTCGGTGCCGGCAGTTGCTCGACTCGGCGAAGCGCACGAGCCGATCTGTGCGGGCGAGCGCTTCCCGCTCGTAACGGGCGAGGAGCGCGTCGATTCGCGCAGCCGCGTCGGCGGGTGGCTCCGGCACCTCGATCTGCATTGAGCGGCCGGCGTCGAAGCCGCGGCGCACCAGTCCGACCTGCTCCAGCATGCCCACGAGCACGCGTGGATCGGGCTCGTCGCCGAGCTCCTCCGGCGAGACCTCGGAACGGCCGCGCAGCCGCGCGTAGACCAGGCGGAGGTCGTCGACGGTGGGGATGTCGGAGCGCGCGAACCGGCGCAGCTGCTGCGCGTCCGCCCGGCTCGCGAGCAGGAGCGTGTCGGAGGCGCGGCCGTCCCGGCCTGCGCGGCCGACCATCTGCACGTAGCTCTCGAGC
>JAXIPI010000325.1:0-9028 GCA_045403015.1 Gaiellaceae bacterium | reverse complement strand
ATCGACGCCCTTGTCGCGCACGGTTACCGCCGAGTCGAGCGCCGCCTCCTGCCCGGCCGCGAGCTACCGTTTGCGCGGTTTCGCCATTCAAGTGAGTCTGACGTCACGCTGTGGTACCAGCGCAGCATCGCGAACGCCACTGGGAGTTCTCTCGCGGGTCGGTACCACCAGACGCTTGTCGCTGCTGGCTTGGCTAAGAGCTCGCTTCGGCCGGACTTCATCCTCGTGCGCGGCAATGAGATCCTCCTCGTTGAGGCGAAGTTCACGGAACTTGAGGGTCAACAGCCTGATCGAGTCGGAATCAAGGACACGTTCACGTACTTGCATGACTTGGATGTCCTTCTGAGCGCCGCACCCCTACCTCGTGCACTTGTCGTCGCGTGGAACTCAAAAGGCCGTCCGGCCTCGACTGATGTTGTCGTGACATCGCAACACTGGCTCCGGAGCGCCATTGACCTCGCACTTCGAGACTGGGACAGCAGGCGAGTCGACCCGTAACAACGTGGTCGTTTTGGGGCCTGCCAGAAACGGCGGGTTTCGGTGGCCATCGGCTCCCGCTAGTTTGCGAGCGTCGTCGACGCGCCGGGGGTGCGGATGCGAGTGTTGGTGGAAGCTGCATGCTTGACCTGGATCGAGGTGGACACCTCGACCAAGCAGATTGCTGGCGCCTGGGTTCACGCACTCCCCGAGAACATCTTGCTCGTTCCGGATGCCGACGTGATTGCGGCTGATCCGGATGCCGAAGACTTCTTGACGGACGATTTACGGGTCGACGCGTTGCGAATCGCCGGGGCTGGCCCACTTCCAGTTCCAGCTCTGCGACGCTAGCTGTTCCTCTCTGGCTGTTCCCGTTTGAGCGTCGTCCAGCTTGGCCGCGCCGGCGGTGCAGTGTCCTCCCTTCCCTCTGCGCGAGAGCAGCATCCGCGCCGCGCCGCACACACTGTTGTCAATCAGGCTCCGTTCATCGATGATGGGAAGGCGTGGCGGCCGCGGACAACTCACCCATCCCTGGGACCTCTCTTGGTTTTGACGACATCGACGTCGATCTCACGCCCGGGATCGGGCTCCTCGGGGCGCTCAAGGGCCTTCGGTACAACGAGTGGTTCGCGCTGGCGGAGTACGTCGACAACTCGCTCTCGAGCTACCTCCGTGACATCGACCGCATCCGCGAGGTCCATCGTGGCGGTGTCGCTCCGCAGCTGCACGTGGAGATCAAGCAGAGTCCCGATCGACTGATTATCCGCGATAACGCGGGTGGGATTGCCAAGGGTGACCTCCAGCGGGCGCTTCGTGCCGGTACGCCGCCGGTTGATCGCACACAGTTCAATCTCTATGGGATCGGGATGAAGGCAGCCTCGATCTGGTGGGGAGACCGCTTCGTCATTCAGACCACTCAGCCAGGCGAGCCCGTGGGGAGACTGATCGATGTCGACCTCCGCCAAGTCCTGTCCGATGAGCGCGGCTCCGTGAAGGTCAGCCTCTTCACCGCTGAGGCCTCCGATCACTACACCGTGATCGGCCTCTCGAGTCTCCGGAAGCCGCTCATGACAGGGCGGACGGTTCAGAAGGCCCGGGAGTTCCTGGCCAGCATCTATCGCGACTACATCGAGGACGGCCTTCTTCGCCTGGATGTGCTGGACGAGGAGGTCGCGTACCGCCGACCAACCGCCCTGCGCGCCAGGCGGTTCGACCGCGCAGGCGTCGAAACGCCCGAAGGCGACGAGGTCGAGTGGGAGAAGCCGATCGAACTGACCTTCGCGCTGGACACCGGCGCTGAGGCGGAGGTGACCGGATGGGCAATGGTGCGTGCCAAGGGCAGCACTACGAATGCGGGCTTCGCCTTGATGCAGAACCGCCGGGTGATTGAGGGCGCAGTCGATCCTTGGCGTCCTGTAGGCATCGCGGGGGCGCCTAACAAGCACCGATACCAACGCCTTCAGGGGCAGCTGGAGATCTCTGGCGTTGAGCCGGAGATCACCAAGACCAACTTCCGCTGGTCTGACTCAGAGGTTGACCGGTTCATCAGCGCGCTGCGGGATGCTCTCGATGCAGAGCCGATCCCACTCCTCAAGCAAGCGGACAACTTCCGGCATCTCGGGAAGGTCGACCAGAAGGACCGCCAGGTGGACACTGAGGCCGCGGCGAGAGAGGCTGTGACTGCTACCGCGGAGGCCGTCGCACGCGCGGAGCAAGACGTGATGAGACTGCTCGACTCACCATCTCCCGAGCGGCCACAGCTGCTCCCAGCCAGTGGGGCCGCAGGCTACGACGAGAAACGCATCGTGCATCTTGCGGGCCAGCCTTACGAAGTGCACATCGAGTTGACTGACGGCGGCGCCCCAGACGATGACTGGCTCACGGTGGTGCAGGACCAAGGCAGCGAGGCTGAGCGTGGCGTCCTCCGAATCCGCGTTAATCGGGATAGCCTTTTCATGGAGGTGTTCGAGGGAGCGACAGGCGAGGCGATCAAGCCGATCATCCGCGTGGCGGCTGCGATTGCCGTGGCGGAAACCGCCGCTCGAACCGGCGGGGCTGCTCAGGCCGCTCTCATCCGCCAATACGTGAACGAGCTCCTCCGCGGCGAGCTCGGGACAGAGTGACTCACTCGGGCGGACTATGACGGCGACCGACGAGACCTTCGTGTACATCGATGCCGCGGATGTTCCGGGAGGGCAGTGGCAGCCGGCGCTCGGGATCGAGGGAGAGGACTTCGTCTCACGGCAGGGTGACCTAGACGACGATGAGCGTCAGCGGCTCGTTGCCGAGGCCCAGAGCATCTTGGGTGCATGCCAGGCCCCGGGAGAGGAGGGGCACCGAACCGTCCTCGCTGTGGGCCGCGTTCAAAGCGGAAAGACACTGAGCTTCGAGATGATTACAGCCCTGGCACGTGACAACGGCTTCGGGCTTGTGATCATCGTCGCGGGCATCAGCAAGTTCCTCGAGAAGCAGACACGCCGCAGGCTGGAAGGCGATCTAGCGCTCAATGACCCGAGCAGCCACGCGTTCGAGAATTGGCTGCTGATGAGCAGCAGCCAGCTCATGGAGGGCGACAAACTCGGACTCCCCGGGCTGCTCAATACATGGTCTAAACGCGCCGACGGGGGCGCGGACGACGACCTTCCCCCAACCGCCATCGTCGTCACCCTGAAGCACTACCAGCACATTGCCGCGGTCGCGGACGTGATCCCCCACCGCTTCGGGGTACCTACATTGATCATCGACGACGAAGCGGACCAGGCGAGCCTGAATGCGCGCACGCGGCGACCCGATCGGCCCCCCACCACGACGTTCAGCGCGTTGGCGTCCCTGCGGGCGGGACTCTCCTCGCACAGTTACGTCCAGTACACCGCGACGCCCCAAGCGAACCTACTGCTTGCTGCTGCCGACACGCTCGCCCCAGATGCCGTGCGGATGCTCACACCCGGATCCGCCTACGTCGGAAACGAGGACTTCTTCACGCCACCTGCGCAGCGCGTGCGGCAGATCGCGGACGAGGAAGCGGCGGTCTTCGACCCTCAGGTGATCGTCACCGAGCCGCCCCCGTCGCTTCTTACTGCGATCGACAGCTTCATCGTGGCGGCCGCCCTCGGCAGGTACTACGGGAGGTGCGACGGGAGTAGAGCCCGGCCGGCGCAACTCTCGATGCTCGTTCATCCGGAGCGCCTTGTCAGTGAGCAATCGAAGGCGACAAGGTGGGTGGATGCGCGACTTCATCTATTACGCAACGTCGATGACGCCGTGCTCGCCAGCACGCTCGAGGGCGCGCTGTCGGAGCTCCGAGCAACCGCCCTCCGCGTCGACTTCCCGCAGAGCATGACCGACCTCCTCTCAGACGTTCGGAAGACACTTGATCTGCTCGATGTCCTCGTGCTCAACCGAGGACTCGAGGGATGGTCGGGCACCGCGGGCGAGGACCTGCCCTGGAACACGAAATACGCCTGGATCGTCGTCGGAGGCCAGATGGTGGATCGCGGCCTGACAATCCCCGGCCTGGCCGTCACTTACATCCCGCGCTCGCCTAGCCAGAACATCGACACCGGCCAACAGAGGGCAAGGTGGCTCGGATACAAGCGATCATTCCTCGACCGGTGCCGTCTCTGGATGACGGAGGCCACAAGCAGCTTCTTCACGGACTACGCCGAGCACGAGCTAGAGATGCACCGAGAGGTCCAGCGGATCGTCGCAGACGGCATCCCCCTCAGGGACTGGCGGCGACAATTCCTGCTTGATCCGCAGTGGCGTTTGACACGCTCAAGCGTCATCTCTCGCAGCCTGCAGACCCACCAGCTTCAGAGCTGGGAGTCATTCCTCTCGCTAGGTGTTGGCGACGAACCTACCCCTGAGGAACGAACGGCGCTTGAAGGCCTCGAGGCTTTCGTTCGGGCGCTGCCAGGCTTCGACGGCGGAGCCGAGCACGGCCACACATGGTGTGACTGCACGCTACTGGATGCGTTCGAAGCGGTAGACCTCTACCCGGTACACGACGCTGATGACGCCGACGACAAGGCCCTCCTCCTCGGGCATATTGCGCGACGCATCGACCGTGAGTCACTAGACGCTGACGTCGCGCGGATCTATCTCATGGATGATCTCGACGAAGATCGGCCCCGCAAGCGCAGTGTCGATCCGGAGTCGGACCCGGTGAGCATCAAGTCGCTTCTCCAGGGACGCAACGCCGGGTACCCCGGCGACCGTGAGATTGTGCGCCGCGACGGTGAGAGCCGCGCGCTCACCCTTCAGTTCCATCGCGTATTACCGACAAGAGTCAAGCGCGGCGGTCCTCCCCTGTGGGCTGAGGGGGCAACGACAATCGCCCTCTCCGCCTACATTCCGTCGGGGACGGACCCGGGGTGGGTAATCGAGGCACGCACGTGACCGAGGCCGATGCCGCGCGCCTGATCGCCCGCCTCCGCGAGGAACGCTCGAAGCTCCCAGCAGCCGGAACGTCTGATGCCATCGTCGCCATTGGAGCGAACGAACGGGCGAACGCCATCGACGTTGGGCTCACAGCAGAGGGGCTTGTGGCGGTGACATTCCCGGCGCCGCAGGCTGACGTCGTCTTCCCGATCGAGCTCCGGACGATCCTCGTGACTGTGCTCCACCAGGCACGGGTCGTACGCGCAGGGGTTGTGAGCACGGAGGATGTCGTCCTCGTTGTCTGCCGCTCGTCTGACGAGCTGCTAATGCAATGGTTCACGCGCGTCGCGGTAGCTCTCCTCGGGCCGATGCTCGAAGGCGGCGGGGCCGCGTCCCTCACAGGCGCGATTGTGCAGCTCGCTCAACTCTTCGAGCGGGTTGGCCGACCCGGGCACAAAGCGGTGGTCGGGCTCTGGGCGGAGCTGGCAGTCATCGCCGCAGGCACCGATCGCGTCGCTCTCCTCTCCGCGTGGCGCGCGAAAGCAGTAGAGCCCTTCGACTTCGCAAGCGAATCTCAGCGTCTCGAGATCAAGGCCCGAACGTCGGCTTCCTTAACACACTATTTCTCCGTTGAGCAGCTGCGGCCCGCGCACCATCGAGCCTGGATCATCATCGTGCCGGTGCATCACCAAGGAAGTGGCAGCTCGATCCACGATCTTGCGGAGGCGCTCCGCAGCGACGCGCTCGATGATGCGGCGCTTCTGGCGAAGATCGATCGCGTGATCATGGAGTGCCTCGGTTCGGGATACTCGGGAGCCGCGAACGAGCGATTCGACCTTGGAGCAGCGACGGAAGGACTCGAGCTCTATGAGTCAACTGCGATCCCCTGCGTTCAGACGCCGCTGCCAGATGGCGTACTCTCCGCGCGCCTTCACGTTGACATCGCGTACGTCCCGAGAACGGACCCAGGAACCTTGGCGCCCGACGCCGCTCTACCGCGACTTCCGTTCTCGTAATCGGAGCTCCGTCGTGGTACTCAGCGCCCGAGCGATATTGCAGTCCCTGAGCTCCTATCCACGCACTCGGGGCCATGTACGTTCAGCCGCGGCGTGCGACGCGTGAGGCCGAGTGCGGGTCGAGTCCGGGCCGCTGTTGATACTTCGCATGTAATGCGCTTGCACGACGAACGCCTGAACCTCTCACCCTCCGACGTCACGGCCTTCCTGGCCTGCGAGCACCTGACGACGCTCTCGCTTGCGCACGCGCGCGGGGAGATCGAGCGGCCCGAGGTTGAGAACGAGCAGGCGGAGCTGATCTTTCGGAAGGGACTCGAGCACGAGCACGCTTACCTCGAGAGCCTCCGCGCGCAGGGGCTCGCCGTCCTCGAGATCCCCGATCCGGAGGGCGACTACGAGGCCGCCGCGCTCGCCACTGCGCAAGCGATCCGCGCCGGCGAGGCTGATGTCATCTACCAAGGTGTCCTCGCGAGCGACGGCTGGCGCGGCGTCGCCGACTTCCTGATGCGCCAGCCGGACGGCACATACGAGGCGCTCGACACCAAGCTCGCGCGCTCCGCGAAGCCCGCCTACATCCTCCAGCTCCTCTTCTACAACGAGCAGCTCGCGCGCATCCAACAGCGCGAGCCCGACCACATCCACGTCCTCCTCGGCAACGGTGAGCAGGCGAGCTTCAAGCCCGGCGAGTTCGCTGCCTACTACCGGCGCGTCCGCTCGCGGCTCGAGCGCTTCGTTGCCGACCCGCCGCCGACCGAGCCGTACCCGGTCGACCACTGCTTCGTCTGCGACTTCAAGCCGATCTGTGACGCGTGGTGGGACTCCGTCGACCACCTCTCGCGCGTCGCCGGCGTCTACCGCTCGCAGATCGAGCGGCTCAGAGACGCCGGGATCACGACGCTCGCGCAGCTCGGGCGCGCGCCCGCCGAGCCCTTGCCCGCCGGCATCAACCCCGACAGCTGGGCCAAGAACCGCGAGCAGGCCGAGCTCCAGCTCCACGCGCGCGAGACCGGCACCGACGAATACCGGCTGATCGAACCGCAGCCGGAAGCGGGCTTCGCGCTCCTGCCCGACCCCTCGCCCGGCGACCTCTTCTTTGACTTCGAGGGCAACCCGTTCTGGGACGCCGACGGCTCGCTCGAGTACCTCTGGGGGATTCTCGACGTCGACGGCAACTTCGAGCCGCTCCACGCGCACGACCACGAGACCGAGCGGATCGCGTTCGAGACGTTCCTCGACCTCGTGCACGAGCGGCTCGCGCGCTACCCCGACCTGCACGTCTACCACTACGCGCCCTACGAGATCACCGCGCTCAAGCGGCTGATGGGCCGCTACGGCACCCGCGAGCGCGAGCTCGACGACCTCCTCCGCCGCGAGGTCTTCGTCGACCTCTACCGCGTCGTCCGCAACGGCCTCCGCGCCTCGCGGCCGGGCTACGGGCTGAAGGAGCTCGAGGCCTTCCTCGACTTCGAGCGGCAGGCCGAGGTGAAGGACGGCGCCGCCTCGATCGTGATCTTCGAGCAGTGGATGCAGACGCGCGACGACTCGCTCCTGCGCCAGATCGACGAGTACAACCACGAGGACTGCATCGCGACGCGCCTCCTGCGCGACTGGCTGCTCGAGCGACGTGACGAGGCGCTCGCGCAGTTCGGGCCGTTCCCGCTCCCGGAGCCGCCCGAGCTAAGGCCAATCCCCGAGGTGAAAGCCGTACGCGCCGAGCTTCGCGCGCAGCTGCTCGACGCCGGCGAGGAGCTCGCGGCGCAATTGCTCGACTACCACGACCGCGAGCGCAAGCCGATCTGGTGGGCCTTCTTCGACCGAATCGAGATGACGCCGTCCGAGCTCGTCGACGACGCAGAGTCGATCGGCCGGACCGAGCTCGTCAGTGGACCGGAGCCGGTGAAGAAGTCGCAGGCCTACGTGCTCAGCTTTCCCGCGCAGGAGCACAAGATCAGGAACGGCGACAACGTGATCGACCCGGCGACCCGCGAGGGAGCGGGGGAGGTGATCGAGCTCGATCGCGAGGCTCGCCGCCTGACACTCAAGCGCGGGCCGTCGCTCGAGGACGTGCCGCTGCCGGAGGGCTTGATCCCGGGGAGCCCGTACCTGACGCGCGATCAGGAGGACGCGCTGATGCGGCTCGGCCGCTCGCTCCTCGCCGGCGACCGTCGCTATCCAGCGCTGGAGACGATCCTCCGGCACGAGCCGTTCGACCGGCCCGTCCAGACCTCCGACCTCGAGGAGATGAAGGGGCTCGTGCTCACACTCGACGAGCGCCACCTCGTCATTCAGGGGCCGCCGGGATCGGGGAAGACGTGGGCGTCCGGCCGGCTGATCGCGCACGTGATGGCGAACGGCAAGCGCGTCGGCGTCGCCTCGACGAGCCACAAGGCGATCCACAACCTGCTCGACGCGGTCGAGGACGCTGCGGCGGAGCTCGGGCTCGACTACCGCGGGCTGAAGAAGGCGAGCGCCGGCAACCCGGAGTCGCAGTACGCGAGCGTGCACATCGAGAGCGTCGAGACCTCGGCCGAGTGCGTCGACTGCGACCTCGCCGCGGGCACGGCCTGGCTCTTCTCCGATCCGGATCACGAAGCCACGCTCGACTTTCTTTTCGTCGACGAGGCCGGGCAGGTCTCGCTTGCCGACGCGCTTGCGATGGGGACGGCGGCGCGGAACGTCGTTCTCGTCGGCGATCCGCAGCAGCTTGACCAGGTGATCCAGGGAACGCACCCGTTCGGCAGCGGCCACTCGGTGCTGCGGCACCTGCTCGGAGACGACCCGACGGTTTCGCCCGACCGCGGCCTCTTCCTGGAGCGCACCTACCGGCTGCATCCGGACATCTGCGAGTACATCTCGGAGGAGTTCTACGAGGGACGGCTCGAGCCGGCGCCGGTCGCGGCGGGGCGGACGACGCCGCTCGGGACGGGTCTTCGCTACATCCCGGTCGAGCACGAGGGACACCGCCAGGAGTCGGAGGAGGAGGTTGCGGTCGTGCGCGCCGAGGTCGAGCGGCTGCGTGGCGCCGGGATCACCGACGTGATCGTCGTCTCGCCCTTCAACGCGCAGGTGAACGCGCTCCAGGAGGCGCTGCCGGGCATCCGCGTCGGCACGGTCGACAAGTTCCAGGGGCAAGAGGCGGACGTCGTCATCTACTC
>JAXIPI010000340.1:0-5489 GCA_045403015.1 Gaiellaceae bacterium | reverse complement strand
TCGGAGACGGCCCACCGGTCGCCGTAGTGGTCGCCCGGCTCGAGCCTGCCGGCGAGCGTATACGGCCCTGGCACAGCGACCTTCAGCGTCGGCCCCGCCGGCGCGACCCGGCGCAGCCTTTCGTACTCCGTGACGGTGCCGAGGCCGTTCGGAGCCGAGACCTCGCCGACGATGCGGTGACGCGGGCGCTGGTCGTGCGCGGGCGGGCCGAGCAGCCGCGGCGGCGCACCTTGCTCGATCCCTTGGAGGAAGCCGTAGAAGCCGAGGTTGACGGCGAGCCTCGTCTGCTCGCCGTCGGAGACGGCGTCGAGGCCGGCGGCAACCTGGTCGTGCACGGCCGCGATCACGGCGTCCTCCTGGAGCTCGGACACGTCGTCGGCCCCGAAATCGGCGAGGTGATCGGCTGCATACTCCAGCCAGCCGGGGAAGGGATAGCTCCCGATCACGGTCGTTCGCAGCGCCGTCATTGACGTATCCTCGCAGCATGTTCGAGATCGAGACGCTCGACTACGCCGACGTCGCGAAGACGATCGATCACTCGCTGCTGCGCCCGGAGCTCGATTCCGAGACCGTGATCGAAGGCGTTCGTCTAGCCCTCCGGTACGACGTGGCCTCGGCAACAGTTCGTCCTGCGGACGTGGCGGTCGCCGCTCGGCTCGTCGAACGGTCGGATGTGATGATCTCGACCGTCGTCGGCTTCCCGCATGGCAGTCACACGACCGCGACGAAGCAGTTCGAGACGGAGGAGCTCATCCGCGCGGGCGCCGACGAGATCGACATGGTGCTGAACATCGGCAGGCTGATCTCCGGTGAGGATGCATACGTCGAGCGCGACATCCGGACCGTCGTCGAAGCCGCGCAGGGCCGAACCGTGAAGGTGATCTTCGAGAACGCGTACCTGAACGACGAGCAGAAGATCCGGGCCTGCGAGCTGAGCGCAGCCGCCGGCGCCGGCTTCGTCAAGACGTCGACCGGCTTCGCCTCTTCCGGCGCCACGATCGAGGACCTCAAGCTGATGCGTGAGCACAGCCCGCCCGGTGTCCAGGTGAAGGCGGCCGGCGGTGTCCGCACGCTCGATGCGCTCCTCGACGTGATGCGCGTCGGCGTGACGCGGGTCGGCGCGACGGCCACCGAAGCGATCCTCGAGGACTTCAAGGCGCGCAAGGCAGGGGCTCCGCCGAGCCCAGCGCCTGCGCCGTCAACCGCGTACTAGACGACTCCGCGAGCGGCCCAGGCGACGCTGACGAGCTCGAACGGCGGCGGCCCGAGGATCTCACGGCACCGCTCGTCCAGTTCTGCCTTCTGCTGCGGATCCAGCTTCGCGTAGGCCGCACCGGCGGGTCCGACACCGAGCGCGAACGGCTCGAACCAGTCGTCGACACTCGCGTATTCGATCCGCGCCACGACCTCCGATTGCTCGACGTCGCGCAGGCCGGACGCCTCGAACAGCTCCACCAGATGGCCCTCGCGGGCGCCGGCCAAGCCTGACTCGTCGAGCACGTCGAGGTCGAGCTGGTGTGCGCCCGCCCAGAAGGGCGCGAGCGGCGACCGCTCGCCCGCGTGGTCCCAAACGCACGCGGCGACGACTCCATCCGGTCGGGTCACACGCGCCATTTCCCGGATCCCCGCGACAGGATCGGCCATGAAGTGAACCACGAGTTGCGCGAGCGCTGCATCGAAAGCGCTGTCTGGGTGGGGCAGTGCTTCGGCCGTACCGCGCTGAACGTTCACCCCAGGATGACGCTCACGCGCGGCGGCGACGAAGCTCTCGGAGGGATCGATGGCCGCCACGGAGTCAGCCCCGAGCAGCTGCACCAACTCCGTCGTGAGGGCGCCCGGTCCGCAGCCGACGTCCAGCACGCGGTCGTCTGGCGTGAGTCCCGCGAGATCGATCATCTGAGAGGCGAGCTGCCGGGAGTGCACGCCCATGAATCGGTCGTACGCCGCGGCGGGGACCTCGAAGCTCACGAGCCGACTCTAATGCGGTTCAGCGCCGCGCAGCGCTGCTCCAATCGCACCGGCCAGCACGCCGAGCTCGCCCGGGACGACGTCCACCGGCACGGAGACCTTGACGCGGCGTGCGATTTCCTTCCGCACCGGCCGGAGAAGCCTTTCGCCGGTCGCCGCGACCCCGCCGCCGACGACGATCAGGTCGGGAGCCAGCAGGACGATCGCGTTGCCGAGCCCGATCCCGAGGAGCTTCCCGGCCAGCCTGACGTCCTTTGCTTCCAGCGCGGCTCGGACGAACGCCTCGACGCAGCCGCGATTGCCGCAGTTGCAGAGCGGGCCGTCGGGATCGATCGTCTGGTGGCCGAGCTCGCCCGCGCGACCCTGACGCCCCTCGTGCGGCGCTCCACCGACCACGATCCCGCCGCCGACGCCCGTCCCCACGACGGCGAAGACGGCGGTGTCGCAGCCACGCGCCGCGCCGAGCGTCCACTCCGCGAGCGCGAAGGCGCGCGCGTCGTTGATCAGCCTGGCCGGTGCGTCGAGCGCCTCGCCGACGAGACGCGCCACTGGACGGCCTTTCCAGTCGCCCGGGACATTCGTCAGGAACGTCACGGCCCCGGTCGCGTCGTCGAAGAGACCCGGCACTCCGACTCCAACCGTGTCGACCGGTCCGGCCTCTTGCCCGGCTGTGATCAATCGCTCGATCACCGCCTCCGGGCCGGCGTCCGCGGGCGTCTTCTTCTGGCCGCGCGCCGCAACCAGACCGTCCTCCAGGACGACCCACTTGATGTACGTGCCTCCCAGGTCGAGCCCGAGGTGGCGGCTCACTTTGCGGTCCAGCCCCCGTCGACCACGAGGACCGTGCCTGTGACGAACGGCGCCGTCGCGAGGTAGAGGGCGGCGCCCGCAACATCCTCGGGCCGGCCGAAGTCGCCCGTAAGCGGCTGCAGATCGGGCAGGCGCGCCAGGATCCCGGGGTCGCTCTGCGCGCGCTGGCTCATCGGTGTCCTGATGAGTCCAGGCGCGATCGCGTTGCAACGGATCTCTTCGCGCGCGTAGTGCACGGCCATTGCGCGGGTCAGCCCGACGATCCCCGCCTTGCTCGCCGCATACGCATGGGTTGCGAAGTCCGCGTCGCCGCCGACGAGGCCGTGAATCGACGCGAGGTTGACGATCGCGCCGCCGCCGGCCGCGCGAAGCAGGGGCACGGCGTGCTTCGAGCAGAGGAACACGCTCTTGAGGTTGGTCGCGAGGACCGTGTCCCAGGCGAGTTCGGTGCACTCGTCGACCGGTCCGTCGCCTAGGCGGCGTCCGCTAATGCCCGCGCCGTTGAAGAGGATGTCGACGCGCTCGAGGCCTGCGAAGAACGACTCGACCTCCCCCGCGACCGAGAGGTCGGCCTGCTCAAGGTCGAGCCCGACGACTTCCGCGCCGGCGTCGGCGAAGGCCGCCACCACCGCGCTTCCGATCCCGCCGGCCGCTCCGGTGACGACGGCAACTCTTCCTGTCAAGCTCCGATCCAGCACGCGCCGAATCCTCTCACGAGGTTAGATTCGCGGCGGGATGACCAGGATCGGGGCAGCCGTCGTCGGCACAGGGTTCATCGGCGTCGTCCACGTCGAGGCCTTGCAACGGATCGGGGTCGAGGTCCGGGGCGTCGTCGGCTCGTCGCCCGAGCGCGCGCGCCAGAAACCCGGACTGCCGGAGCCGTACGAGAGCCTCGAGGCAATGCTGGCCGACGAGCGCGTCCAGGTCGTCCACCTGACGACTCCCAACCACCTTCACTATCCGCAGGTCAAGGCCGTCCTCGCGGCCGGCAAGCACGTGGTGTGCGAGAAGCCGCTGGCGCTCACCTCGGAGGAGTCCGGGGAGCTGCTTCGCCTTGCCGAGGACAGCGGGCTCGTGCACTGCGCGAACTACAACGTTCGCTTCTACCCGATCCTGCACGAGGCGCGGGCACGTGTCCGTCGCGGCGACATCGGGCGCGTCTGGAACGCCCACGGCACCTACATCCAGGACTGGCTGCACCAGCCCACCGACTGGAACTGGCGTCTCGATCCGGAGCTCGGCGGCTCGCTGCGTGCCGTCGCCGACATCGGGACGCACTGGATGGACCTGACGGGCTGGATCACCGGCCGCCGCGTCGCCGCGGTCTTCGCCGATCTCTACACCGTCCATCCGGTGCGCCACGTCCCGACCGGTCCGGTCGAGACCTATGCAGATGCCGGCGCGATCGAGCGCGTCGACCGGGAGATGGCGACCGAGGACATCGCGCACGTGCTCCTCCGCTACGAGGACGGCACTCGTGGCCAGGTGACGATCTCGCAGGTCAGCGCGGGCCGGAAGAATCACGCCTCGTTCGAGGTGGACGGCTCGGACGGCGCGCTCGCCTGGAACTCCGAGCGTCACGAGGAGCTGTGGCTCGGCCATCGCGACCGGCCGAACGAGCAGCTCTTCCGCGACCCGTCTCTCATGAGCGCACCCCTACGCGGCGACTATCCGGCGGGCCACGCCGAAGGGTTTACGGACACCTTCAAGTACCTGTACCGCGCTGTGTACCGGGCAGTAGAGAATGGGGCGATGCCGACCGAGGCCGACTTTCCGACCTTCGCGGACGGGCACGAGGAGATTCTGCTCTGCGATGCGATCGCGGAGTCCGCCGGGAAGGGTGCCTGGGTCGAGGTGGCGCGCTGAAGCTCGGCCTCCTCACCGCTGCCTTCCCGGATCTGACCCTCGAGCAGGTTGCCGCCTGGGCAGCCGGCGAGGGATTCGAGTCGCTCAAGATCGCCTGCTGGCCGGCGGGCGGAGGCGAGAGGCGACGCTACGCGGGCGTCACGCACATCGACGTCGACTCGTTCGACCCCGCTGCGGTCCGCGACGTGCTCGACCGGCACGGGCTCGAGATCTCGTCGCTGGCGTACTACCCGAACAACCTCCATCCGGACGATGAGCACCGCAAGGAGGTGAACGGCCATCTCCTGAAGGTGGTCGATGCGGCGCAGAAGCTCGGCGTCGAGGTCGTCGGCACGTTCGCCGGCAACGACAAGGACCGGCCGCTGACGGAGAACCTCGAGCGCTTCGCCCGCATCTGGCCCGACCTCGTCCGTCACGCCGGCGAGCGCGGCGTGAAGATCGCGATCGAGAACTGCCCGATGATCTTCAGCGAGGACGAATGGCCCGGCGGGAACAATCTCGCGTGGTCGCCGGCGATTTGGGAGCAGATGTTCACGACGATCCCGGACGAGAACTTCGGGCTCAACCTCGATCCCTCGCACCTCGTCTGGCTGATGATCGACCGGGAGCGAGCGGTCTACGACTTCGCGGACCGGATCTTCCACGTGCACGCCAAGGACCTGGAGGTCCGGCGGGACGGGCTCTACCGCCACGGCACCTTCTCCGTCGGAATCGGCTGGCAGGTGCCGCGCCTGCCCGGGTTGGGGGAGGTGGACTGGCCACGATTCGTCGCTGCGCTCTACGCGGTCGGCTACGACCGCTGGATCTCGATCGAGCACGAGGATCGGCGCTTCGAGGGTGACGAG
>JAXIPI010000296.1:0-3508 GCA_045403015.1 Gaiellaceae bacterium | reverse complement strand
GAAGAACGCGGCGTCGAGGCGACGCAGATCTCCGGGCCGCACGAGCGAGTGCTCGTAGGCCAGTAGCGCAGCGACGGTTACCACCCCGAGCCAGTAGAGAAGCCCGACCTCGAGCCCGAGACCCACAGCCAAGAGCAAGGCGACGGTGCCGACATGGAAGAACCGCGCGCCGCGGAAGACGCCGAGCTCCCCGAAACGGGTGGCCCACGACTGGAGCCCTTCGGCCCGATCGTGCTCCAGATCGAAGAGCGAGTAGAAGAAGTCGAAGCCCGCGACCCAGAGCGCGACGGCACCGCCGAGAGCCCAGGCCTGCCACGGCAGCTCTCCGGTCAGGGCGGCCCACGCACCCACCGGCGCGAGCCCGAGCGAGGCGCCGAGCCACAGATGGCAGAGCCAGGTGACGCGCTTGAGATACGGGTAGACGACGAAGAACGCAACCGGAATCGGCCAGAGCCAGCGCACGAGCGGATCGAGCTGGAAGACGGCGACCAGAAAGACGACGAACGCCAGCGCGCACAAGCCCGCGACCTGGACGCGGGACAGCGTCCCGGCCGGCAGCTCCCGCATCGCAGTTCGCGGATTCCGAGCATCGACCTCCGCATCGATCAGGCGATTCAGGCCCATCGCGAGCGTCCGGGCGCCGACCATGGCGACGGTCACCCAGAGCCAGTCCGCGGCTGACGGCACGTCTGCGACCGCCAGCAGCATCCCGACGTACGCGAACGGAAGCGCGAAGACCGTGTGCTCGAGCTTCACGAGCGATGCGAACCTGCGTGGCAGCGAGACGGCTGTCGCGCTCATGTCTGCTTGTGGGTCGTCTCGGCGCCCGCCAGCAGCCCCAGAGCGTGTGCGAGAGCGGGCTGCAACACCGCGAAGCCGTCGCGGCAGCCGCCGGGCGAGCCGGGAAGATTGACGACGAGGGTCCGTCCGTGCACGCCCGCCAAACCGCGGGATAGGAGCGCGTGCGGGGTCTTTGCCAGCGCGTCGGCGCGGATCGCCTCCGCAATTCCCGGCGCTTCGCGATCGATCACCGAGCGCGTCGCCTCAGGCGTCACGTCGCGCGGTGCGACGCCGGTGCCTCCGGTCGTGAGCACAAGTGCCGCGTCCTCCGCGAGCGACGCGATCGCGGCAGCAATCTCATCCGCCTCGTCGGCCACAACCATCCGCTCGACCTCGTAGCCGTCCGCCTCGAGCAACTCGGCGAGGATGTTGCCGCTCGTGTCCTCGCGCGTACCGGCGACGACGCCGTCCGAAACGGTCAGAACCGCCGTCCTCATACGTCCGCCTTGGTCTTCTCGACGAGCGTGATGTCGGTGACGACCATCCCCTTGTCGATCGCCTTCGCCATGTCGTAGACGGTCAGCGCCGCAACCGATGCCGCGACGAGCGCCTCCATCTCGACGCCGGTCTGCGCAGTGGTCTCGGCCGTCGCCGTGATCTCGACACCGTCCGCGACGACCGCCAGCGAGACCTCGACGACCGAGAGCGGCAGAGGATGGCACAACGGAATCAGATCGCTGGTCTTCTTCGCCGCCATGATTCCGGCGACCTGCGCGGTCGTGAGCGCGTCCCCCTTCGGGAGGTCGCCCAGCCGCTGCGAGGTCTCCGGCGCCATGCGGACGGACGCGCGCGCGACAGCCCGGCGCCGCGACATCGGCTTCGAGCCGACGTCGACCATGCGGACAGCCCCGGACTCGTCGACATGCGAGAGGTCGCTCATCGCTGGCGCATCGTACTGGCGCGGTCGAGGTCGGAAAGCTGCGCGTCGATCCACCGGGAGAGGTCGTGGCTGCGAACGTGCTTCCTGATCGCCGCGAGCCGCGCGCGACGCTCCTCCACGGGCAACGCGAGCGCGGCCTCGAGCGCGTCCGCCTGGCCTTCCACATCGAGTGGATCGACGGGCACGGTCCAAGTCCCGATCTCCTCGTACGCGCCTGCGTTTACAGATAAGACAACGACGCCGTCACGTGCATTGACGTACGGCGCCTCCTTGGCGACGAGGTTGAGCCCGTCCATGACCGCGTTCACGAGCAGAACGTCGAACTGCTTGTACGCAGCGATCGACTGGTGGAAGTCGTCCGCGATCCGCAGCCGGAGCGCACCCGGGAAGCGCGCCTCGACCGCCGCTGCCGCCTCCTCGATCCGCCGGCGCTCGTCGATGTACTCCGGGATCTCCTGCCGTGACGGGTCGAGCAGAGCCAGCATCCCCACGCGGCCGTGCAGCTCCGGGCGGCGTTCCAGCAGGAGCGCGAACGCCTGCAGGCCGCGTGGGACGTTCTTGGCCGGGTCGGTTCGGTCGACGCGGAGAATCATCGTCTCGGGTCGCGAGTCGAGCAGGTCGCGCTCTCGCTCGAGCACGCGTTCGCTCGCAGCAAGCTCGGTGAACTCATCCGGATCAATGGAGATCGGATGAGCCGTCACGAGCGTGTCTCCCACATCGAGGCCCAGTTCGTTGCACGCGGACCGGAACGCATCGCGCCAGCGATTCGTGTGGAAACTGACGCCGTCGCAGCACAGCAGGCTCTTGTGGATGGCCTCGACGATCTCGTCCGGCAGCACCGACCAGGCTTCAGGCCCGACCCACGGGATGTGCGTGAAGTGCGCGATCACCGCGTCGGGCAACCGCTCTCGCACGAGCCTCGGCGCCAGGTACAGGTGGTAGTCGTGAAAAAAGACGGCCGTGCCTGGATCGCGAGCCAACTCCTCGGCGACTGCGTCGGCGAATGCCTCGTTGACCGCGGCATACCCCGCCTCCCAGGCGGGGCGGAGATCGCGCTCGGGCTCGTGCTTGAGCTCCCACAACCCGTGCTGAACGAACCACAGGGCGGGATTGGCGACGACGTGGTAGTAGAGGTCGTAGGCAACCGGGTCGTGCGCGACGAGCCTCAGCCGGTAGCGCGAGCCGTCTGCTGCGGTCGCATCGACCGGGCCTTCGGCCGCGACCAGGCGATCCTCGTCCGAGAGCGCGCTCGCGATCCAGGTGACGTCGTGATGTGACACGAGCGGCGCGAGTGCCGTCACGAGCCCGCCGGCGCCGCGCCGGGCGACGCGCTCTCCGCCCTCGCGGACATACCCGATCGGGCCGCGGTTGGAGACCACGATCAGCTTCCGCCGTGCCTGCACGGCAAAAAGCCTAATTGCTCCCGACTCGCGCTCCAGCGGTTCCTGGCGCGCCGCTCGCGCTGCGTAGGCCGGTGGAACAGTACGGCGGTACGGGCCGCCGGCTGGAGCGGCGCGATCGGCCAGGGCCCGCTAGAGCAGCTTCACGAACCTGAGGCGCGAACCGCGGCCCTCGGGACCGCCGCCGATCTCGACTTCGTCGGCGATCGAGCGGATGATCGCGATCCCGAGACCGCCTTCCGAGAGCTCCTCCTCGCCGTTCCGGTCGGAGTCGCCGGGCTCGAAGCCGGAGCCGTCGTCGGCGACCTCCACGATCAGCCTGTCGTCGAGAAGCTCGAAGCTGATGTCGACGTGACCCTCGTCGTCGGCATACGCATGCCGAACCGAG